>JAGWLO010000005.1 GCA_028872015.1 Burkholderiales bacterium | reverse complement strand
CCCACGCCCTGGCGCATCGGCCCGCTGCAGGGCGGGGCCGGCAGCGGCGCCGGGGCGGCGGCGGCCCAGGCCGCGGTGTCCTGCAGCGTCTGCGCCATCGGCCGGCAGCGCAGGCCCAGCGACAGGGCGCGCGCGATACTCACCTGGTGCAGCCCGGCCGAATCCCGGGGCAGCCACAGCGGCAGCTCGGTCCAGGGCGCCACGCCCTGGGCCAGCAGGCAGGCCTCGTCGATCCAGGTCAGCCGGGCGGCCGGGGCCAGCGCGGCGCGGGCCGTCTCGAGGAACTCGCCGAAGGTCGTGGGCCGGGCCGGGCCGGTGAGGTTGCACGCGCCCCGGCTGCCGCGCTCGGCCTGCGCCAGCAGCCAGGCCGCGGCGTCGCGGGCGTCGATGAACTGCACCGGCGCGGCCGCGTCGCCTGGCGCCAGCACCTCGCCGCCCGCCGAGGCGGCGGCCATGCGCTGCACCCACCAGGTGAAGCGCCCGCTGGGGTCGTGCGGGCCCACCAGCAGCCCGGGCCGCACGATCAGGCAGCGTCCGCCGAAGCCGGCCTGCGCCGCCTGCTCGCACAGCGCCTTCAGGCCGCCGTAGGTGGTGCCGTCGACGACTTCGGTGGCCGGGTCCGCCAGGGTCTGCAGCGGCGCGTCCTCGGCCAGCCCCGGGCAGGCGTAGCTGGCGTAGACGCTGATGCTGGAGATCAGCTGGTACTGGCCGACCCGCTCGCCCAGGGCGGCGGCGGCGGCGTGCACCTGGCGCGGCACGTAGGCGCTGGTGTCGATCGCGGCATCCCAGTGCCGACCGGCCAGCAGGCCGAGGTCGGCGTCGCGGTCGGCGATCAGGTGCTCGGCCTCGGGGAACAGGCCCGGCCCGCTGCGGCCGCGGTGCAGCAGCGTCAGCTGGTGGCCTGCCGCCAGGGCCAGCTGCGCCAGGTGGCGCCCCAGGAATCGCGTGCCGCCGAGGATCAGCAACTTCATGGCCGGCAATGTAGCGCTGGCCTGGCCGTCAGGCCGAGAACAAGGCCCGGTATTGCTCGCGCAGCAAATTCTTTTGCACCTTTCCCATCGCGTTACGTGGCAGCTCGGGCAGCAGCAGCAGGCGCTTGGGCACCTTGAAGCCGGCGATGCGGGCCTTCAGCCCGGCGGCGAGCGCGGCCTCGTCGACCCGGGCCCCGGGCGCGGCCACGAGCACGGCCACGACCGCCTCGCCGAAATCGGGGTGCGGCACGCCGACGACGGCCGATTCGGCCACGCCGGGCAGCTCGTTGAGGTAGCCCTCGACCTCGGCCGGGTAGACGTTGTAGCCGCCGGTGATGATCAGGTCCCGGCTGCGGCCGACGATGCGCAGCGTGCCCTGGGCATCCAGCGTGCCCAGGTCACCGGTCTTGAACCACAGGTCGGTGGTGAACTCGTCGGCCGTCTTCTCGGGCATGCGCCAGTAGCCCTGGAACACGCCAGGCCCCTTGACCTCGATGCCGCCGATCTCGCCGGCCGGCAGCGGGCGGCCCTTGTCGTCGCACACGCGCAGGCCCACGCCGGGCAGGGCCTGGCCCACGGTGCCGGCGCGGCGGGCGTCCTCGGGGCGGTAGGGGTTGGAGGTGAGCATCAAGGTCTCGCTCATGCCGTAGCGCTCGAGCAGGGTGTGGCCGGTGCGCTCGCGCCAGGCCTCGAAGGTCTCGGGGCGCAGCGGCGCCGAGCCGCAGACGAACAGCCGCATCAGCCCGCAGGCCTCGGGCGTGAGCGAGGGCTCGGCCAGCATCCGCGTGTACATCGTGGGCACGCCCATGAAGACGGTGGCATCCGGCAGCCGGGCCACCACGGCGCGGGGGTCGAAGCGGTTGAACCAGATCGTCCTGCTGCCGCCCAGCAACGCCGCGTGGCAGGCCACGAACAGGCCGTGCACGTGGAACAGCGGCAGCGCATGCATCAGCACGTCCCCGCCGACCCAGCCCCAGTGCTCCTTCAGCACGCGCGCGTTCGACAGCAGGTTGCCGTGGCTGAGCATCGCCCCCTTGCTGCGCCCGGTGGTGCCGCTGGTGTAGACGATGGCGGCCAGGTCGGCGGCCTGGCGCAGGGCCGGCGCCTGGCTGTCGGCGTGCAGCGCCGCACGGTCGAGCAGGGTGCCGCTGCGGTCGTCGTCGAGGGTGTAGACATGCTTCGTGCCGAGGCCGAAGGCCAGCGGCCCGACCCAGCCGAAGTGGCGGCGGGCGCAGACCACCATCGCCGGCTCGGCATGGCCGATGAAGTAGTCGAGCTCGGCCGCCTGGTAGGCGATGTTCAGCGGCAGGTAGACATGGCCCGAACGCAGCACCGCCAGGTACAGCATCAGCGCCTCGACGCTCTTGTCGGTGTGCACCGCGATGCGCGAGCGCGGCGGCAGTGCCAGCGAGTCGATCAGGTTGGCGATCATGGCCGAGCCGCGGTCGAGGTCGCGCCAGGTGTAGTGCAGCGGCTCGGGGCTGTCGGCGGCCTCGACGGCAATGGCGTCGAGATCGGCGGGGAAGGCCGCGCGCAGGGCGGCGTACAGGTTCTGCTGGATCATGGGGAGCGAGGGAAGAGGGGAGGCCGGCTCCGCCGCCCACGACAGGGCCACGGGGCCTGCCGCGGCCGGCGCCGCATCGTACCCAGCCCGGCCCGGGCCGCCGGGCGGTGTCAACCCCAGGCGGCTCGGCTGGGCTCAGTCGGCCACGGACTGAGCCTCCGGCTTCGGCGGGCCCCGTCGAGCCCGCCTGCGGGTGAGGCGCGGAGTCGACTGTCGGGAAGACCGCCATGCGCGAGCTGCCGCGCGCGGACCAGAATGCGCCGCAGTCCCGCCGGCGACGCAGCGGGCCGGAACCTTCCGCGACACACCCAGGAGCTTCACCCATGCAACGTCGACAACTGCTGCAAGGCCTAGCCCTCACCGCAACGGCACCGCTGGCGCGGGCGCAGGCCTCGGGCGAAATCCGCATCGCCCATGTGCACAGCCTCACCGGTCCGCTGGAGGCCTACGGCAAGCAGACCAGCACCGGCTTCATGATGGGCCTGGACTACGCCACCGGCGGCACGATGATGGTGGCGGGCAAGAAGCTGGTCGTGATCGAGCGCGACGACCAGGGCAAGCCCGAGCTGGGCAAGAGCCTGCTGGCGGCGGCCTACAGCGACGACCGCGCCGATCTCGCTGTGGGCCCCACCGCCAGCAACGTGGCGCTGGCGATGCTGCCGGTGGCCGAGGAGTACAAGAAGATCTTGCTGGTGGAGCCGGCCGTGGCCGACAGCATCACCGGTGACAAGTGGAACAAGTACATCTTCCGCACCGGGCGCAACAGCAGCCAGGACGCGATCGGCAACGCCGTCGCGCTGGACAAGCCAGGGGTCAGCATCGCCACGCTGGCTCAGGATTACGCCTTCGGCCGCGACGGCGTGAAGGCCTTCAAGAACGCGCTGAAGCAGGCTCAGCTCGTGCACGAGGAGTACCTGCCCGTCAGCACCACCGACTTCACCGCCGGTGCGCAGCGCCTGATCGACGCGCTGAAGGACCGCCCGGGGCGCAAGGTGATCTTCATCATCTGGGCCGGCGCCGGCAACCCGTTCAAGATCGCCGACCTCGACCTCAAGCGCTACGGCATCGAGATCGCCACCGGCGGCAACATCCTGCCGGCAATGGTCGCCTACAAGCAGTTCCCGGGCATGGAGGGGGCCACCTACTACTACTTCGGCATCCCGAAGAACCCGGTGAACGAGTGGCTGGTGGCCAACCACTACAAGAAGTTCGGTGCACCGCCCGACTTCTTCACCTGTGGCGGCATGTGCGCGGCCATCGCCGTCGTGCAGGCGCTCGGCCGCACCGGCGGCAGCGTCGACAGCGCCCGCCTCATCGCCACGATGGAAGGCATGAGCTTCCAGACGCCGAAGGGCCTGATGACGTTCCGCAAGCAGGACCACCAGGCGATGCAGTCGATGTACCACTTCAGGATCAAGGTCGACCCGGCCTTCGCCTGGGGCGTGCCCGAGCTGGTGCACGAGATCACGCCGGCCGAGATGAGCGTGCCGATCCTCAACGGCCGCGCCTGATCCGCCCGCCAGGGGCCGGGAGGGTGCTCGAGACGCGCGAGCTGACGGTGCGCTTCGGCGGCCATACCGCGGTCGACCGTGTGTCGTGCCGCTTCGAGGCCGGCACGCTGACGGCCATCGTCGGCCCCAACGGGGCCGGCAAGACCACCTACTTCAACCTCGTTTCGGGCCAGCTGCGCGCCAGCAGCGGCCGCGTGCTGCTCGGCGGGGCCGACATCGGCGGGCTGTCAGCCCCGTCGCGCACGCGGCGCGGGCTGGGCCGGGCCTTCCAGCTCACGCAGCTGTTCGCACGCCTGACCGTGCACGAGAACCTGCGCCTGGCGGTGCAGGCGCGCGAGCAGGGCCGCCCCGGCGGCGGGACGGCGCTCGACCTGCTGCGCCTGTGGTCGGCCCGGCGCGCCTGGATCGACGAGGCCGACGCGTTGCTGCATCAAGTGCAACTGCGCGCGCAACGCGACGCCTTGGCCGCCACCCTGTCGCACGGCGACCAGCGCAAGCTCGAGGTGGCGCTGCTGATGGCGCTGCGCCCCCGGGTCTACCTGTTCGACGAGCCCACGGCCGGCATGAGCGCCGACGACGCGCCGGTGGTGCTGGGCCTGATCCGCGCGCTGAAGGCACGGCCCGAGGTCTGCATCCTGCTCGTCGAGCACAAGATGGACGTGGTGCGCGAGCTGGCCGACCGCATCGTCGTGCTGCACCAGGGCGCGAAGGTGGCCGAAGGCGAGCCGGCGGCCGTGATCGCCTCGCCGGTCGTGCAGCAGGCCTACCTGGGCCGGGCGGCGGGGGCCGCGGCATGACGTTGCTCGAGCTGCAGGGCGTGCACACGCACATCGGCGCTTACCACATCCTGCACGGCGTGGACCTGGCCGTGCCCGAGGGCGAGGTGACGATGCTGCTGGGCCGCAACGGCGCCGGCAAGAGCACGACGCTGCGCACGGTGATGGGGCTGTGGCGGGCCAGCCGGGGCACGATCCGGCTGCGCGGGCTCGCGCTCCAGGGCCTGGCCACGCCCGCCATCGCGCAGGCCGGCATCGCCTACGTGCCCGAGTCGATGGGGATCTTCGCCGACCTCAGCGTGCGCGACCACCTGGTGCTGGCCGCACGAGCGGCACGCCGCGCTGAGGACCTGGACGCGGCCCGCCTGGACCGCCTCTTCGGCTGGTTCCCGGCGCTGAAGACGTTCTGGCTGCACCCGGCCGGCAAGCTCAGCGGCGGCCAGAAGCAGATGCTGGCGATGGCGCGCGCCCTCGTCGAGCCGCGGGCGCTGCTGCTGGTGGACGAGCCCAGCAAGGGCCTGGCCCCGGTCATCGTCGACAACCTGGCGGCGGCGTTGCGCGCGGTGAAGGCCGAGGGCACGACGGTCTTGCTGGTCGAGCAGAACCTGGCGTTGGCGCTGGCGGTCGGCGACGGGGTGGCGGTGATGGACGACGGCCGCGTGGTGCACCGAGGCCGCATGGCCGACCTGGCCGCCGACGAGGCGCTGCAGCAGCGGCTGCTGGGCCTGTCGCTGGGGACACCGGCATGACCGCGCCCGGCCTGGCGCGGTCGCGTCCCGATGTCTGGCCGCCGGCCCTGCTGGCGGCCCTGGCGGCGCTGGCGCTGCCGCTGGTGGGTTCGCCCTCGACCTGGCTCACGCTCAGCCTGGCCGGCCTGGCCATGGGGCTCATCATCTTCGTCATCGCCTCTGGCCTGACCCTGGTCTTCGGCCTGATGGACGTGCTGAACTTCGGGCATGGCGTGTTCATCGCGGTGGGGGCCTTCGTCGCTGTCAGCGTGCTGGGCGGGCTCGACGGCTGGGCCGGCTCGCCGCAGCTGGGGCCGAACCTGGCCGCGGTGGCGCTGGCGGCGGGCGCCGCCATGCTGGTCGCCGGCGCCGCAGGCCTGGTCTTCGAGCGCCTGCTGGTGCGTCCGGTCTATGGCCGGCACCTCGAGCAGATCCTCGTGACCACTGGGGGGATGATCATCGGCCAGGAGCTGATCAAGACGCTCTGGGGCCCCGAGGAGCGGCCGCTGGCGCTGCCGCCTTCGCTGCGAGGCGCCTTCGTCTTCCCTTTTGCCGGCGACACGGTGGCGGTGGAAAAGTACCGCGTGCTCGCGGTGGGGGTGGGGTTGCTGGTGTTCGGCGCGCTGCTATGGGTGCTGGGCCGCACCAAGCTCGGGCTGCTGATCCGCGCCGGCGTGCAGGACCGCGAGATGGTGCAGAGCCTGGGCTACCGAATCGACCGGCTGTTCGTCGCCGTCTTCGTCGCCGGCTCGGCGCTGGCCGGCCTGGGCGGTGTGATGTGGGGGCTGTACCAGCAGGGGGTCACGCCGCAGATCGGTGCCCGCGTCAATGTGCTGATCTTCATCGTCATCATCATCGGCGGGCTGGGCAGCACGCTGGGCTGCTTCGTCGGCGCGCTGGCCGTGGGGCTGGTGGCCAACTACACCGGCTACCTGGCGCCCAAGGCGGCGCTGTTCTCCAACATCGGCCTGATGATGGTGGTGCTGCTGTGGCGGCCGCGCGGGCTGTACCCGGTGACGAGCCGATGAGCGGGTCCGGGTGGCGCGGGCTGTTCTCCCACGACGGGCCGCGCAGCCGCGGGCTGGCGGCGCTGCTGCTGGCGATCGCCGCTGGCCTGGCCCTGGCGCCGTTCGTCTTCCCGGGCAGCCGGGCACTGGCGGCGGCGGCGCAGATGCTGGTCTTCATCGTGCTGGTGGCCAGCTACGACCTGCTGCTGGGTTACACCGGCATCGTCAGCTTCGCCCACACCATGTTCTACGGCATCGGCGCCTACGGCGTGGCCATCGCCTGCACCCGGCTCGGCCCGGGCTGGGGCTCGGTCGGCCTCGGGCTGGCGCTGGCGCTGGCGCTCTCGCTCGTGCTGTCGCTGCTGATCGGGCTGTTCAGCCTGCGCGTGCGGGCCATCTTCTTCGCCATGATCACGCTGGCGGTGGCCAGCGCCTTCCAGACCCTGGCCTCGCAGCTCTCTGACCTGACCGGTGGCGAGGACGGCCTGAGCCTGCACGTGCCCGCGGTGCTCAGCCCCTCGTTCCAGCTGCTGTCGCAGCCGCTGCTGGGCCTTCGGGTCGACGGTCGCGTCGTTGCCTACTACGGCCTCCTCGCGGTGTCGCTGGCCTGCTTCCTGCTGCTGCTGAGGATCGTCAACTCGCCCTTCGGGCGCGTGCTGCAGGCCGTCCGCGAGAACGATTTCCGGGCCGAGGCGCTCGGCTATCGCACCGTGGTCTACCGCACCGCCGCCAGCGTGATCTCGGCCCTGTTCGCCACCGTGGCCGGCGCGCTGCTGGCGCTGTGGCTGCGCTACACCGGGCCCGACACCACGCTGTCATTCGAGGTCATGCTCGACGTGTTGCTGATCGTCGTCATCGGCGGCATGGGCACGATGTACGGCGCCGTCGTCGGCACGGTGCTGTTCGTGCTGGCACAGAACTACCTGCAGGACCTGCTGAAGGGCCTGGGCGGCGAGGGCGGCTGGCTGCACGGCGTGCCGGTCCTGGGTGCACTGACCTCGCCTGGGCGCTGGTTGCTCTGGCTCGGGCTGTTGTTCGTGCTGGCCGTGTACCGGGTGCCGGCCGGCGTGGTGGGGCAGCTGCGGCTGCGCGCGCCGCGCACCCCGCGGCGGCCTCCCCGTTGAGGCCCGCGGGATTGGGCGGCCAGTCCTCCAGGCTTCAGCCGATCCGCACCGTCTGCCCGGCCAGCAGCTGGTAGGGCGGGATCGGCAGGTTCAGCGGCGCCGGCACGTTGCGCACCACGCGGCCGGCCAGGTCGTAGCGCGAGCCGTGGCAGGGGCACAGGAAGCCGTCCTCGCGGGCGTGCATCAGCGACTCGAAGCCGGCGTCGCCGATCTTCAGCGAGGGGATGCAGCCCAGGTGGGTGCAGATGCCCACGGCCACGAGCAGCTCGGGCTGCAGCGATCGGGTCGGGTTGCGGCAGGCGGGGGGCTGGTCGGAGTGCCTGGAGTCGGGGTCGGCCAGGTCGGGGTTGGGGGCGTCGAGCGCAGCCACCATCGCCGGTGTGCGCCGCATCAGCCACACCGGCATGCCGCGCCAGGCCACCGTGCGCAGCTGGCCCGGCGCCAGCGAGCCCCAGTCGGCCTCCACCGGGGCGCCCATCGCGCGGGCGCGGGCCGAGGGCTCGAAGGTCTCGACGAAGGGCACGGCCGTGGCGACCAGGCCCAGGCCGCCCACCGTGCCCGCGGTGGCCAGCAGCAGGCGCCGCCGGGCGGCGCCCTCGGGCGTGGGCGATCGCAGCGAGGCCGGCCCTGCGCCCTGCGCGGGGCCGGGCTGCGCGCCGGGCAGGGTCGCGGCGGTCATCCCAGGTCCTTCGCCCAGTGCAGGTAGAGGTCGGCCGGCTTGCCCGGCTGCACCGTCACCAGCCCGCTCTGCGGCACGCCGTGGTAGTCGGCGACGACGCGGTAGCTGCCCGCCGGCAGCTTGATGTCGGTGAGCGGGCCGGCGCCGTCGTAGGCGAAGACGGGGTGGCCGGCGGTGTTCTCCACGCGCACTTTCAGGCCGGTCACGTAGTCGCCGTGCGGCCCTTCCGAGAAGGCCAGGTGCAGGTCGTAGGCGCCGTCGCGCCGCTGCATGGCCTTGACCTGGTCGCGGCCGATGCCGCCGGTCTGGAAGGCGTGGCCGTCGATGCGCTCGCGCACGATGCCGGCGCTGGCCGAAGGCATGGCCGCGGGCATGTCGCTGGCCCAGGACGGCAGCGCGGACAGTCCGAAGCCTCCGACCAGGGCGGTGGCCCAAAGGGTGCGTTGCAGATGCCGAGTCTTCATGGCGTTCTCTCCTTTGTCGATGGGGCGCGGATCGAGCCGTGCGGCCGGCTCTTGCAGAGCATGCTGTCGCCGCCGCGTGCCGCCGCTGTTGCAGGGCCGGCCGGCCCGATGTCAGCTGAAACACGGCCCGACCCCGCGCCCCGCGCAGCCGGGGGGGATGCCTAGAATCCTGCGCCTTCACGCTGCACAAGGCCTCCATGTCGTCCGGTGTCATCCGAATCCGCGGTGCGCGGCAGCACAACCTCAAGAACCTCGACCTCGACATCCACACCGGCGAGCTGACGGTGGTCACCGGCCCCAGCGGCTCGGGCAAGAGCAGCCTGGTCTTCGACACCCTGTACGCCGAAGGGCAGCGGCGCTACGTCGAGACCTTCAGCGCCTACGCGCGCCAGTTCCTGGACCGCATGGACCGGCCCGCGGTGGACCGCGTGGACGGCGTGCCGCCGGCCATCGCCATCGACCAGACCAACCCGGTGCGCACCAGCCGCAGCACGGTCGGCACGATGACCGAGCTGAACGACCACCTCAAGCTGCTGTTCGCGCGCGCCGCGCAGCTGTTCGACCGGCAGACCGCGCTGCCGGTGCGGCACGACACGCCCCAGACGATCTACGCCGACCTGGTCCGGCGGGCCGCGGCCGCGGGCGACCCGCGGCTGGTGTTCACCTTCCCGGCCGAGCTGCCGGCCGACGTGACCGCCGAGCAGCAGGCGCAATGGCTGTCGGCGGCCGGGTTCACGCGCGTGCAGGGCGAGCGGGTCGACGGCGCGAGGAAGATCCTCGACGTCGTGGCCGACCGCCTGCGCCTGGCCGGCGCCGAGCGGGTGCGCGTGCTGGAGGCCATCGAGCTCGCGCTCAAGCGCGGCAGCGGCCGGCTCGACGTGCATGCGGGCGAAGGCGAGGGCGCCGCGCTCTGGCGCTACAGCACCGGGCTGCACTGCCCCGAGAGCGACCTGCGCTACGCCGACCCGCAGCCGGCGATGTTCAGCTTCAACAGCGCCTATGGCGCCTGCGACACCTGCCGCGGATTCGGCCGCGTCATCGGGGTCGACCTGGGGCTCGTGATCCCCGACGCGCGCAAGACCCTGCGCAACGGCGCCATCAAGCCGATGCAGACGCCGGCCTGGAAGGACTGCCAGGACGACCTGGTCAAGTACGCCGGCGAGGCCGGCATCCCGCGCGACACGGCCTGGGCCCAGCTCACCGACGCCCAGCGCGCCTGGGTCATCGAGGGCTCGCCGCACTGGAGCGGCAACTGGAACAAGCAGTGGTACGGCGTGCGCCGCTTCTTCGAGTACCTCGAGAGCAAGGCCTACAAGATGCACATCCGCGTGCTCTTGTCGAAGTACCGCAGCTACACGCCCTGCACGGCCTGCGGGGGCGCGCGGCTGAAGCTCGAGGCCCTGCTGTGGCGCCTGGGCTCGAAGGCCGACGCCGATGCGGTGATGGCCCCGCCCCGAAGCGCCCTCGGCGCTGCCCCCCGAGGGGGCAACGCCGGCGAGCCGGCAGCGCCGGATTCGCGGCGTTCGCTGGAGGGTGCGGCTGCCTATCGACGTTTCATGCCGGTGGGGGTGTCGTGGAGCCAGGAACAGCTCGAGGCGCTGCCGGGCCTGAACCTGCCCGACCTGATGCAGCTCTCGATCGAGCGGCTGAAGCGCTTCTTCGATGGCGAAACTGACGCCCAAGACGCCTCCGGCGTCGCCCCCCCGGGGGGGAGCCGGCCGCTTGGGGCGGCCCGGCGCGGCCTGGCGCTGCCGAGCACCGTGCTCGACGACGCGCTGAAGCTGCTGCTGGGCGAGGTGCGCACGCGGCTGAAATACCTCTGCGACGTCGGCCTGGGCTACCTCACGCTGGATCGCCAGAGCCGCACGCTCAGCGGCGGCGAGGTGCAGCGCATCAACCTCACCACGGCCCTGGGCACCAGCCTGGTCAACACGATGTTCGTGCTCGACGAGCCCAGCATCGGCCTGCACCCGCGCGACATGGGCCGCATCGTGCAGGCCATGCACCGGCTGCGCGACGCGGGCAACACGCTGGTCGTGGTCGAGCACGACCCGGCCGTGATGCTGGCCGCCGACCGCCTGATCGACCTGGGCCCCGGGCCGGGCGAGCGCGGCGGCCGCATCGTCTTCGACGGCACGCCCGAGGCCGCCACGCAGGCTGACACCCTGACCGGCGCCTACCTCGGCGGGCGCAAGCAGGTGCATCAGGGCTTTCGGCGGCTGGTGGCCGAGGCCACGCCCAAGCTGGTGCTGGAGGGCGCGCGCGAGCACAACCTGCAGGGCCTGACGGTGGCGCTGCCGCTGCAGCGCCTGGTGGTGGTCACCGGCGTCAGCGGCTCGGGCAAGAGCACGCTGGTGCAGGACGTGCTCTATCCGGCGCTGGCGCGCCACTTCGGCAAGGCCACCGAGACGCCCGGCGCGCACGACCGGCTGCTGGGGGCCGACCACCTGGCCGACGCCGTGTTCGTCGACCAGAGCCCGATCGGCAAGACCGCGCGCAGCAACCCGGCCAGCTATGTCGGCGCCTTCGACGAGCTGCGCCGGCTCTTCGCCGATCTGCCGCTGGCGCGCGAGCGCAGCTACAGCGCCGGCACTTTCAGCTTCAACGCCGGCGACGGCCGCTGCCCCACCTGCGGCGGCTCGGGCTTCGAGCATGTGGAGATGCAGTTCTTGAGCGACGTCTACCTGCGTTGCCCCGACTGCGACGGCCGCCGCTACCGGCCCGAGATCCTGGACGTGAAGATCGTGCGCGGCCCGATGCGGCTGTCCATCGCCGACGTGCTCGACCTCACCGTGGCCGAGGCCGCGCACTGGTTCCAGAACGACCGCGAGGTGGTGGCGCGCCTGCAGCCCATCGTCGACGTCGGCCTGGACTACGTGCGCCTGGGCCAGCCGGTGCCCACGCTCTCGGGCGGCGAGGCGCAGCGCCTGAAGCTGGCCGGCTTCCTGGCGGATGCCGCCCCCAAGCTCACTGCGTTCGCGGCCCCCCAGGGGGGCGCGTTTGCGGACCGGGAAACCCGGATCCGCAAACATCGCGGCACGCTGTTCCTGTTCGACGAGCCCACCACTGGCCTGCACTTCGACGACATCGCCAAGCTGATGCGGGCGCTGCGCAAGCTGCTGGACGCCGGCCATTCGCTGCTCGTGATCGAGCACAACCTGGACGTGATTCGCGCCGCCGACTGGATCGTCGACCTCGGGCCCGAGGGCGGCGAGGCCGGCGGCGCGCTCGTCTGCGCCGGCACGCCCGACGACGTGGCGGCCCACCCGAGCTCGCACACGGGGGCGGCGTTGCGCGAGTACGCGCAGGCCCTGGGCTTCGGCACGCCGCAGGCCGAGGAAGGGCGCGCGCTGCAGAGCGTGCTGCGGGCAGCGCGCGCCGCCCGCCGGCCCGAGGACGACGCGATCCGCATCGTCAACGCCCGCGAGCACAACCTGCAGAGCCTGAGCGTGGCGATCCCGCGCGGCAAGTTCAACGTCGTCACCGGCGTCAGCGGCTCGGGCAAGAGCACGCTGGCCTTCGACATCCTGTTCAACGAGGGCCAGCGCCGGTACCTGGAAAGCCTGAACGCCTATGCCCGCAGCATCGTGCAGCCGGCGGGGCGGCCCGAGGTCGACGCGGTCTACGGCATTCCGCCGACGGTGGCGATCGAGCAGCGCCTGAGCCGCGGCGGGCGCAAGAGCACGGTCGCGACCACGACCGAGGTCTGGCACTTCCTGCGCCTGCTCTGGGTCAAGCTCGGGCTGCAGCACTGCGTGCACGACGGGGCGAAGGTGCTGGCGCAGAGCGCCGAAAGCATCGCGGCGCAGCTGCTGCGCGACCACCGGGGCCAGCACGTCGGCCTGCTGGCGCCGCTGGTGGTCCACCGCAAGGGCGTCTACACCGACCTCGCGAAATGGGCCAAGGCGCGTGGCCACACCCACCTGCGCGTGGACGGCGTCTTCCTGCCGCTGGACCCGTTCCCGCGCCTGGACCGCTTCAAGGAGCACACGCTGGAGCTGCCGGTGGGCGACCTGGTGGTCGCGCCCGAGCGCGAGGCCGAGCTGCGCGCGCTGCTCAGCCGCACGCTCGAGCTGGGCAAGGGCGTGCTGCACCTGCTGCATCCGCTGGACGGGCTGGCCGCGGCGATGCAGCCCGGCGCGGCCGGCGGCCTGGGCCTGGGCGAGGTCAAGGTGTTCTCGACCAAGCGCGCCTGCCCGGTCTGCGGCACCAGCTACCCCGAGCTGGACCCGCGGATGTTCAGCTACAACAGCAAGCACGGCTGGTGCAGCACCTGCGTCGGCACCGGCCTGGCGCTGACGCGCGAGCAGCGCCGCGCCTACGACGACTCGGTGCGCGACGAGGACGCCAAGGGCCGCGAGCAGCGCTTCCCGTCGGAGGAGCCCGAGGTCGAGGGCGTGGCCGACGCGCCCTGCCCCGACTGCGGCGGCGCGCGGCTGAACGCGGCCTCGCGCGGCGTGACCTTCGGCGAGCGGGCCATCAGCGAGATCGCCCGCCTGTCGGTGCACGAGGCCCGGGCCTGGGTGCGCTCGCTCGCGCTGGCGGGCCGCGAGGCCGACATCGCGCGCGACGTGGTGGCCGAGATCGCGAGCCGGCTGGAGTTCCTCGCCGACGTCGGCCTGGGCTACCTCACGCTGGACCGTGCCGCGCCGACGCTGTCGGGCGGCGAGGCGCAGCGCATCCGCCTGGCGGCCCAGCTGGGCAGCCACCTGCAGGGCGTGTGCTACGTGCTCGACGAGCCCACCATCGGCCTGCACCCGCGCGACAACGGCATCCTGCTGGACGCGCTGGCCCGGCTGGGCGCGGCCGGCAACACGCTGGTGGTGGTCGAGCACGACGAGGACACGATCCGCCGCGCCGAGCACCTGATCGACATCGGTCCCGGCGCCGGCAAGCGCGGCGGCCGGCTCGTGGCCGAGGGCAGCGTGGCCGATCTCTCGCGCCAGGCCGATTCCGTCACCGGCCGGCTGCTCGCGCACCCGCCGGTGCACCCGCTGCAGGCGCGGCGGCCGGTCGATCCGCAGGGCCCGGCGCTGCAGCTGCGCGGCGCCAGCCTGCACAACCTGCAGCAGCTGGACCTGCGGCTGCCGCTGGGCCGCCTGGTGGCCGTCACCGGCGTCAGCGGCTCGGGCAAGAGCACGCTGGCCCGCGACGTGCTGCTGGCCAGCGTGCAGGCGGCGCTGGGGGCCGAGCGCGGCCGCGGCGCGAAGGCGATCGGCTGCAGCGGCCTCGAGGGCTGGGAGGCGCTCGACCGCGTGCTCGAGGTCGACCAGACCCCGATCGGCAAGACCCCGCGCAGTTGTCCGGCCACCTACATCGGCTTCTGGGATGCGATCCGGCGCCTGTACACCGAGACGCTGGAAGCCCGGGCGCGCGGCTACGGCGTTGCCCGCTTCTCGTTCAACACCGGCGGATCGGGCGCCGCCGGCCAGAAGGCCGGCGGGGGCCGCTGCCCGGGCTGCGAAGGCCAGGGCATGAAGACCATCGAGATGAGCTTCCTGCCCGATGTCAAGGTGCCCTGCGACCTCTGCCACGGCGCGCGCTTCAACCCCGAGACGCTGGCCGTGACCTGGCGCGGCAAGAGCATCGGCGACGTGCTGCGGATGGAGGTGGACGAGGCCGTCGGCTTCTTCGCCAGCATGCCGGCCATCGCCTACCCGCTGCAGCTGCTGGCCGACGTGGGCCTGGGCTACCTCACGCTGGGCCAGCCCTCGCCCACGCTCTCCGGCGGCGAGGCGCAGCGCATCAAGCTCGTGACCGAGCTGAGCAAGGTGCGCGACGACGTCACGCGCCGCGGCCAGCGCGCGCCGCGCACGCTGTACGTGCTCGACGAGCCGACGGTGGGCCTGCACATGGCCGACGTGGAGAAGCTGATCCGCGTGCTGCACCGGCTGGTCGAGGGCGGGCACAGCGTGATCGTGATCGAGCACGACCTGGACGTGATCGCCGAAGCCGACTGGGTGGTCGACCTCGGCCCCGAGGGCGGCTCGCAGGGCGGGCAGGTGGTGGCCACCGGCACGCCCGAGGACGTGGTGCGCGCCGGCACGCACACCGGGCGCGCGCTGGCGCCGGTGCTTCAGCGCACCTGAACGGGGGCGGCCGGGCGCGGGGCCGGGTGCGCGGCCGGGCGCAAGCGCCGCCACAGCCTCCAGCCCAGCAGCAAGGCCATCACGGCGGCGTAGACCGACCAGTCGCTGAAGTGGTTCTTGGCCGCGCGCATCCAGAAGAAGTGCAGCAGGCCGAGCAGCGCCACCGCGTAGACCAGCCGGTGCAGCGCCTGCCAGCGCGCGGCGCCCAGGGCCTTGATGGCACGGTTGAACGAGGTCGCGGCCAGCGGCAGCATCAGCAGCAGCGCGGCCGTGCCCACCAGGATGAAGGGCCGCTTGGCCACGTCGCGCACGATGTCGGCCAGCACGAAGCCCTTGTCCAGCCAGGCGTAGGACAGGAAGTGCAGCGTGCCGTAGAAGGCGGTGAACAGGCCCAGCATGCGGCGCAGCCGCGCCAGCGCGTGCCAGCCGCTGAGCTGGCGCAGCGGCGTGACCGCCAGCGTCAGGCACAGCAGTCGCAGCGTCCAGTCGCCAGTGCGGTGGATCAGGGCCTCGGCCGGGTTGGGGCCTAGGGCATCGGCGAAGGCACCGTAGACCAGGGCCGCGAAGGGCCCCATCGCGGTCGCGAACAGCAGCGGCTTGGCGGCGGGATGCAGCAGCGCGCGGTTGGCGCGCGAAGGCGGGCGCGGCGCGGGCCGCTGCGGCGCCGGCACCGCCGAAAGCGGCGCGCCCGGTTGGGTGCTCAGGGCCATCGCGGCGCCGATCAGAAGTACTTGCGCAGGTCCATGCCGGCGTAGAGCTGGCCCACCTGCGGCGCGTAGCCGTTGAACATCAGCGTCGGCCGGCGCTTGGCGAACAGGCCGTCCTCGCCGATGCGGCGCTCGGTGGCCTGGCTCCAGCGCGGGTGGTCCACCGTCGGGTTGACGTTGGAGTAGAAGCCGTACTCGTTGGGCAGCTCGGTGTTCCAGCTGGTCGCGGGCTGCTGCTCGACGAAGCGGATCTTCACGATCGACTTGCCCGACTTGAAGCCGTATTTCCAGGGCACGATCACGCGCAGCGGCGCGCCGTCCTGGTTCGGCAGCACCTCGCCGTACAGCCCGAAGGTGAGCAGCGTCAGCGGGTGCATCGCCTCGTCCATGCGCAGGCCTTCGACGTAGGGCCAGTCGAGCACCCGGCTGGCGATGCCGGGCATCTGCTTCGGGTCGGCCAGGGTCACGAACTGCACGAACTTCGCGTTGCCGGTGGGCTCGACGCGTCGGATCAGCTCGGCCAGCGAGTAGCCCACCCAGGGCACCACCATCGACCAGGCCTCGACGCAGCGCAGCCGGTAGATGCGCTCTTCCATCGGCGCGAGCTTGAGCAGGGCGTCGATGTCGTAGGTGCCGGGCTTCTTCACCGCCCCCTCCACCGCGACCGTCCAGGGGCGGGTGCGCAGGGTGCCGGCGTTCTGCGACGGGTCGGACTTGTCGGTGCCGAACTCGTAGTAGTTGTTGTAGTGGGTGATGTCGCGGTAGCTCGTGGGCTTGTCGGCCACGTAGGCCCCGCTGACGCTGCTGCGCGCGCCCGGCAGCGGCGCCAGCTTGCCCGGCGGCGCCACCGGCAGCGCCTGCGCGGCGGCCGGGCGTGCGGCCAGCAGGCCCGCGGTCCCCGCGGCCAGGCCCTGCAGCAGGCGGCGGCGGTCGAGCCAGACGGACTTCGGCGTGATCTCGCTGCTGCGCGGATGGATGAATCCGCGGTCTTCGAGGTGGTGCATCGTGGCGCTTTCCGGCAGGGGACTGCCCAAGGAGTCGGAGCCGGCCCCGGCCTCTTACAGCCGGCGCGGCAACCCGGGTCATTTTGGGCCGCCCGTCGGGGCTCCATGAAAAAGGCCGGTCCAAAGACCGGCCCGGGGGCAGGGCCGACGCGCGGGCATCGGCCGGTCCAGCCCTGTCAGCGCAGGCCCTGGATGTAGTCGGCCACGGCCTTCATCTCGTCGGGCTTGAGCCGCCCGGCGATGGTCATCATGACCGGGTTGTTGTCGCGCGCGCCGCTGCCGAAGGCGGTGAGCTGGGCGTTGAGGTACTCCTCATGCTGGCCGCCCAGGCGCGGGTACTGGGCGGGGATGCCGGCACCGTCGGGGCTGTGGCAGCCGGCGCAGGCGGGCACGTGGCGCTCGGCGATGCCGCCGCGGTAGATCTGCTGCCCCAGCGCCACCGTGGCCTTGTCGGTGGCGTAGCCGGGCTTGGCCTTGAGGCCCGCGTAGAAGGCAGCGATGTTCTGCATGTCCTCGTTGGACAGGGCCGCCGCCATGCCGTTCATGATGGCGTTCTTGCGCTTGCCTTCCTTGAATTCGGTCAGCTGCTTGACCAGATAGTCGCGGTGCTGGCCCTGCAGGATCGGGTAGGTGGCCGCGCCGCGCGAGCCGTCCTGCGTGTGGCAGGCGCCGCAGCTCGTGGCCAGCTGCTGGCCCTTGGCCGGATCGGGCTTGAAGGGCGCGGGCGCGTCGGCCGCCAACGCGGTGCCCGCCAGGCAGGCCAGGGCAGAGACGAGCAGGGCCAGCGCGGCCGGGGCAGGACGGAACTTCATGCAGGGGCCTTCAGCAGGAGGGCAGCGAAGTTCGGCCCGGTTCGGCAGAGCTTCGGCAGGACGATGGGACGAGACATAAAGCCACGAATTCTACAATTCGCCATGACGCTCGCCGACCTGCCCCGAACAACCCCTGCCGGCGATCCTGCCAAGGCCGCGCTGGCCTGGGCCCACGGGGCCCGCTTCCTCACCACGGCCAGCCAGCTCTCGCAGCTGCCGGCCAGCGAGCTGCCCGAGATCGCCTTCGTCGGGCGCAGCAACGCCGGCAAGTCCACCGCCATCAACCGGCTGGCGCAGCAGCGGCGGCTGGCCTACGCCTCGCGCACGCCGGGCCGCACCCAGCACATCAACCTCTTCGAGCTGGGCCCCCGGGGCGCGCCCGATGCGCTCTTCGCCGACCTGCCGGGCTATGGCTACGCGGCGGTCGAGCGCGCTGCCAAGCTGCGCTGGCAGGCGGTGATGGCCGAGTACCTGCAGCTGCGCCGGCCGTTGCACGGCCTGGTGCTGATGGTCGATTCGCGCCTGGGCCTGACCGATCTGGACCGGCGTCTGCTGGCCCTGGTGGCGCCGCGGCTGGCCAACGGCGAGGTGCGCCTGCTGGCCGTGCTGACCAAGGCCGACAAGCTGAGCCGGCGCGAGGCGGCCGCGGCGCTGGAAGGGGCGCAGCGCGTGCTGGCCGAGGTCGCCACTGACAACGCCGACATCGCCGTCACGCTGTTCTCGGCCCTGTCGGGCCTGGGCCTGGCCGACCTCGCCCAGACCGTGCACGGATGGAGGCTGCCAGGATGAGCCCGGAGCGCTTCGACCTGGTGCTGCCGCACGGCATCACGCTGGCCTGCCGCCGCAACGGCGCCGGCCGCCCCGGCGCGCTGCTGCTGCATGGCTTTCCCGAGGCTGCCTTCGCCTGGGACGAGGTGCTGTCGCTGCTGGCCGAGCGCGTGAACGCCGTGGCGCCCAATCTGCGCGGCTACCCGGGCTCGTCGGCACCGGCGGATGTGGAGGCCTACCGCGCCAAGCCCCTGGTGGCCGACGTGGCGGCAGCGATCGAGGCCCTGGGCGCGCCGCTGCCGCTGCTGGTGGCGCACGACTGGGGCGGCGCGCTGGCCTGGAACCTGGCCGCCGCGCGGCCCGACCTGATCCGCCACCTGCTCATCGTCAACTCGCCGCACCCGGCGGCCTTCCTGCGCGAGCTGCGGGCCAGCGCCGAGCAGCAGCAGGCCAGCGCCTACATGAACTTCCTCTGCCGGCCTGATGCCGAGCGGCTGCTGGCCGAGCGCGATTTCGCGCGCCTGTGGCCCTTCTTCGGCGCGGCGGCATGGCTTACGCCCGAGCTGCAGGACCGCTATCGCGCCGCCTGGGGCGAAGGCGGGGCCGGGCTGCGCGGCCCGCTGAACTACTACCGCGCCTCGCCGCTGCGGCCGGCCACCGCGCCCGGCGACGCGCTGCACACGCTGACCCTGCCCGACGAGAGCGTGACCGTGCGCGTGCCCACCACCGTGCTCTGGGGCGACGCCGACCTGGCCTTGCGTCCCGGCCTGCTGCAGGGGCTGGAGCGCTGGGTGCCGACGCTGCGCCTGCTGCGGGTGCCTTCGGCCACGCACTGGATCGTGCACGAGCAGCCGGCGCGCGTGGCCGCGCTCATCGCCGAGCTGGTGGCCGAGGGCTGACCCGCCGCGGCCTGCCGCCGCGCGCGGGCTGGCGCCTCAGGCCGGCTTGGGCGCGGCCAGGGCTTCCTGCACCCGCGCCGCGGCGCTGCCGACGATCGAGCGCTCGCGGATCTTCTTGGCCAGGCGCTCGGTGCGCATCGTCAGCAGGGCGCCGCGGCGCACGGCCCAGGTGTCGTCGGAGGCGCCGTCGGCAAACAGCCAGATCTCGCGCCGCTCGCCCGGCCACAGCAGCCGCGCCTGCACCCAGTGACCCTGGATGAACATGCGTACCCAGTCGCCCGGCCGCAACTCGTCGAGCCAAGACTCGCCACCCGAGTCGGGCACGGTCTTGGCGCCGAGCGACTCGATCAGCTCGGCCGGCACCGTGTCCAGGTGCGGCACGTCGAGCATGCCGTGCAGCGTGGAGGGCAGCGGGCCGCCGTCGGCCAGCTTGTCCTCGAGTTTCTGCAGCGCACCGATCTGGCTGGCTGCGGCAGCCAGGCGCCGCGCCATGCGGCGCTGCTGCAGCAGGTCCAGCCGCTCGATGGCCCAGCGGTAGAGCTCGTTGCTCTGGTCGGGCTCGTCGCCCAGCCGCTCCACGGTCGACTGGGCGGCCGCCAGCAGTTGCGCCCGCTCGGGGTCGGCCGGGTCGGGGGTCATCTCGGCTTCGAAGGCGAGCCGGTTGATGAAGCGCCACAGCGGGTGCCGGTCCTGGTCGAGCAGGCTGCTGTCGCGCAACGTCAGGCGCATCGCCGGGCCCTGCAGGCGTGCGATCAGCGCCGCCACGTCGTGCGGCACGCGGGGGTCGGCGCGCATGGCGTCGAACAGCCGGCTGACGAGTTCGACCGATTGCCGGTCCACCGGGTTGGCGGCCTGGCGGGCGATGTCGCGCCAGGTTTCGGGCGCGCGCGCAGCGCCCCCCGCCAGCGCGCCCGCGGCCGTGGGCAGCGGTGCCGGCTGGCCCTCCAGGCGCAGGCTCAGGGTCTGCGGACCGCCGCGCTGCGAGCTCATGCTGTCTCGCATGCGCTGCAGGTCGGGGCTGAAGGTGGTCTCGCCCGGCAACGTGCCGCGGCGCGAGCCCGCCGGCAGGATCAGCGTGCGGTAGGCCGCCGGCTCGACGCCCATCGACTCGAGCCGCGACGAAGCCGCGGCGTAGCTCTTGCGCAGCAGGTGCGCCAGCGGCACGCCCGCATGGCGCATGAAGGCCACCTGGTGCCCGCGCGACAGCGGCAGCGCCTGCGCCGCGTCCCACAGGGCGCGGGCATAGGTCTCGGCGCGGAAGGGGTTGTGGTCGGCGGCCACGTCCATGTCGCCGACCAGGGCCGCGGTGTAGGTCTGCAGCTCGCGCAGCTCGTATTCGGCGATGCTCTTGATGGCCTCGATGGCGTGCGAGAGCTCGACGTCGAGCGCCACCGTCGCGTCGTCCACCAGCGCCAGCGTGCGCGGCCGCGTCGCCCCGGGCGTGGCGGGGCGCGCGATGCCGCCGGCCGGCGAGCCGGCCGCGAGCTCCTGGCGGGCCTGCTCGCCCAGCGAGCGCGTGAAGTACTGCCCGAGCCTGGGCCGCTGCGCCAGCAGCGACTCGAGCATGTCGGCGATGGCGCCGCGCTGCACCGGCGGCATGTCGGCCATCTCGGCCCGCGCGTGCTCGATGGTGCCGTCCACCAGCTGGTCGAAGAGCAGCGGGGCACGCAGCAGCTCGTCGTCGACGAACTGATTCAGGGCGCGCGAGATCTGCCGGGCGGACATGGCTTGAGTTTATCGGCCGCAGCGCGCAGCCTTGAAGGCGCTGCGGAGCCGCAGGCGCGACGTAGGAACGAAAAGGCCCGCCCACCTCGCGGTGCGCGGGCCTGGCCATCGGCCGCAGCTTGTCGGCACGGGGCCGGCACCGTGGTGCCGGCCCGCAGGGCTTACATGTCCATGCCGCCCATGCCGCCCATGCCACCCATGCCGCCGCCACCGGGCATGCCGCCGCCGGCCGGCTCTTCCTTCGGGGCCTCGGCCACCATGGCCTCGGTCGTCAGGATCAGCGAGGCCACCGAGGCCGCGTTCTGCAGCGCGGTGCGGGTGACCTTGGTCGGGTCGAGGATGCCCATCTCGATCATGTCGCCGTAGGTGTCGTTGGCGGCATTGAAGCCGTAGTTGCCCTTGCCGGCCAGGACCGCGTTGACGACCACGCTCGGCTCGCCGCCGGCGTTGTAGACGATCTCGCGCAGCGGGGCCTCGACGGCCTTGAGCACCAGCTTGATGCCGGCGTCCTGGTCGGCGTTGTCGCCCTTGATCGTGCCCACCGCCTGGCGGGCGCGCAGCAGCGCCACGCCACCGCCGGCCACGATGCCTTCTTCCACCGCGGCACGCGTGGCGTGCAGGGCGTCCTCGACGCGGGCCTTCTTCTCCTTCATCTCGACCTCGGTCGCGGCACCGACCTTGATCACGGCCACGCCGCCGGCCAGCTTGGCCACGCGCTCTTGCAGCTTCTCGCGGTCGTAGTCGGAGGTGGCTTCCTCGATCTGGACGCGGATCTGCTTGACGCGCGCCTCGATGTCGGCGGCCGCACCGGCGCCGTCGATCAGCGTGGTGTTCTCCTTGCCCACCTCGACGCGCTTGGCCTGGCCCAGGTCGGCCAGCGTGACCTTCTCGAGCGTCAGGCCCACCTCTTCGGCGATGACCTTGCCGCCGGTCAGGATGGCGATGTCTTCCAGCATGGCCTTGCGGCGGTCACCGAAGCCCGGCGCCTTGACGGCCACGACCTTCAGGATGCCGCGGATGGTGTTGACCACCAGCGTGGCCAGGGCCTCGCCTTCGACTTCCTCGGCGACGATCAGCAGCGGACGGCCGCTCTTGGCGACTTGCTCCAGGCTGGGCAGCAGGTCGCGGATGTTGCTGATCTTCTTGTCGTAGAGCAGCACGAACGGGTTCTCGAGGATCGCGCTCTGCTTGTCGGGGTTGTTGATGAAGTAGGGCGAGAGGTAGCCGCGGTCGAACTGCATGCCCTCGACGATGTCGAGTTCGTTGTCCAGGCTCTTGCCGTCCTCGACCGTGATCACGCCTTCCTTGCCGACCTTGTCCATGGCCTTGGCGATGATCTCGCCGATGGACTCGTCGCTGTTGGCGCTGATGCTGCCGACCTGGCTGATTTCCTTGCTCGTGGTCGTGGCCTTGCTGGCCTTCTTGAGCTCGGCGGTCAGGGCCGTGACGGCCTTGTCGATGCCGCGCTTGAGGTCCATCGGGTTCAGGCCGGCGGCCACGAACTTGAAGCCCTCGCGCACGATGGCCTGGGCCAGCACGGTGGCCGTGGTGGTGCCGTCACCGGCGTTGTCGCTGGTCTTGGAAGCGACTTCCTTGACCATCTGCGCGCCCATGTTCTGGAGCTTGTCCTTGAGCTCGATCTCCTTGGCGACCGACACACCGTCCTTGGTGACGGTGGGGGCGCCGAAGCTGCGCTCGAGCACGACGTTGCGGCCCTTCGGGCCCAGGGTGACCTTGACCGCATTGGCCAGGATGTTCACACCTTCGACGAGGCGGGCGCGGGCGTCACCGCCAAAAACGACTTCTTTTGCTGCCATGGGTATTTCTCCTGTTCGAGTTCTGGGGGCTTACTTCTCGACGACGGCGAAGAGGTCTTCTTCGCGCATCACCAGCAGTTCGTCGCCATCGACCTTGACGGTCTGGCCGCTGTACTTGCCGAACAGCACGCGGTCGCCGACCTTGATGTTCAGGGCGATGAAATCACCCTTGTCGCTACGCTTGCCCGGGCCCACGGCCAGGACTTCACCCTGGTCGGGCTTCTCGGCGGCGTTGTCGGGGATCACGATGCCCGAGGCAGTCTTGGTTTCCTGCTCGAGGCGCTTGACGATCACGCGATCGTGCAACGGACGCAGCTTCATATCTTCTCCTTGCGATTGACGGTAGGCACGGTGCCAGGAACTGAAGAAGTCAGTCCTTGCTGACATTCATCGATCGTCGGGTTGCGCAGCAGCTGCCGAACGCCCTCCGATCGTTAGCACTCAGCCTTGGCGAGTGCTAGCAGGCGGATTATAGGGCGCGCGCACGGCGATACAAGGGCCTGGTCGCGCTGACCCGGTGGGTACCGGGGCTCAGTGCGTGCGCGTGACCTTGCTCAGGTTTCGCGGCGCGTCGGGGTCCAACCCGCGCGCCTGCGCCAGGGCGTCGACCAGCAGGTAGAACGACTGCACGGCGGTGATGGGGTCGAGCGCGGGGTCGGGCCCCGGGTGCAGCGGCAGCCGGGCGCCCGGCACCCCGGCCGGTGCCGCCAGCAGCACCTGGGCGCCGCGCTGCCGCAGGTCGTCGGCCAGGCTCAGCAGGCCGGCCTGGGCCGGGCCGCGCGGCGCGATCACGAGCACCGGGTAGCCGTCGCCCACCAGGGCCAGCGGACCATGGCGCAGCTCGGCGCCCGAGTAGGCCTCGGCCTGGATGCCGCAGGTTTCCTTCAGCTTGAGCGCGGCTTCCAGGGCCACCGGCAGCCCGGTGCCGCGGCTGACCACATAGAGCCGCTCGGCCTGCGCCAGCACGGGCAGGGCGGCTGACCAGTCGGCGCGCCCGGCGGCGGCCAGCGCTTCGGGCAGCGCCTGCAGTGCGGCGTGCAGCGGGGCATCGCCCTGCCACGCCGCGACCAGGCGCGCCCCGGCCACCAACTGGCAGACGAAGCTCTTGGTGGCCGCCACGCTGGTCTCGGCCCCGGCATGCAGCGGCAGCACCCATTGCGCAGCCCGCGCCAGCGGCGAGGTGGTGTCGTTGACCAGCGCCACGGTGCGGGCGCCGCCGCGGCCGAAGAACTCGGTGGGCGCCACCAGGTCGGGGCTCTGGCCCGATTGCGAGAAGGCCAGCGACAGCAGGCCCCGGCAACGCAGCGGCGCATCGTGCAGCGTCACCAGCGACATCGGCAGCGAAGTCACGAGCTGCCCCAGGCGCGACATGACCAGGTACGCCAGGTAGTGCGCGGCATGGTCCGAGCTGCCGCGGGCGACCGTCACCACCGCCTGCGGCGGCTCGCCCTGCAACGCGGCGCCCAGCGCCGCGTAGGCGCAACCATCGGCGGCCAGCAGGCGCGCCGCCGCGGCCGGCGCCTGCAGCGCCTCAGCGCGCAGTTGCGAACTCGCGTTCGGGCTCGGGCTCGGGCTCAATCGCTTCGGCCTCGACCCAGACCTGCTGCAACTGCAGCGCGCTGTCCAGCGCCACCAGGTCGGCCCAGGCGCCGGGCCGGATCTCGCCCCGGTCGGCCAGGCCCAGGTGCTGGGCCGCCAGCGTGGCCGTGCGGCGCGAAGCCTCGGCCAGCGTCAGGCCCAGCCCGACCAGGTTGCGCAGCGCCTGGTCCATGGTCAGCGTGCTGCCGGCCAGCGTGCCGTCGGCCAGGCGCACGCCGCCCAGGCACTTGGTGACGCGGTGGCGGCCGAGCGCGTACTCGCCATCGGGCATGCCGGCGGCGGCGGTGGCATCGGTCACGCAGTACAGCCCGGGAATGGCGCGCAGCGCGGCGTGGATGGCGCCGGGGTGCACGTGCAGCAGGTCGGGGATGATCTCGGCGCGCTCGGCATGGGCCAGCGCCGCGCCGACCAGGCCGGGCTCGCGGTGGTGCATCGCGCTCATCGCATTGAACAGGTGGGTGAAGCCCGTGGCGCCGGCGGCCAGTGCCGCCACGCCGTCCTCGTAGCGCCCGGCGCTGTGGCCGATCTGGACCACGAAGCCGCGCTGACGCAGCGCGACGATCAGCGCCAGGTGACCCGGCCGCTCCGGCGCGAGGGTGATCAGGCGCAACGGCGCCAGTGCATGCAGCGCCAGCACGTCGTCGAGCGTGGCCGCGGCCACGAAATCGGGCTGCGCGCCCAGCTTGTGCGGGCTCAGGTACGGGCCTTCGAGATGCACGCCCAGCACGCGGGCGCCGTTGCGGGGCCGCTGCGCCACCTGCGGGGCCAGGGCGCGCAGCGCGGCCTCGATCTCGTTGCGCGGCGCCGTCATCGTGGTGGCCAGCAACGAAGTCGTGCCGTGCCGGGCGTGGCAGCGTGCGATGGCGGCGACCGCCGCGCCGCCGGCCATGGTGTCGTGGCCGCCGCCGCCGTGAACGTGCAGGTCGATGAAGCCGGGCAGCCACAGCGGCAGTCCGCTGGCGCGTGCCGCGGATTCGGTCAGGGGCTCGCCGCTGATGTCGGCCACCCGCCCGTCGGCCAGCGCCAGACCGCCGCGCACCCAGCCGCCGGGCGTGAGCACGCAGCCCTGCAGCCATTGGCGGGCGGACGTCATGGCGCGGCGCCGGCGTCGTCGTCTTCGTCGGCCGTGGGCGGCACCGGTACGCGAAAGCGTTCGCTGGCCCAGGCGCCCAGGTCGGCGCTGCGGCAGCGCTGGCTGCAGAAAGGGCGCCAGGGGTTGCGCTCGCCGTAAGGCGCCAGCCGGCGGCAGCTGGGGCAGGGCACCTGGCGCTCGGGCAGGGCGGGGGTGCGGGTCGCCACGGGCAGGCTCAGGCCCAGGCTAAGCGCACAGGGCCAGCTCGAACGTGGTGTCGGTGCCGGCATGGCGCAGGCGGCCTTCGGCGTCGGGGCGCATGAAGCGCACCGACACCAGCAGCCGGTGGCCGGTGATCTCGGGTACCAGCCCGGTGTCGGCGGCGATGTGCACGCGCAGCAGCTGGTACGGCCGGCCGGCCGGCAGGCTCTGCTGGTACTGCCCGCCCGGGGCGACGAGGCGCTGTGGCGCGCCGCTGTCGCGCAGCAGACCGAGCAGCACCTGCAGGGCCTCGGCCAGCGGCGTGAGCGTGGCCATCCAGCCTTCGAGATCGGCGCGCCGCTGGGCGGCGGCATGCTGCTGCCAGGCGTAGTAGGCCGGCAGGTCGAACTCGCAGGTGCCGCCGGGGATGTTGATGCGGCTGCGGATGCTCATCAGCCACTCGTTGCCGGACAGCACGTGGCCGGCCTTGCCGGGCAGCTGGTTCAGGCCGTCGAACGCATGGTCGATGCGGGCCACCACCGCGTCCAGCGCCGCCGGCTCCACGCCCGGGTGGCCGCGAAAGCCCTGCAGCTGGGTGCGGTGGCGGTCGAGTTCCTTGAGCAGGTCGCTCTTGAGGTCGGCGCGCGCCGCCACGTCCATGATCTCGAAGATGGTGGCCAGCGCGAAGTGGTGGTCGACGGCCGCGTCGCGCGCGACGAGTTCGCCCAGGCGGTCGAACAGGTGTTCGAGCCGCAGCATGGTGCGTATGCCTTCGTTGAAGGGGTACTCGTAGAGGACCAAGGTGGCGGGCTGCACGCGGCGTGTGGGCCGGTGAGAGCCCGGCGCGGAATCATTGTTCCACAGGCTCCGCGGTCCCGAACCACAGCGCCCACAGTGCGCGCACCTGGGCTTCGAGCGCGGCTGGCGACAGGTCCTCGTTGAACAGCACCGCGTCGGCCACGGCGCGTCGCCGCGCCCGCGTGGCCTGCTGCGCCACCACCTGCTGCGCCACGGCCTCGGTCCAGCCGGGACGTTGCGCGACGCGGGCGATCTGCGTCGCCTCCGCGCAGTCGACGACGAGCACCCGGTCGACCCGCGCCCGCCAGCCCGCGGGCCCGCGCGACTCGGCCAGCAGTGGCACGTCGTGGACCACGGGCCGGCCCCGGGCCGCCGCGGCCTGGCGCTGCGCTTCCTGGCCGATCAGGGGGTGCAGCACCGCCTCGAGCCGGGCCTTGGCGGCGGGGTCGGCAAAGGCGCGCTCGCGCATCCAGGCGCGGTCGAGGGCGCCGTCCGCGGCCAGCGCCCGCGCGCCGAAAGCCTGCTCGAGCGCCGGCAGGGCGGCACCGCCGGCGGCCGTGAGCGCGCGCGCGATGGCATCGCTGTCCACCAGGTGCGCGCCGCAGCGCACCAGCATGGCGGCCACGGTGCTCTTGCCGCTGCCGATGCCGCCCGTGAGGCCGATGGTGCGGATGGGGCGGCCCGCAAAGCCGCCGTGGGGTGCCTCCGTCAGGCCCAGCCCATCCACCCGAGCACCCTGGGCAGGCCGACCAGCATCACCACCAGGCCGCCGCCGACCAGAAACGGGCCGAAGGGCACGAAACGGCCCTGGCGCAGCGCGCCGCCGGCCTTCATCACCAAGCCGACCGCGGCGCCGATCACCGAGGCCATCAGCACGATGGGCAGGATCGCCTGCCAGCCGAGCCAGGCGCCCAACGCGGCCAGCAGCTTGAAGTCGCCGAAGCCCATGCCTTCCTTGCCGGTGGCGAGCTTGAAGAACCAGTAAACGGCCCAGAGCGACAGGTAGCCGGCCGCAGCGCCCCACAGCGAGGGCAGCAGGCCCAGGCCCGGCAGCCAGCCGAGCGCAGCGGCCACCAGCCCGGCCCACAGCAGCGGCAGCGTCAGTGCATCGGGCAGCACGGTGGTGTCCCAGTCGATCAGCGCCAGCGCCAGCAGCACCGCGCCGACCGCGCACCACAGCAGCGTCAGCGGCTGCGGCCCGCCCTGCCAGCCGAAGGCCGCGAACAGGACCGCCGTGCCCAGCTCGACCAGCGGATAACGCAGCCCGATCCTGCTGTGGCAACTCGCGCAGCGCCCGCGCAGTGCCAGCCAGCTCAGCAGCGGGATGTTCTGCAGCCAGCCGATGCGGTGGCCGCACGACGGGCAACGCGATGCCGGGCGCGCCAGGCTCAAGGGCGCCAGCTCGGCAAGGGACTTCTCGAGCCCGGCCGAGGCCAGGGCCAGGCGCTCGGGCGGCGCGCCGGCGAACACGCGGCGGAACGAGTCGGCGTCGGACAGCTGGGCGGCGACATCGCCCCACCACTGGCGCTCCAGCATCAGCGGCAGGCGGTGCACCACCACGTTGAGGAAGCTGCCCACCGCCAGGCCCAGCAGGGCCAGCGCCCCGGGCGAGAGCAGCAGTGCCAGCGGCAGCCCGCCGAACAGGTCGGTCACGCTAGACGACCGAGCCCAGCTTGAAGATGGGCAGGTACATCGACACGACGATGCCGCCGATCAGCACACCCAGGATCACGATGATGAAGGGCTCCATCAGGCTCGACAGGCCCTTGACCATCTCGTCGACCTCTTCCTCGTAGAACTCCGCCGCCTTGGCCAGCATGTGGTCGAGCGAGCCCGATTCCTCGCCGATGGCGGCCATCTGCAGCACCATGGTCGGGAACACGCCGGTGCCGGTCATCGAGGTGGTGAGGGCCGCACCGGTGGACACGTCCTTCTGGATCTGCTCGGTGGCCTGTGCATACACCGCGTTGCCCGAGGCGCCGCCCACCGAGTCGAGCGCCTCGACCAGCGGCACGCCGGCGGCGAACATCGTCGACAGCGTGCGCGTCCAGCGCGCGATCACCGATTTGTTGATCAGGTCGCCGAAGACCGGCACCTTGAGCAGGAAGCGGTCCATCGCCATCTGCATCTTCTCGGAGCGCTTCCAGCTCTCGAAGAAGAAATACAGCCCGCCGCCGAGCAAGCCGAAGATCGCCCACCACCACTTGACGAAGAACTTCGACATCGCGATCACGACCAGCGTCGGCCCGGGCAGTTCGCCGCCGAAGGACTTGAACACGTCCTCGAAGGTGGGGATGACGAAGATCATGATGATCGTCAGCACGATGAAGGCGACCACGATCACGGCCACCGGGTAGATCAGCGCCGCCTTGATCTTGGCCGTGATGGCCAGCGTCTTTTCCTGGTAGACGGCCAGCCGGTCGAGCAGGGCTTCGAGGATGCCGCCCGCCTCGCCGGCCTCGACCAGGTTGCAGTACAGGGCGTCGAAGTGCAGGGGGTGCTTGCGGAAGGCCGAGGACAGGCTGGTGCCGGTCTCGACATCGGAGCGGATGTCGTTGAGCAGCTTGGTCATGCGCGGGTTGGTGCTGCCGCGCGCCACGATGTCGAAGGACTGCAGCAGCGGCACGCCCGCCTTCATCATGGTCGAGAGCTGGCGCGTGAAGATCGCGATGTCCTTCTGCTTGATCGCGCGGCCGCCGCTGGTGCGGCGCTTCTTGACCTTGCTGACCAGGATGCCCTGGCGGCGCAGGCTGGCGTTGACCACCGATTCGCCGCCGGCACGCATCTCGCCGCGGACGACCTTGCCGTTGCGGTCCTTGCCTTCCCACTCGAAGATGATTTCCTTGGGGGGCTTGTTGCCTAGCGTTGCTGTGGCCATGGATGTGCGCTTGCGGTCGTTGGGGGCAGCCGGACCGGCTACTCGTTGGTGACGGTGATCACTTCTTCCAGCGTCGTGACGCCGGCCCGCACCTTGATCAGGCCGGACTGGCGCAGGTCGCGCACGCCTTCGAGGGCGGCCTGCTTGGCGATGTCCAGCGCCGTGCCCTCGGACAGGATGATGCGTTGGATGGCCTCGGTGATGGGCATCACTTGGTAAATGCCGACCCGGCCTTTGTAGCCGTTGTTGCACGACGAGCAGCCGACCGCGCGGTAGGGCTTCCAGTTGCCGTCCAGTTCTTCGGGCCTGAAGCCGGCCTTCAGCATCGACTCGCGAGGGTAGTCGGCCGGCTTCTTGCAGTTCTCGCACAGCTTGCGCGCCAGCCGCTGGGCCGTGATCAACAGCACGCTGGAGGCGATGTTGAACGGCGCCACGCCCATGTTGAGCAGCCGCGTCAATGTGGTCGGCGCGTCGTTGGTGTGCAGCGTGCTCATCACCATGTGGCCCGTCTGCGCCGCCTTGATCGCGATGTCCGCCGTCTCGAGGTCGCGGATCTCGCCCACCATGATGATGTCCGGGTCCTGGCGCAGGAACGACTTCAGCGCTGCGGCGAAGGTCAGCCCGGCCCGGTCGTTGACGTTGACCTGGTTGATGCCGGGCAGGTTGATTTCGGCCGGGTCTTCGACCGTGGCGATGTTCACGCCGGGCTGGTTCAGGATGTTCAGGCAGGTGTACAGCGACACCGTCTTGCCGCTGCCGGTGGGCCCGGTGACGAGGATCATCCCGTAGGGTCGGCCGATGCAGTGCATGAGCCGGTCCTTCTCGACCTTCTCGTAGCCCAGCGCCTCGATGCCGAGCTTGGCGCTGCTCGGGTCGAGGATCCGGATCACGACCTTCTCGCCGAACAGCGTGGGCAGCGTGCTGACGCGGAAGTCGATCGCCTTGCTGCCGAACTTGAGCTTCATGCGCCCGTCCTGCGGCACGCGCTTCTCGGCGATGTCCATGCGCGAGATGACCTTGATGCGCGAGGCCAGCTTGTCCTTGATCGCCACCGGCGGCTGCGTGATCTCGCGCAGCTCGCCGTCGATGCGGAAGCGCACGCGGTAGGTGTACTCGTAGGGCTCGAAGTGCAGATCGGAGGCCCGCATGTTGATGGCGTCGATCAGCATCTTCTGCAGGAAACGCACGACCGGCGCGTCCTCGACCTCGGTCGTGACGTCGGCCGACTCGGCCGCCGGCGCCTCGTCGTCGGTGACGTCGAAGTCGAAGTCGGCACTGGCCAGCGACTCGAGCACCTCGTTGGCGCTGGCGCCCTGGGCCTCGAGCTGGCGCGCGAGCTTGTCGTACTCGACCACGACCCACTCGGGCGTGAGCTGGGTCGTGAACTTGATGCGCTCGGTAGCCTCCTGGTCGGTCGGATCCGCCGCGCCGATGAAGATCCGGTTGCCGCGCTTGCCCAGCACGATCAGCTGGTACTGGCTGGCGATCTTCTGGTCCACCAGGTTGCGTGGCAGCTTCTGCGCGTCGACCGCGTTCAGGTCGAGCAGCGGCAGCGCCAGGGCCGCCGACAGCGTGTGGGCCAGGTCGTCGGCCTTGACCGCGCCGGCGCCGACCACCGCCGCCACGAAGCTGCCCTTGCGCTCAAGGGCGCTGCGAGTCAGGTCTTCGGCCGTCTTCGCGGTCAGCCGGCCGGCGTTGACCAACACCCTCGCCACGCCCGACAAAGTGGACTGGGGCGGCTCGACCAGGGTCTCTAGGGCCATCGAAGGGTGGGGGGCAGCGGTAGAACGCGTTCGATCATCGCCGATCGACTGGGTGGTGTAAACGCGGAACAGGGCGCCGCTGCGGGCGCAATTCACCGCTACCCGCGGCAAGGCGGCGTCGGCGGGACGGGCGCCGGAAAAAACTGGTCGGGGTGAGAGGATTCGAACCTCCGGCCTCTACGTCCCGAACGTAGCGCTCTACCAGGCTAAGCTACACCCCGATTTTCGGACCGCCGGCGCGCCGTGCAGGCGCAGGGCCGATCGCTCGCCGGCAGGAACCTGCAAGGTCCTGTAGCGCGTCGCCACCGCTCAAGATGAACGGTGAACAGACCGAAGGCATAAGTCTATCAGAGCGTCGCGGGCCGGCGAGGCCGGCAGTCTTGCAGCGGCCGCACGCGCCTGCTCGGCCTGGCCGATCGCGGCTTCGCGCGTGGCGTCCAGCGCGCCCGTGCGGCGCACGATGTCCAGCACCTCGGGCAGGCGCTGCAGTTCGCCATGCTCGATCGCCTGCCGGATCAGCGCCCGGTCGGCCTGCGGCGCGCGCTCCATCGCCAGCAGCAGCGGCAGCGTGGGCTTGCCCTCGCGCAGGTCATCGCCCACGTTCTTGCCGAGCTGCTCGCTGCTGCCTTCGTAGTCGAGCAGGTCGTCGACGAGCTGGAATGCAGTGCCCAGCGAGCGGCCGTAGTCGGCGCAGAGGGCCTCGATCGCCGGCTCGGCACCGGCCAGCACGGCGCCCAGGCGGGCGCTGGCCTCGAACAGCTTGGCCGTCTTGAAGCGGATCACCTGCAAGTAGTCGTGCACGGCCAGGTCGGCGTCATGCATGTTCATCAGCTGCAGCACTTCACCTTCGGCGATGACGTTGGTGGCGTCGGCCAGCACGTCCAGCACCCGCATGCGGTTCACGCCGACCATCATCTGGAACGCCCGCGAGTACAGGAAATCGCCCACCAGCACGCTGGCGGCGTTGCCGAAAGTCGCGTTCGCGGTGGCGCGGCCGCGGCGCAGTGCCGATTCGTCGACCACGTCGTCGTGCAGCAGGGTCGCGGTGTGGATGAACTCGACCACGGCCGCCAGTTCGAACCGTTCGGGCCCGTCGAAGCCCAGGGCGTCGGAGAACAACAGCACCAGCCGTGGCCGGATGCGCTTGCCGCCGGCGCTGACGATGTAGCGCGAGATCTGGTCGATCAGCGCCACGCGCGAGGACAGGCGCTCGCGGATCACCGCGTCCACGCGCAGCATGGCCGTGTCGATCAGCACCGCGGAGGCGGTCGATGAGGCGGAGGTGTCGAGCACGAGGCGCGGCCGGAAGGGATAGGCGATTATAGGAACCTGGACCGTTCCGCGCGGCTTGTAGGCCAGGCTGCTGGCTGCGCTGCTATACTGAAAGGCTTTCCAGCGTCCGCACGCATGCATGGGCGCTGGGTTCTTTGGGAAGGTCACACATGTACGCGGTCATAAAAACCGGGGGCAAGCAATACAAGGTTGCCGCCGGCGAAAAGATCAAGGTAGAACAGATTGCTGCGGACGTGGGCCAGGAACTCGTCATCGACCAGGTGCTCGCCGTCGGCAGCGGCGCCGAGCTGAAGGTCGGGACGCCCTGGGTCGCGGGTGCCACGGTCACCGCCACGGTCGTGGCTCAGGGCAAGCATGACAAGGTGCGCATCTTCAAGATGCGCCGCCGCAAGCACTACCAGAAGCACGGCGGTCACCGCCAGTCCTACACCGAGCTGCAGATCGGCTCGCTGAACCTGGCCTAACCGCCCGGCGCGAAAGAGGCACTCCAGATGGCACAGAAAAAAGGCGGCGGCTCCACCCGCAACGGTCGCGACTCGAAGCCGAAGATGCTCGGCGTCAAGGTGTTCGGCGGTCAGCAGGTGACGGCAGGCTCGATCATCGTCCGCCAGCGCGGCACCAAGTTCCACCCCGGCACCAACGTCGGCATCGGCAAGGATCACACCCTGTTCGCGCTCGCCGATGGTGCGGTCTCGTTCGAGACCAAGGGTTCGCTCAACCGCCAGACGGTCTTCGTCAAGGCGGCCTGAAGCGCCAGCACCGCGCCCCGCGCGGCACCCGACGAAGCCCCGGCCTGCCGGGGCTTCGTGCCTCTTGGGGGCTGTGCGCGGCCCGATAAGATCGGTCGATCATGAAATTCGTCGATGAAGCCCTGATCGACGTCGCTGCCGGCAACGGCGGCGCCGGCTGCGTGAGCTTCCGGCGTGAGAAGTTCATTCCCTTCGGGGGACCCGACGGTGGCGACGGCGGCCGCGGCGGCAGCGTGTGGGCTATCGCCGACCGCAACATCAACACCCTCATCGACTACCGCTACGCGCGTCGCCACGAGGCGAAGAACGGCGAGCAGGGGCGAGGCTCCGACCAGTTCGGCGCCGCCTCGCCCGACATCGAGTTGCGCATGCCGGTGGGCACCATCGTGTCCGACGCCGAGACCGGCGAATTGCTGATCGAGCTGCTCGAGCACGGCCAGCGCGCGCTGCTGGTGAAAGGGGGTGACGGCGGTTTCGGCAACCTGCACTTCAAGACCAGCACCAACCGCTCGCCGCGACAGAAGACGCCAGGCTGGCCGGGCGAGGCGAAGAAGCTCAAGCTCGAGCTGCGCGTGCTGGCCGACGTGGGCCTGCTGGGCATGCCCAATGCCGGCAAGTCGACGCTGATCGCCGCGATCTCGAACGCGCGGCCGAAGATCGCCGACTACCCCTTCACGACGCTGCACCCCAATCTGGGCGTGGTGCGGGTCGGTCCCGAACGCAGCTTCGTCGTTGCCGACATCCCGGGCCTGATCGAGGGCGCATCCGAAGGTGCCGGTCTGGGCCACCAGTTCCTGCGCCACCTGCAGCGCACGCGGCTGCTGCTGCACATCGTCGACGCGGCGCCCTTCGACGAGGCGGTGGATCCGGTGGCGCAGGCGCGCGCGATCGTGGCCGAGCTGAAGAAGTACGACCCCCAGCTGCACGCCAAGCCGCGCTGGCTGGTGTTCAACAAGCTCGACATGGTGCCGGCCGAGGAGCGCGAGCGCCGCGTCCGGGACTGGGTGCGCCGGCTGCGCTTCAAGGGTCCGGTGTTCTCGATCTCCGCGCTGGCCCGCGAGGGTCTGCAGCCGCTGATCGAGGCGATCTACAAGCAGGTGGCGCTCGAGCAGCGCGAGGCACCGCTGCCCGATCCACGCTTCGACGCGCCGCGGCCCGCCGATGGCTAGACCGGTGCTCGCGGGCGCGCGCCGCATCGTCGTCAAGGTCGGCTCCAGCCTCGTCACCAACGAGGGTCGCGGTGTCGATGCCGCCGCGATCGGCAACTGGTCGCGCCAGCTCGCGGCCCTGGCGGGCCAGGGCCGCGAGCTGCTGATGGTGTCCAGCGGCGCCATCGCCGAAGGCATGAAGCGGCTGGGCTGGGCCAGTCGGCCGCACGAGCTGCACGAGCTGCAGGCCGCTGCCGCGGTGGGGCAGATGGGCCTGGTGCAGATGTACGCCACGCGGCTGTCCGAGCATGGCCTGGCCAGCGCGCAGGTGCTGCTCACGCATGCCGACCTGGCCGATCGCGAGCGCTACCTCAACGCCCGCTCGACCCTGCTCACGCTGCTGGCGCTGAAGGTGATCCCGGTCATCAACGAGAACGACACCGTGGTCACCGACGAGATCAAGTTCGGCGACAACGACACGCTGGGCGCCCTGGTGGCCAACCTCGTGGATGCCGATGCCTACGTCATCCTCACCGACCAGCGCGGCCTGTACGACGCCGACCCGCGCAAGCACGCCGCCGCGCGCTTCATCGACGAGGCCCCCGCCGGCGACGCGGCGCTGGAGGCGATGGCCGGCGGCGCCGGTAGCGGCATCGGCCGCGGCGGCATGCTGACCAAGGTGCTGGCTGCCAAGCGCGCCGCCGGCAGCGGCACCAGCACCATCATCGCCTGGGGGCGGGAGCCCGACGTGCTGCTGCGCCTGGCCGCGGGTGAAGGCATCGGCACGACGCTGCGCGCCGGCACCCCCAAACTGGCCGCGCGCAAGCAATGGATGCTCGACCACCTGCAGCTGCGCGGTGCGGTCGCGGTGGACGAAGGCGCGGTGGCCAAGCTGCGCGACGAAGGCAAGAGCCTGCTGCCGATCGGCGTGCACGAGGTGCAGGGAGAATTCGTGCGCGGCGACGTGATCGCGGTGCGCAGCCTCGCCGGCGCCGAGATCGCGCGCGGCCTGGCCAACTACTCCGCGGCCGAAGCCCGGCTCATCGCGCGCAAGCCCTCGGGCCGGATCGAATCATTGCTGGGCTATGCCAACGAGCCCGAGCTGATCCACCGCACCAATCTGGTTCTGCTGTAGTGGCGGCGACGACGCCGGGCGGCTATTTGGCGATCGACGCTTCGGCGTCAGGGGGCAGCGCCAACGCGCCGGGCTCGGACCCGAAGCGGTGCATACGCGCACCCGCACGCAGGTAGCGGTTGTGGGGGCTGCTGCGCGGCAGGAAGCGCGCGAGTTCGGTCAGCGCCATCTCGTACACGCCGCGCTTGAACTCGATCACCAGATCGAGCGGCACCCAGTACTCGTTCCAGCGCCAGGCGTCGAACTCGGGATGGTCGGTGGCGCGCAGGTTCATGTCGCAGTCGCGGCCCAGCAGGCGCAGCAGGAACCAGATCTGCTTCTGGCCGCGGTAGTGGCCGCGCGCTTCCTTGCGGATGAAGTGGTCGGGCACCTCGTAGCGCAGCCAGTCGCGGGTGCGCGCGACGATCTGCACGTGGTCGGGCAGCAGGCCCACCTCTTCGTGCAGTTCGCGGAACATCGCCTGCTCGGGCGATTCGCCGTGCTTGATGCCGCCCTGCGGAAATTGCCACGAATGCGTGCGCAGTCGCTTGCCCCAGAAGACCTGGTTGCGGGCGTTGAGCAGGATGATGCCGACGTTGGGCCTGAAGCCTTCCCGGTCGAGCATAATCGGACCCCAATTTTGTGACTGTTTTCATTATTGCACCGGCGCTGTGCGGCGGGCGCACTCTCGCTAACCCGCATGCGCCGGCCGGGCTGCTGCCCGGCTCGCGGCCCCGCTCCGCGGGCGCTGCGGCGCGTGCCGAACGACGCTCATGAAAGCCTCTGCGACCTTCATCTCCACGCTCAAGGAAGCGCCTGCCGACGCCGAGATCGCCAGCCATCGCCTGATGCTGCGCGCCGGCCTGATCAAGCGCCTGGGCGCCGGCATCTACAACTACATGCCGCTCGGGCTGCGCGTGATCCGCAAGGTCGAGGCCATCGTGCGTGCAGAGATGAACCGCGCCGGCGCCATCGAGTTGCTGATGCCCGTGGTGCAGCCGGCCGAGCTGTGGCAGGAATCGGGCCGGTTCCAGAAATACGGCCCCGAACTGCTGCGGGTGAAGGACCGGCACGACCGCGACTTCGTGATCCAGCCCACGAGCGAGGAGGTCATCACCGACATCGCGCGCCAGGAGCTGCGCAGCTACAAGCAGCTGCCGCGGAATTTCTACCACATCCAGACCAAGTTCCGCGACGAGCGCCGTCCGCGCTTCGGCGTCATGCGGGGACGTGAGTTCACGATGAAGGATGCGTACTCCTTCGACCGCGATTTCGAGTCCGGCCGCCGCAGCTACGACGCCATGTACAAGGCCTACTGCGCCATCTTCGACCGCATGGGCCTGGCGTACCGCGCCGTGGCGGCCGACACCGGCGCGATCGGTGGCGACGTCTCGCTCGAGTTCCAGGTCATCGCCGACACGGGCGAGGATGCCATCGTCTACTGCCCGGACAGCGACTACGCGGCCAACATCGAACTCGCCGAGGGGCTGCCGTTGCTGGCCGAGCGCGGCGCTGCGACGCAGCCGCTGGCCAGGACGCCCACGCCTGGCAAGAGCACCTGCGCCGACGTCGCCGCGCTGCTCGGCCTGCCGCTGCAGCGCACGGTGAAGTCGCTCGTGCTGGCCACCGACGAGACCGGCGAGCAGGGCACGGCCGTCAAGACCACCCTGTGGTTGCTGCTGGTGCGCGGCGACCACGACCTGAACGAGGTCAAGGCCGGCAAGGTCGACGGGCTGCGGGGTGGTTTCCGTTTCGCCACCGGCGCCGAGATCGAGGCGCACTTCGGCTGCAAGCCGGGCTACCTCGGGCCCATCGGGCTGAAGCGGCCCGTGAAGATCGTGGCCGACCGCACGGTGGCGCGCATGGCCGATTTCGTCTGCGGCGCCAACGAGGCCGACTGTCATTTCACGGGCGTCAACTGGGGCCGCGACCTGCCCGAGCCCGATGCCGTGGCCGACCTGCGCAACGTCGTCGCCGGCGACCCCTCGCCCGATGGCCGTGGCGTGCTCGCGATCCAGCGCGGCATCGAGGTGGGCCACATCTTCCTGCTCGGCACCAAGTACAGCGACGCGATGAATGCCACCTTCCTGGACGAAACGGGCAAGCCGCAGCGCTTCGTGATGGGCTGCTACGGCATTGGCGTGACGCGGCTGCTGGGCGCGGCGATCGAGCAGAACCACGACGAGCGCGGCATCGCCTGGCCGGCGGCGATGGCGCCCTTCGAGGTGGTGATCTGCCCGATCGGCTACGACCGCAATGCCGCGGTGCGCGCGGCTGCCGAGGCGCTGCACGACGAGCTGGCGGCCGCTGGCTTCGACGTGCTGCTGGACGACCGCGGCGAGCGGCCCGGGGCGATGTTCGCCGACTGGGAGCTGATCGGCGTGCCGCAGCGCGTGGTGCTGTCCGAGCGTGGGCTGGCGGCCGCCACGGTCGAACTGCAGGGCCGGCGCGAGACCGCGGCCACGACGCTGCCCCGCGCCGAGCTGCTGGCCAGCCTGAGGGCGCGCCTGCCCCGATGAAGCCGGCACGGCGGGCCTGGTTGGCCGCCCCGTTGCTGGGCTGGCTGCGGCCGGCCCGCGCCGGGGCGCAGGTCGAGGAGCCGCTGGCCGACGCAGTGCGCACGGCGTTGGCTGCAGCGGTGGCCGACGACGGGCCGCCGCGCCCGCACTTCACGCGGCTGGACGACCGGCTGGCCTACCTGCGCTGGCTGGGCGATGCGAGCCAGCGCTTGAAACCGCACAAGGCCGACCCGCACACCCGGCTCGACCTGCTGCAGACGGCCTGGTACGAAAGCCGCCGCGCCGGCCTCGAGACGGCACTGGTGCTCGGTCTGATCCAGGTCGAGAGCGGATTTCGCAAGTACGCCATCAGCGCCGCCGGCGCACGCGGCTACATGCAGGTGATGCCGTTCTGGGCGCGCCAGATTGGCGACGGCGACGTGCAGGGACTGTTCCACCTGCAGACCAATCTGCGCTTCGGCTGCGTCATCCTGCGCCACTACCTCGACCTCGAGCAGGGCGACCTGTTCATGGCGCTGGGCCGCTACAACGGCAGCCGCGGCCGCCCCGAGTACCCGCGCCGGGTGCTGGGTGCGCGGCGGCTGTGGGACATCCGACCCGACTGACGCCCCGGCGTCGGCGGCGCCGCTACAGGCCGCCCCAGGGCCGCGGCGCAGCGCCGGCTGCCCCGACCAGGGCGAGCACGCGTTCCACGCTCTCGGCCACCATCTCGTCGATGCTGCCGGGACGCAGGTAGAAGGCCGGCAGCGGCGGAAACACGATCGCCCCCATCTCGGTGGCGGCGGTCATGTGGCGCAGGTGGGCCAGGTTGAACGGGGTCTCGCGCACCATCAGCACCAGGCGCCGGCGCTCCTTCAGCGTCACGTCGGCGGCGCGCGTGAGCAGGTTGTCCGACAGCCCGAGCGCGACCGCGGCCAGCGTTTTCATCGAGCAAGGGGCGATGACCATCGCCGTGGCATCGAAGCTGCCCCAGCTGCCGCTGGCCAGGCAGGCACCGACGTCGCCGGGCGCGTAGGCCCGGTCGGCCAGCGCTTCCAGCGCGTGCCGGTCCAGGCCCAGCTCGTGGTGCGCGTTCAACACGCCCGCCGGCGTCACCACCAGGTGCGTCTGCAAGCCCAGCGCCCGCGCGCGCTGCAGCAGCTTGACACCGTAGACCGCGCCTGTCGCGCCGGTGATGCCCACCACCAGGCGCTGCGCCGCCATGTCAGGCCTTGCCGGCGATCAGCTGCTGCAGTTCGCCCGACTCGTACATCTCCATCATGATGTCCGAGCCGCCGACGAACTCGCCGTCGACGTACAGCTGCGGAATGGTGGGCCACTGCGCGTAGTCCTTGATGCCCTGGCGCACGGCCTCGTCCTCGAGCACGTTGAAGGTCTTCAGGTCGGTGGCGCCGCAGGCCTTCAGCACCTGGATCGCGCGACCCGAGAAGCCGCACATCGGGAACTGCGCCGTTCCCTTCATGAACAGCATCACGCGGTGGCTCTTCACCAGGTCGTCGATGCGTTGCTGGACGTCGCTCATGGGGCAATTCCTCAGGGGCTGGATCGAAGGGTCTGCCAGTATGCGGCAAAGCCCCTGCCCCACGCCCGCGCGGGTGCTTGGGGCCGGCTCGGCCCCGGTGATCTAGAAGTTGTAGCGCACGCCCAATTGCAGCAGCGGCGACAGGCGCAGCTCGCGCAGTGAACTGTTCAGCCCCTGGCTGCCGAAGAGCGCACGGCCCACGCCGCGGGCGCCGCTGCCGCTGACCAGGCCGAAGTCGGCGCTGACGGACAGCCCGCCGTGCAGCGCGTGGCCGTTGTAGCCCAGCCCCAGGTAGCTGTAGGTGCCGGGGACGTCGGCATCGGCGCCGATGCCTGGCGCCCAGGCGGCAGTGCCCATCACGTTCACGCCCAGGCGGCCGGCGCTCAGGCTGGCCAGCGGCAGGCCGGCCTGCCGCCCCCGCAACAAGCCGCCGCTGGCACGGAAGCTGCCGAACCAGGGCCGCGCGAAGACGTAGTCGCCGAAGACAGCACCCCCTTGCAGGCCGGGGCCGGCCGCCGCGGCGGCCAGCGCGGCCAGGCCGAGCGACAGCGGGCTGGGCGTCAGGATCGTGATGCGTGCCTGCCAGTCGGGCCAGACTGCATCGGTGGCCGGGGCCACCAGGCCATCGGCCGCGGCCGCCAGCAGCGGCAACGCGAACAACGACACACCGAGGACGGGCAGGCGCACTGGCATGGGGGCCTCCATGGCGAACATCGCTCGGGCGCCATGATGCGCTGCGCCGGACCGGTGTGCACGTTTTGTCGAGTGCCGTCCGGGGGCGGGGGCGCCAAGCCCTGGCTGGGGCGCCGCGGCCGGTCAGGGGTCGCCGGGCCAGGCGGCGCCGGTGCAGCGCGGCAGGCCGGCCAGGTCGGTCCGCGTCTGGGCCGGGCCGAAGCCGGCGTTGGCAAACAGTGCGCGCACTGCATCACCCTGGTCGTGCCCGTGCTCCAGCAGCAGCCAGGCGCCGGGTCGCAGATGGTCTGCGCCGCCGGCCACGATGGCGCGCAGGGCATCCATGCCGTCACCGCCTGGTGTAAGCGCATGCTTGGGCTCATGCCGCAGGGCGTGCAGGTGCGGATCGCCGGCGGCCACGTACGGCGGATTCGAGACCACGAGCCCGAAGCGCCGGCCGGACAGCGGCCCCCACCAGGAGCCGGCCGCCAGTTCGAGCGCCACCCCGTGGGCTCGCGCATTGGCGCCGGCCACAGCCAGCGCCTCGGGGCTGAAGTCGGTAGCCACCACGGCGACATCGGGACGCGCCCGCGCAATGGCCAGCGCCACCGCGCCGCTGCCGGTGCCCAGGTCGGCCACGGTGGCGGCAGGGGCCCGTGCCAGGCAGGCCAGCGCCCACTCGACCAGGCCTTCGGTCTCGGGGCGTGGCACCAGCACGGCGGGCGTGACCTGCAGCCGCAGGCCGCAGAACTCGCACTCGCCCGTGAGGTAGGCCAGCGGCTCGCCAGCGGCGCGCCGCGCCAGCCTGGCGCGCAGCCAGACCGCCTGCGCAGCCTCCAGCGGTGCGTCGTCGTGCGCCAGCAGCCAGGCGCGCGGGCGGCCGAGCAGGTGCGCCAGCAGCAGCTGGGCATCGAGCCGTGCCACACCGGCGCGGTGCGCCTCGGCCAGGGCCTGGGCGATGTTCATGCGTGGCGCTGCGTGGGGGTGCGGGCGCAGGGAGCTGTTGCGGGCTCAGGCACCTGCTTCGAGCTGCGCCAGCTGCTCGGCCGCACGCGCGGCCTGCAGCGCGGCGACCACGTCGCCGAGATCGCCGTCCAGGATCTGCGCCAGCTTGTACAGCGTCAGGTTGATGCGGTGGTCGGTGAGCCGACCCTGTGGAAAGTTGTAGGTGCGGATGCGGTCGCTGCGGTCGCCGCTGCCGATGAGACTCTTGCGCGTGGCCGCCTCGCGCGCCGCGCGCTCGGTCTGTTCCTTGTCGCGCAGGCGCGCCGCCAGCACCGCCATCGCCTTGGCCTTGTTGCGGTGCTGGCTGCGGTCGTCCTGGCACTCGGCCACCAGCCCGGTGGGCAGGTGCGTGATGCGCACCGCGCTGTCGGTCTTGTTGATGTGCTGGCCGCCGGCGCCGCTGGCGCGGAAGGTGTCGATGCGCAGCTCGGCCGGGTTGAGCTGCACCTCCTCGGCCTCGTCGGGCTCGGGCATCACGGCCACGGTGCAGGCGCTGGTGTGGATGCGGCCCTGGCTCTCGGTGGCAGGCACGCGCTGCACGCGGTGGCCGCCGCTCTCGAAGCGCAGCTGGCCGTACACGCCCGGGCCTGCGCGCTCGCCTTCGATGCGCAGCACCAGCTCCTTGTAGCCGCCCAGCTCGGCCTCGCTCTGGCTCAGGACCTCGGTGCGCCAGCCGCGGCGCTCGCAGTAGCGCAGGTACATGCGCGCCAGGTCGCCGGCGAACAGCGCCGACTCGTCGCCGCCGGTGCCAGCGCGGATCTCGAGAAAGGCGTTGCGCTGGTCGTCGGGGTCGCGCGGGATGAGTGCGGCCTGTAGTTCGGCTTCGAGCCGCCCCAGGTCGGCATGGGCCGCGGCGATCTCCTCTCGCGCCAGCTCGGCCATGCCGGGGTCGTCGTCCTGGGCCTGCAGTTCCTGCGCAGCGGCCAGGTCGCGCTCGCGCTGCCGGAAGCGCGCGTAGCGCTCCACGATCTCGCTGGCCTGAGCCTGCTCGCGCGACAGCGTGCGCCAGCGCGGCAGGTCGGCCGACACCTGGGGGTCGGCCAGCAAGGCGTCGAGCTCGGCCAGACGCAAGGCCAGGCGGTCGAATTGTTCGCGCAGGGAAGGCTTCATGGATGTCGTGAAGGGCCGGTCGGGGCCGTGTGCCGCATGCCGCGTGCGGCAGACAGGACGGGCCCGACAGCGGCGAAGGCGGCCCTAACGGCCTGCGGGGACTTCGGGGCCATCGGCTCCGGCGCCCGGGCCGCGCGCGCTCTGGCGCAGGAACAGCCGCGACACGGTGTCGGCCAGCCGCGCCCGCTCGTCGCCCTCGGCCGCGTGCAGCTCGGCCAGCGCGCCGTGCAGCATCTTGTTGGTCAGGCCGCGTGCCAGGGCCTCGAGCACGCGCTCGGCCGACTCGCCGCGCGCCAGCGCCTTGCGCGCGCGCGCCAGCTCGACCGCGCCCCAGTCGTCGGCCTGGCGGTTCAGGGCCTGGATCAGCGGCACCGCTGCGCGCTGGTCGAGCCAGTGGCTGAAGCTCTGCACGCCGGCGTCGATGATGGCCTCGGCCTGCTGCACCGCGGCCTGGCGCTTCTCGCCCGCGGTCTGCACCAGGGCCGAGAGATCGTCCACGGTGTAGAGGTAGACGTCGGCCAGTCGCGCGACCTCGGGCTCGATGTCGCGCGGCACGGCCAGGTCGACCATGAACATCGGCCGCCGCCGGCGCGCCTTCAGCGCCCGCTCGACCGCCCCCAGGCCGATGATGGGCAAGGTGCTCGCGGTGCACGAGATCACGGCATCGAATTCGTGCAGCCGGCCGGGCATGTCCGACAGCCGCATCGCCTCGCCGCCGAAGCGCGCGGCCAGCCGCTCGCCGCGCTCGAGCGTGCGGTTGGCCAGCGCCAGGCCGCGCGGCTGGCGCGCGCTGAAATGGGTGGCCACCAGCTCGATCATCTCGCCCGCGCCCACGAACAGGACCTTGATCTGGCCCAGGTCCTCGAACAGCTGCGCTGCCAGCCGCACGGCCGCCGCCGCCATGCTGATGGAGTGGGCGCCGATCTCGGTGGCAGTGCGCACTTCCTTGGCCACCGCGAACGAGCGCTGGAACATCTGATGCAGCGTCGTGCCCAGCGTGCCGGCCTCGTCGGCCAGGCGCACCGCCTGCTTCATCTGGCCCAGGATCTGCGGCTCGCCCAGCACCATCGAGTCGAGCCCGGAGGCGACGCGGAAGGCGTGGCGCGCCGCGGCGCGGTCTTCCATCACGTAGCTGTGGGCGAGCAGCTGGCCGCCGCTGATGCCGCCCTGCTCGGCCAGCCAGTCGATGGCCTGGCGCGTCAGCGCGGTGCCGGCCTCGGCGGGCGCGGCCACGTACAGCTCGGTGCGGTTGCAGGTGGAAACCAGCGCCGCCTCGGGCACCGCGCGCTGCAGCCGCTGGCGCAGGTCGTGCAGTGCAGGCGTCATCTGCTCGGGCGAGAAGGCGAGCCGGCCGCGCAGGTCCAGCGGCGCGGTGGTGTGGTTGAGCCCGAGGGCCAGGACGCTCACGGCAGAATTGTAGGTTTCGGGCGCCGGACGCGCGCCGGGCGCGGTCGAAGCCCGGGTCGGACCCGGACCCACCGTCCGGTCGCAGCGCCCGCCGCACCGCCGGCTGAACCTGCCGAAGCACCGCCGAACGAGACGCCACCCATGGGACCCCTGGACGCCACGCTGCAACTCTTCAATCTGTTCGTGCCGGCGCTGGGGCTGGGCGCGCTGGCGCCTTGGCTCGCCAAATGGGTGTGGCGGCGCGAACTGGGCCGCGTGGGCTGGGCGCGCATGGCCGTGCCGGCCTGCCTGGCCTGCGCCGCCGTGACGCTGGCCGGCCTGCTGCTGCTGGGGCACGACGGCGGCATGGCCACCTATGCCGCCATGGTGGCCGTGTGCGCGCTCACGCTGTGGTGGCGGGGCTTCGGGCCGGGCCGCTGACGCGCTCGGCCGCCACCGGCTCGCCGCGCAGCGAATGGGGCAGGGCCTCGGTGATGGTGACGTCGATCATCTGCCCGACCAGCCGTGCCGCGTTCGGGCCGCCGTCGAAGTTGACGATGCGGTTGCACTCGGTGCGGCCCATCAGCTCGCTGGCGCCGAGATTCAGGTTGCCGGCCCGGGCGGCCTTGTCGGCATGGCGCGACGGCCCCTCGACCAGGATGCGTTGCACGGTGCCCACGCGGCTGGCGCTGATGCGGCGCACGTTCTCCTCGATGCGCGCCTGCAGCAGCTGCAGGCGCTGCAGCTTCAGCGCCGCCGGCGTGTCGTCGGCCAGCGCGGCGGCCGGGGTGCCGGGGCGCGGGCTGAAGACGAAGCTGAAACTGGCGTCGTAGCCCACGTCGTCGATCAGCTTCATCGTGCGGCCGAAGTCGTCCTCGGTCTCGCCCGGGAAGCCGACGATGAAGTCGCTGCTGAGGCTCAGGTTCGGCCGCACGGCGCGCAGCTTGCGGATCGTGCTCTTGTATTCCATCGCGGTGTAGCCGCGCTTCATCGCCATCAGGATGCGGTCGCTGCCGTGCTGCACCGGCAGGTGCAGGTGGCTCACGAGCTTGGGCACGCGGGCGTAGACGTCGATCAGGCGCTGCGTGAACTCGTTCGGGTGGCTGGTGGTGTAGCGGATGCGCTCGATGCCGGCGATCTCGGACACGGCCTCGATCAGCAGCGCGAAATCGGCGATCGCCTCGTCGTCGTCCGAGTCCGGGCCGGGTTCGGCCTGCGGCCAGTGGCCGCGGTAGGCGTTGACGTTCTGCCCCAGCAGCGTCACCTCCTTGACGCCCTGCGCCGCCAGGCCGGCCACCTCGGCCAGCACGTCGTCCAGCGGCCGGTGCACTTCCTCGCCGCGGGTGTAGGGCACGACGCAGTAGCTGCAGTACTTGCTGCAGCCTTCCATGATCGAGACGTAGGCGCTGGCGCCCTGCACCCGCGCCGGTGGCAGGTGGTCGAACTTCTCGATCTCCGGGAAGCGGATGTCGATCTGCGGCCGCTGCTCGGCGTGCCGCGCGGCGATCATCTGCGGCAGCCGGTGCAGCGTCTGCGGGCCGAAGACCAGGTCGACGTACGGCGCGCGCTCGACGATGGCCGCGCCTTCCTGGCTGGCGACGCAGCCGCCCACCCCGATCAGCACGCCCTTGGCCTTCAGGTGCTTGACGCGGCCGAGGTCGCTGAACACCTTCTCCTGCGCCTTCTCGCGCACCGAGCAGGTGTTGAAGAGCACCAGATCGGCCTGCTCGACGTCGTCGGTGGGCTCGTAGCCCTCGGCCGCGCGCAGCACGTCGGCCATCTTGTCCGAGTCGTACTCGTTCATCTGGCAGCCGAAGGTGCGGATGTACACCTTCTTGGCGCCGCTCATGGCCGGCTCCAGGTCTGGGCCATCGGGTCGAAGCGCCAGGCCGCCGCCTGCGCCGCCGTGGTGGGCCAGGGCTGGCGCGCCGCCTCCTGCGGCGTCAGCAGCCAGACATCCATCACCAGGCCCGCGATGTCGACGGTGTAGTCGACGACGAAGCGCTGGCCGATCAGGCCGCCCGACAGCACCAGCAGGTTGTCGGTGCCGCGGATGCGCGCACCCGGGGCCAGGCGCGCCGGCGCGCCGTTCAGCAGCACCTCGGGCGGCTGCGTGATGGCCAGCGTGCCGCGCAGCGCGCTGGCGGGAAAGTTGCGCTGCACCTGGGCGGCCGCGGGCAGGGCGCAGGCCAGGGCGGCCGCGAGGAGGACACAGCGGAGCATGGTGTGGATCCAGGGGCTGTGGGACAGCGCCGGATTCTAGGCGCCCGGGTCGCTCCCGAGCCTGCCTCGTGCGCGGCGGTCAGGCGCCCAAGGCCTGCACCGCGATCAGCACGGCGGAGGCCTTGAACACCGCGCTGGCCGCCGATCCCACCTTCAGGCCCAGCGCCTCCAGCCCGTCGTTGGTGAGGCTGGCCGTGATCAGCGTGCCGCCGGGCAGGGTCAGCACGACCAGCGACGAGACCGCGCCGCGCTCGATGCGCGAGACGGTGCCGGCCAGCTGGTTGCGGGCCGACAGCTGCCAGCCCGCGAAATCGCTCACCAGCACCACCGCCGAGGCCTTGACGAGCGCCAGCGCCTCCTGGCCCTGCTTCAGCTTCAGGCGCTGCACCGCGGCGCTGGTCAGCGTGGCGGTGATCTCGGCGCCCGACTTCAGCGCCAGGGTGACTTCGGCCGCCACCGGGCCGCGTTCGATCGCCTGCACCGTGCCGGCGAACTGGTTGCGTGCGCTCGTCCTCATCGACATCCTCCTCAGCAGGCCCTGCAGGGCCGGCAGTTGGTGCAGCCGCGCTTCCTGCGCGCGCAGGAAGTCCCGGTGCTCGGCCTGCAGCGCCTGCCACGCTGCCAGCAGCGCCCGTGCCGCCGGGGTGAGCCGGGTGCCGGCGGTGGTGGTGGCCAGCAGCGGCTCGTTGGCCAGGTTCGACGCCGCCGCCAGCAGCAGCCAGGCGCCCTTGTAGCTGAAGCCCGCGGTGCGCGCGGCGCGGTTGATCGAGCCGGTATCGGCCAGCGCCTGCAGCAGGGCGAAGAAGCGCGCATCGAGCCGGCCCGCCAGCTTGAGCTCGGCGCTGAGCAGCGCGCCGTCGGGGCCTGCATGCATCGGCGCTCGGTGTCCGTGTCGGCCGCTCGCGGCTATTCCATCAGGGCCACGGTCTTGACCTGGGACCACACGCCCAGGCCCGGCCTCAGGCCCAGGCGCTGCGCCGAGCGCCGCGTGAGCCGCGCCACCAGCGGCGCGTCGCCCACGCGCACGCGCACCAGCGCCTGCGCCGGGTGGCTGTCGTCGGCGATGGCCTCGATCACGCCCTGCACCTGGTTGCCGATGCTGCTGCCCTGCAGCGGCGCCAGTGCCAGGCTGACGTCGCGCGCCAGCACGCGCACGCGCACCGGCTGGCCCGGGCGCAGGCCGCTGTCGCGTGCCCACAGCTGGCACTGCGGGTTGATGTCCAGCCGCGCCAGCCGCCAGGGGGCGTCGAGCGCGCCGACCCGGGCCGGCAGCACGACGCCGGCCTCGTCGTCGTGCGCCAGCGGCAGGTCGAGCCGGGCCAGCATCTCGGTCAGCGGGCCCTGCGCCGTGGCGCGGCCGGCGTCCATCAGCACCAGGTGGTCGGCCAGCCGTGCCACCTCGGCCAGGGCGTGGCTGACGTAGACGATGGGGATCGCCAGCTCGGCGTGCAGATCCTGCAGGTACGGCAGCAACTCGGCCTTGCGCGCGGTGTCGAGCGCGGCCAGCGGCTCGTCCATCAGCAGCAGGCGCGGGCTGGTGGCCAGCGCGCGCGCGATCGCCACCCGCTGGCGCTCGCCGCCCGACAGCGTGCCCGGGCGGCGCGCCATCAGCGCATCCAGGCCGAGCAGCGCCACGGCGCGGTCCAGGGCCACCCGCCGCTGCGGCGCCGGCACGCGCCGCTGGCCGTAGGCCAGGTTGCGCTGCACGTCGAGGTGCGGAAACAGGGCCGACTCCTGGATCACGTAGCCAATGGCGCGCTGGTGCGTGGGCACGAAGCGACCCCGCGCGTCGTCCTGCCAGACCTCGTCGCCCAGCGCCACGCGGCCCTGTGCGCGGTCCAGCCCCGCGATCGCGCGCAGCGCACTCGTCTTGCCGCAGCCCGAGGCGCCGAACAGCGCGCTGACGCCCTGCGCCGGCAGCGCCAGCGCCAGCTCGAGCGTGAAGTCGCGCCGCGCCAGGCGCAGCTGCAGATCGATCATCTCGCCTCGCGCAGCGCGTGGCCGGCGGCGCGGTTGGCGCCGTACAGCGCCACCAGCACCACCAGCGCGAACACCACCATGCCGGCGGCCAGGCGCTGGGCCTGCGCGAACTCGAAGGCCTCGACATGGTCGTACAGGGCCACCGAGACCACCCGCGTGCGTCCGGGGATGTTGCCGCCGATCATCAGCACCACGCCGAACTCGCCCACGGTGTGGGCGAAGCCCAGCACGGCGGCGGTCACCAGGCCGGGCCGCGCCAGCGGCAGCGCCACCGTGAAGTAGCGGTCCAGCGGCCCGGCGCGCAGCGTGGCCGCAGCTTCCAGCAGGCGCTCGGGGATGGCCTCGAAGGCCTGCTGCAGGGGCTGCACCACGAACGGCAGCGAGACCAGCACCGAGCCCACGACCAGCCCGCCGAAGGTGAACGGCAGCCGGCCCAGGCCGAGCGCCTGCGTCAGCGCGCCGACCGCGCCCTGCGGCCCCATCAGCAGCAGCAGGTAGAAGCCCGCCACCGAGGGCGGCAGCACCAGCGGCAGCGCCACCACCGCGGCCAGCAGGGGCTTGGCCCGCGAGTGGGTGCGCGCCAGCCACCAGGCCAGCGGCGTGCCCAGCAACAGCAGCAGCGTGGTGGTCGTGGCGGCCAGGCGGGCCGTCAACGCGACGGCGGTCCATTCGGCGGCGCTCAAGCGTCAGGGCGCGTAGCCGTAGGCGACCAGCACGCGGCGCGCGTCGGCGCTGCGGAGCCAGGCCAGCAGCGCCCGGGCCCCGGGGTCGGCCGCGCCGGCCGTGAGCAGCACGGCGTCCTGCCGGATCGGGCTGTACAGCGACTGCGGCACCTCCCAGGCCGAGCCGCCGGCCGGACGCTCGGGGTCGCGCAGCTGCGACAGCGCGACGAACCCCAGTTCGGCATTGCCGCTGGCCACGAACTGGAAGGTCTGGGCGATGTTCTCGCCCAGCACCAGCTTCGGCGCCAGCGCCCCGGCCAGCCCGCGCGCCTGCAGCACCTGCATCGCCGCCGCGCCGTAGGGCGCGAGCCGGGGGTTGGCCATGGCCAGGTGCGCGAAGTGCCCGCCGGCCAGCACCGCGCCGCCGGGGTCGACCCGCCCGGGCTGGCGGCTCCACAGGGCCAGACGGCCGATGGCGTAGGTGTAGGCACTGCCGGCGACGGCATGCCCTTCGGCGACCAGGCGCGCCGGCGTGGCCTGGTCGGCGGCCAGCAGCACCTCGAACGGCGCGCCGGCCACGATCTGGGCGTAGAGCTTGCCGGTGGCACCCGGAATGATCGTGAGCCCGTGGCCGGTGGCGGCACGAAAGCCGGCTGCCATGGCCTGCAGCGGCTTGACGAAATTGGCGGCCACGGCCACCTGCACGTCGGCGGCCGGCGTTGCAGCCAGGGCGGCCGTCGCCAGCACGGCGGCCAGCGGGCCGACCAGCCATCGGGTTCGAAGCAGGCCGCAGCGCATGCCCCGCACTGTACGGCAACCCGTTATGTAGTCAAGTTCACAACCGGTGACCGGGCCCGAAGCACGCCGGGGGACGGGCTCAGGCGCTCACCGCCGTCGGGCGTGCCAGCCGGTAGCCGGCGCCGCGCACGGTCTCGATCATCGCGGCGCAGCCCGAGGCCTGCAGCGAATCGCGCAGCCGCTTGACGTGCACGTCGACCGTGCGCTCCTCGATGAACACATGGTCGCCCCAGACGCGGTCCAGCAGTTGCGCGCGCGTGTGCACGCGCTCGGGGTAGGTCATCAGGAAGCGCAGCAGCCGGAACTCGGTCGGGCCCAGGTGCACCTGGGCCTCGTCCACGAACACGCGCATGGTGCCCGGGTCGAGCCGCAGCCGGCCCACCTGCACCGCCACGTCCAGCGCCTCGGGTGCCTTGCGCCGCAGCACCGAGCGGATGCGGGCCAGCAGCTCGGCGGCCGAGAAGGGCTTGCCGATGTAGTCGTCGGCGCCGGCGTCCAGACCCTGCACCACGTCGCGCTCTTCGGCGCGCGCGGTCAGCATCACGATGGGCAGCTCGCGCGTGCGCGGCTCGGCGCGCCAGCGACGGGCCAGGCTCAGGCCCGATTCGCCCGGCAGCATCCAGTCCAGCACCACCAGATCGGGCAGCGCGGCGCGCACGCGCTCGGCCGCGGCATCGGCGTCGGCCGCCAGCTCGACCTCGTGCCCGTCGTGGCGCAGGTTCAGGGCGATCAACTCGGCGATCGCCGGTTCGTCCTCGACGATCAGGATCTTGGCCATGCGGGGCGCGCTCCTTCAGGCGACGACCGATTCGACATCGCCCATCGGCGTGTGTCGGACGTCGGCGCCCTTGACGATGTAGATGACCTGCTCGGCCAGGTTCTTGGCATGGTCGCCCACGCGCTCGATCGCCTTGGCCACGAAGACCAGGTCGATGCTGGCCGAGATGGTGCGCGGATCTTCCATCATGTAGGTGACCAGCTTGCGCATCAGGCCGTCGAACTCGGTGTCGATCTCGTTGTCCTGCTTGATGACCTGCAGCGCCTGCTGGGCATCGAGCCGCGCGAAGGCATCGAGCGAGCGCCGCAGCAGCGCGATGGCCAGGTCGGCCTCGAAGGCAATATCGCTCACCGGCAGCCGCATCCGGCTCGACACGCCGCTGTTCATCAGCCGCTGCACGGTGCGCGCGATGCGCGCCGCCTCGTCGCCCACGCGCTCGAGGTTGCCGATGGTCTTGGACACCGCGATCAGCAGGCGCAGGTCGCGCGCGGTGGGCTGGCGCCGCGCGATGACGGTGGACAGGTCGCGGTCGATCTCCACCTCGAGCTGGTTCACCCGCTCTTCCTGGGTCAGCACCTGGCTGGCAATCTCGCCGTTGAAGTGGCTGAGCGCGTAGACCGCCTGCGCCACCTGCGATTCGACCAGGCCGCCCATCTCGAGCACGCGGCCCGAGATGCCGCTGAGCTCGGCGTCGAATTGCGCGGAAAGATGCTTGTCGCTCATGGTCAGGCGCTCCTTCAGCCGAAGCGGCCGGTGATGTAGTCCTCGGTCTGCTTCTTGGTCGGCCGCGTGAACAGGTCGCTGGTGGCCCCGAACTCGATCAGCTCGCCCAGGAACATGAAGCCGGTGTGGTCGGACACGCGCGCCGCCTGCTGCATGTTGTGCGTGACGATGAGCACGGTGTAGTAGGGCTTGAGCTCGTCGATCAGCTGCTCGATCTTGGCGGTGGAGATCGGGTCCAGCGCCGAGGTCGGCTCGTCCAGCAGCAGCACCTGCGGCTTGAGCGCCACCGCGCGCGCGATGCACAGCCGCTGCTGCTGCCCGCCCGACAAGCCCAGCGCGCTCTGGCCCAGCTTGTCCTTCACTTCATCCCACAGCGCGGCGCGCTTGAGCGCTTCTTCGACCCGGTTGTCCATCTCCGGCCGCGACAGCGATTCGTAGTGGCGGATCGCGTAGGCCACGTTGTCGTAGATCGACATCGGAAACGGCACCGGCTTCTGGAACACCATGCCGACCTGCGTGCGCAGCCGGTTGATCGAGTAGCCGGGGTCGAGCACGTCCTGGCCGTCGAGCAGCACGCGGCCCTCGGCCCGCTGCCTGGGGTAGACGGCGTAGATGCGGTTGAAGATGCGCAGCAGCGTGCTCTTGCCGCAGCCCGACGGACCGATGAGCGCGGTGACGCGCCTTTCCTGCACCGTGAGGTTGATGTCCTTCAGCGCCTGCGTCGCGCCGTAGAAGAACTTGAGCCCGTGGGTGACGATCTTGGCCGGTGCCGCGGGCGCGGTCTTGGCCGGGGCGACGGTGTTCAGGGGGGAGGCGATGGCGTGGTTCATGAGCGCCTAGTCTTGGGCAGCAGGAGGCCGCGCGAGATGATGCCCAGCACCAGCACCAGCGCGGTGACGACGAAAGCGCCGGCCCAGGCCAGCGAGTGCCAGAACTCGTAGGGGCTGAGCGCGTACTGGAAGATGACCACCGGCACGTTGGCCATCGGCCCGAACAGGTCGTTGCTCCAGTACTGGTTGTTCAGGGCCGTGAACAGCAGCGGCGCGGTCTCGCCCGAGATGCGCGCCAGCGCCAGCAGCACGCCGGTGGTGATGCCCGACATCGAGGCCCGGTACAGCACCTGGCGGATCACCTTGCGCTGCGGCACGCCCAGCGCCAGCGCGGCCTCGCGCATCGCCGCAGGGACCAGCTTGAGCATCTCGTCGGTGGTGCGCACCACCACCGGCAGCACGATGAAGGCCAGCGCGATGGCACCCGCCAGGGCCGAGAAATGCCCCATCTGGCGCACCACCAACTCGTACACGAACAGGCCGATCACGATCGAGGGCGCCGACAGCAGGATGTCGTTGACGAAGCGGATGGTCGCGCCCAGCCGCGTGTGGCGCGCGTACTCGGCCAGGTAGGTGCCGGCCAGCACTCCGATCGGGGTGCCCAGGGCCACCGCGATGGCGCTCATCAGGATGCTGCCGGCGAACGCGTTCAGCATGCCGCCGTCCGAGCCCGGCGGCGGCGTCATCTGCGTGAACAGGCTCCACTTCAGCGCCGGCAGGCCCTGGCTGACGGTGGTCCACAGGATCCAGGTCAGCCAGAACAGCCCGAAGGCGGTGGCCGCCACGGCCAGCCCCTTGGCCACGAGATCGGCGACCTGGCGCCGGCGCCACCGGTTCATGCGCCTTCCCCGGCCTGCCGCGCCAGGCGGCCCAGCATCAGTCGGGCGATGGCCAGCACGACGAAGGTGACGACGAAGAGCAGGAAGCCCAGCGCGATCAGCGACGACAGGTAGAGCGAGGAGTCGGCCTCGGTGAATTCATTGGCGATCGTGGCCGCGATCGAATTGCCCGGCTGCAGCAGCGACAGCGAGAGCTGGTGCGCGTTGCCCAGCACGAACGTCACGGCCATGGTCTCGCCCAGGGCGCGGCCCAGGCCGAGGAAGATGCCGCCGACGACGGCGGTGCGGGTGTAGGGCAGGACGATGTCCCAGACCACCTCCCAGGTGGTGTTGCCCACCGCATAAGCCGATTCCTTCAGCGCCACCGGCACGGTGTTGAACACCTCGCGCATCACCGACGAGACGAAAGGGATGACCATGATCGCCAGCACGATGCCGGCGGTGAGCATGCCCAGGCCGATGGGCGGGCCGCTGAATACCGGCCCGATGAGCGGCAGCGGCCCCAGGTTCGTGTCCAGCCAGGGGTAGATGTGCGCGCCCATGAAAGGCACGAAGACGAACAGGCCCCACATGCCGTAGATGATGGACGGGATGCCCGCCAGCAGCTCGATGGCGGCCGACACCGGCCCGCGCAGCCAGCCCGGCGCGATCTCGGTCAGGAAGAGCGCGATGCCGAAGCTCACGGGCACGGCGATGATCATCGCGATCAGCGCCGTCACCAGCGTGCCGTAGATGGGCACCAGGGCGCCGAACCGGTGGTTCACGGCGTCCCAGTCGGTGGACCAGATGAAGCGCGGACCGAAGGTCTGGAACGCCTCCTTGCCGCCCCACAGCATCGACAGCGCGGCGCCCAGCAGCGCGATGAAGACGAACAGCGCACAGGCCATGACGGTGCGCCGGAACAGGTCGTCTCGCCACTGCTGGCGGCGGTCGCGCGCGGCGGCCGCCAGTTCGTGCGCCCGCACCGTCTCGGCGCCGGTGTCCAGCATCATGGCTTCCCTCATCGCAGATCTTGTTCGTGCGCGGGCCGGGGCGGCTGGCGCGCCCCGATTTTCGCCTTACTTGATGTTGGCGGCCCAGTACGCCTCGATCTTGCCCGTCAGCGTAGCGGGCAGCGACACGTAGTCGAGCGCCTTGGCGTCGGCCTGGCCGTGCTCGAGCGCGTACTTGAAGAAGGCCAGCGCCTCCTTGCTGGCCGCCTCATCCTTCGGGGCCTTGTGCATCAGCACCCAGGTCGAAGCGGCGATCGGCCACGAGGTCTTGCCCGGCGCGTCGGTGATGACCTCGTAGAAATCGGGCTCGCTCCACTTGGCGCTGGCGGCGGCAGCGGCGAAGGACGAGACCGAGGGCTCGACGTATTCGCCGGCCTGGTTCTTCATCTTCGTGTAGGCCATCTTGTTCTGCAGCGCATAGGCCAGCTCGACGTAGCCGAACGAACCCTTGATCTGGTTCACGTAGGCGGCCACGCCTTCGTTGCCCTTGCCGCCCACGCCCGTGGGCCAGTTGACGGAGGTGCCTTCGCCGACCTTGGTCTTCCATTCCGGGCTGACCTTGCCCAGGTAGTTGGCGAAATTGAAGGTGGTGCCCGAGCCGTCGGAGCGATGCACCACGGTGATCTTCTCGTCGGGCAGCTTCATGCCCGGGTTCAGCGCCGCGATCGCCGGGTCGTCCCACTTCGTGATCTTGCCGAGGAAGATGTCGGCCAGCACCGGGCCCGTCATCTTCATTTCGCCCGGGGTCACGCCCGCCACGTTCACCACCGGCACCACGCCGCCGATGATGGCCGGGAACTGCGCCAGACCGGCCTTGGCCAGGTCTTCGGGCTTGAGCGGCATGTCGGTGGCGCCGAAGGTCACGGTGCCCGCCTTGATCTGGGCGATGCCGCCGCCGGAGCCGATCGACTGGTAGTTCACCTTGTTGCCGGTCTTGGCGTTGTAGCTGGCCGACCACTTGGACAGCACCGGGAAGATGAAGGTCGAGCCGGCGCCGGTGATGTCGGCAGCCAGGGCGGCGGAGGAGGCCAGCGCAGCGGCGGCCGCCGCTGCGACGAGTCGCAGCGAGCGCCGGGGCAGTTTCAGGAGTTGCATGAGAGGGGGCTCCGTTCGGTCACGTGAAGGGGTTGAGGGCGTCCTCGACGCGATGGGCGCCGGGCACGCGCGGACTGTAGGGAGCTGTCATGAAGGTTTCGTGACGGTGTCGCAGAACTCCGTGACGGCCCGGCCGGGATCGGGTCACGCCGGGCGCCGACCGTCTCGCAAGCAGCCCCGCGGGCGAAACCCCGTCACCAGCGCCGTGCCCACGATCACGATGCAGGCGCCGGCCACCGTGCTCCAGCCCACCGGCTCGCCCAGCACGGAGTGACCCCACCCGACCCCCAACACGGGCACGAGGCGGATGGCGGTGAGGGTCGGCGCTGTACCTATGTCCTGGACAAGATTGAATCCCCGACGCCGCGCATCACGTCCGGCGCCGGCACCATCAACGTCACGCCGACACCGGGCACGAGGTGGCCCACCGGGTGGCTCACTTGGGGCACCAAGAGAAAAGCCCGCTCAGCGAGGGCTGACGCGGGCTCATCCGATGATTGGTGGCGCTTCAGGGATTTGAACCCCGGACCTGCGGATTATGATTCCGTCGCTCTAACCAACTGAGCTAAAGCGCCTGAGCCGCAAATTATAGCCAGCCCGATTCCGGGCGGCGGGGCCGGCGGAGCGCCCGTCCCGATGTTCAGCCTGTTCAAGAAGAAAGAGAAGGCGCCGGCCTCTGCGGCCACGCCGACCCCGGCCGCACCCGCTGCCGCGACCCCGGCAGACGCCGCGGCCGCCGCCCACCCGCCGTCGCCCGCTGCCGTGGCACCCGTCCCGGATGAGCGCGGTGGCTGGTTCAGCCGTCTCAGCCAGAGCCTGCGCAAGACCGGGGCCGGCATTGCGCAGGTGTTCACCGGCACCCGAATCGACGAGGCCTTGTACGAGGAGCTCGAGGCTGCGCTGCTGATGGGCGATGCCGGCGTGGCGGCCACACAGTTCCTGCTGGCCGACCTGCGCCGCCGCGTGAAGGAGGCCAAGGCGGTGGAGCCGGCGGCGGTGAAGGCGCTGCTGGTGGACGCGATCACCGCGCTGCTGCTGCCGCTGCAGCGCGGGCTGAGCCTGGTCGAGGCCGGCCCGACGGTCATCATGGTGGCGGGGGTGAACGGCGCCGGCAAGACCACCAGCATCGGCAAGCTCACGCGCCACCTGGCCGATGCCGATTGCAAGGTGCTGCTGGCCGCGGCCGATACCTTCCGTGCCGCGGCGCGCGAGCAACTCGCGGTGTGGGCCGACCGCAACCGGGTCGAGATCGTCAGCCAGCAGGGCGGCGATCCGGCGGCGGTGACCTTCGATGCCGTCAGTGCCGGCCGCGCCCGCGGCTGCGACGTCGTCATCGCCGACACCGCAGGCCGGCTGCCCACGCAGGCACACCTGATGGAAGAGCTGAAGAAGATCCAGCGCGTCATCGGCAAGGCCCAGGCCGGCGCGCCGCACGAGGTGCTGCTGGTGGTGGACGGCAACACCGGGCAGAACGCGCTGGCCCAGGTGAAGGCCTTCGACGCCGCGCTCGGGCTGACGGGCCTGATCGTGACCAAGCTCGACGGCACCGCCAAGGGCGGCGTGCTGGCGGCCATCGCGCGCTGGGGGAGCGAGCGTGCCGGTGGCCCGGTGCCGGTCTACTTCATCGGCATCGGCGAGCGGCTCGAAGACCTGCAGACCTTCGATGCGCGCGAGTTCGCGCGCGCGCTGCTGGGCTGATCGGGCTGGGCGGACCCTCAACGTTGCGCGCCGGCGGGATCGAGGTCTTCGAAGAAGGCCGAAGGCACGGGCTCCAGCGCCGGGTCGAAGACGGCGGCAAGCGCGGCGCGGTCGCCATCGGCCAGCAGCTCGGCGATCTCCGGCACCGGGATCAGCGGCATCGGCCGCGACGGCGTGGGCTTGGTGCCGGGCGTGGCCGCCCCGGCCAGCGGCGCCAGCACGTGGCGCACCTCGGCCACCGCGGGCAACTGGCCTTCGCGCCAGGTGTGCACGCGGATGCCGGCGGCGCCGAGCACGCGCGCCATGCGCTCGTGGCGGCGGCGGCTGCGCGCGCTCTCGTCCACGGCCCGGATGTCGATCACGGCGAGCACGCGCGAGCCGGCATCGCACAGCAACAGGTCGGCGCTGAGCGAGCCCACGCGCTGCAGCCAGTCGGTGTAGGAGTGGCGCGAGGGCACGCGCAGGAAGCGCGACAGCGGCACCTGCGCCAGCACCAGAAAGCCCGGCATGGCGCGGCGCAGCAGGTCGTAGGCTTGGCGCTCGTCCACGGTCAGCACGCGCGCGGCCTCGGGCGGCCAGGCAGCCACCGTGTCCAGCGCCTCGCGCGCCGCGCCGCGGCGCGACTGCTGGCGCTGGCGCAGCCGCATCAGTGCCCAGGCCAGCAGCAGGGCGACGCTGGCCGGCAGGGCGAAGGCAGTCGTCGGTGTCGGAAGGTCCATGGCGGTGGGCGGCGGTTGACCAAGTGTCGAGGTGCCCCTGGACCATCGACCCTGCCGCCGCGGCGATCAACCCGGCGCCGCACAACACCGGTGTCGATTCGTATCCGCTCGCAGCGCGGCCGCAAGCGGGCGTGAACAATTCACGCCGTCATCGCGGTCCGCCGCCCACGCCGCCCATGCCGCCCATGCGCTTCATCATCTTCATCAGGCCGCCGCCCTTGAGCTTCTTCATCATGCCCTGCATCTGCTCGAACTGGTTCAGCAGCCGGTTCACCTCCTGCACCTGAACCCCGGCGCCGCTGGCGATGCGGCGCTTGCGGCTGGCCTTGATGAGCTCGGGCTTGCGCCGTTCCTGGGGCGTCATCGAGCAGATGATGCCCTCCATGCGCTTGACGTCGCGCTCGGCGCGGTCCACCTCGGCCGGGCCCAGGTTGCCGGCCTTGCCGGTGAGCTGGCTCGGCAGCTTGTCCATCAGGCCGGACAGGCCGCCCATCTTCTTCATCTGCGAGATCTGGTCGCGGAAGTCCTCGAGGTCGAAGCCGCCGCCCGACTTCATCTTGTCGGCGAACTTCTGCGCCGCTGCGACGTCGACGCCCTTCTGCACTTCCTCGACCAGGGCCACGATGTCGCCCATGCCCAGCACGCGCCCGGCGTGGCGCTCGGCGTCGAACACCTCCAGGCCGTCGATCTTCTCGGAGACACCGGCGAACTTGATCGGCACGCCCGTCACCTGCCGCACCGACAGCGCCGCGCCGCCGCGCGAATCGCCGTCGAGCTTGGTGAGCACCACGCCGGTGAGCGGCAGTGCGTCCTTGAAGGCGCGCGCCGTGTTCACCGCGTCCTGGCCCTGCATGGCGTCGACCACGAACAGCGTCTCGATCGGGTTCAGCGCCGCGTGCAGCGCGCTGATCTCGGCCATCATGGCCGCGTCGATGCCCAGCCGGCCCGCGGTGTCCACCAGCAGCACGTCGAAGTAGTGGCGCCGGGCGTGGTCGAGCGCGGCCAGCGCGATGTCGCGCGGCGCCTGCTCGGGCGTCGAAGGAAACCACTCGGCCCCAGCCTGCGCCGTCACCGTCTTCAGCTGCTCGATGGCCGCCGGCCGGTAGACGTCGGCCGACACCGTGAGCACCTTCTTCTTGCGCTGGGTGATCAGGTGCTTGGCCAGCTTGGCCGTGGTGGTGGTCTTGCCGGCGCCCTGCAGGCCGGCCATCAGGATCACCGCCGGCGGCTGGGTGGCCAGGTTGAGCCCGCTCGCCGCGGCCCCGGGGCCTGCGCCCATGGTGGCGGCCAGCTCCTTGTGCACGATGCCCACCAGCGCCTGGCCGGGGTTCAGCGAGTCGGCCACGGTCTGGCCCAGCGCCTGTTCCTTGACGCGGGCGATGAAGTCGCGCACCACGGGCACGGCCACGTCGGCCTCGAGCAGCGCCATGCGCACCTCGCGCAGCATGTCCTGCACGTTGCTCTCGGTGATGCGGGCCTGGCCCCGCATGGTCTTGACCAGCCGGGACAGGCGGTCGGCAAGGGTGGAGGCCATCGCGTCGGCAGGCGGCCGTAGCGGCGCCCGCGGTCAGTACACTGTCATGATGATTCTATCGACCGCCTCGCCCCTGCTCGCGCCCACGCTGGCGCCCGGGGGCGGCATCCCGATGGTGGCGGCCACGCTGGTGCTGTACGGGCTGGCGGCGCTGCCGCTGGCGGCACTGCGCCGCCTGGCCCCGTTGGCACTGCTCGGCGGCTGGGTGCTGCAGGCACTGCTGCTGGTGGCCGACATCGGCGGCGTCGGCCTGGCCGGCCCGGGTGCGCGGCTCGGGTTCGCGCCCGTGCTCTCGCTCACGGTATGGCTGGTCATCGGCGTGTACAGCGTCGAGAGCCGCTTCGTCCCGCTGCCCGGCGTGCGCCAGTGGCTGGCTGCGGCGGGGCTGGTGGTGGTGGCGGTGTGCGCGGTGTTCCCCGGTGAGTTGCGGCCGATCACCTCGCGCCTGGCGCCGCTGCACTTCGCGCTCGGCGTGGGTTCGTACGCGCTGTTCGGCGCCGCCGTGCTGCACGGCCTGCTGCTCGACGCGGCCGAGCGGCGCTTGCGTGCAGGCGCGCCCGGCGCGCCCAAGGCGCCGCCCGCGGGCCAGGCGCTCGGCCTGCCGCTGCTGCAGCTCGAGCGGCTCACGTTCCGCTTCGTCCAGGCCGGCTTCGTCATCCTCAGCGGCGCCATCGTGCTGGGGCTGATGACGACCACGCGCTGGCAGCTCTGGGGTGACCACAAGGCGGTGTTCTCCATCGTGGCCTGGCTGGTGTTCGCGGGACTGCTGCTGGGCCGGCGCCTGCGCGGCTGGCGCGGCCGCCGCGCCACCGGCTGGCTGTATGCCGGCACCGTGCTGTTGCTGCTGGCCTATGCCGGCTCGCGCTTCGTGCTCGAGGTCGTGCTGGGCCGGGCGCCGGGTTGAACACCGGTGCTGACGGTGAAGTTGCGCTGACGCGATGAAGTACCTGCTGGTGATCCTGGTGCTGGTGGTGGCCTGGATGATGGGTTCCAGGGGCCGCGGCAACGCAGCGCCGCCGCCACCAACCCGGCGCCACCGCACCGGCGACGGCGCCGCGCGCGAGCAGATGCTGGCCTGCACCCATTGCGGCGTGCACCTGCCGCAGTCCGAAGCGGTGAAGGACGCCGCCGGCCGCCCCTATTGCGGCGAGGCGCACCGCCTGGCCGGCCCGCGGGGGCCGGCCTGAGGGGCCCGCCGCCGGCCGCGCGAACGCACCCGCCGCCCGAGCGCACCGATGGCGTACCGATGACGTGCCGATGAACGCCCACGACGCCGAACGCCGCGCCGGCGACCGCCGCCGCAAAGATCGCCGCGGCCCCGGCCGTCGGCGCGATGACTCCTTTTTCGGCGCCTTCTCCGGCAGCGAGCCCAGTGCCGCGCCCGAGTCGTTCTTCGATCCCGGCTGGCTCGCCGCCGGCGATGCGCCCGCCGACAGCCGCTTCCTGCTGCGCCAGGCGCGCCGCATCGTGCAGGCGCAGGACAGTGCGCTGGCGCGCGTCTACCGCACCTATGCCGCCGCGCGCGCGGCCATCGGTATCGTGCTCGTGGTGGCGCTCGGGCTGGGCAGCCTGTTCGGCAGCCGCGGCAACGAGTGGCTGGCGCTGGTGTCGATGGTGTACGCGGTCCAGGCCGTCACGCTGTGGCTGCTGCCGCGTTTCGGCGCGCTGACCCAGCCGCAGGAACAGGCCCGCCAACGACGCCGGCAATGGCTGGCCACCATCGGCGTCGATCTGCTGGCCTTCACGCTGATGCACCTGCTGGACAACGGCGCGGCCTTCAACTACGGCGCGCTGCTGGCGCTGCCGGTGCTGATGGCCGGCGTGCTGACGGCACGCCTGCTGGCGCTGGCCACCGCCGCCGGGGTGGCACTGATGCTGCTGGTGGTGGCCTGGCGCGCGGCGCTCGTCAGCGCCGACGCGCCGGCGCTGATGATGCAGTCGGGCCTGGCGGGGCTGGGCATGTTCGTCATCGCGTTGCTCGCCGGCGAGCTGGCCGGTCGGCTGGCGCGCGAGGAGCTGGCCGCGCGGGGCAGCCTCGAGGTGGCACGCCAGCAGGCGCAGCTGAACCGGCTGGTGATCGAGGAGATGGCCGACGGCGTGCTGGTGGTCGACCGCCGGCTGCGCGTGCGCGCAGCCAACCCGGCGGCGCGGGCCCTGCTGGTGGATCAGGGCCTGGGCCCGCCGGCGCCTTTCACGCTGTCGGCGCGGCCGGTATGGGGCGGCCTGCAGCAGGCTGCCGAGCGGGCCCTGGCCGATGGCAGCTGGCCCGAGGGCGGGCGCGACGTGGGGCTGGATTTCGGCCAGGGCCACCTGCGCACGCTGCGCCTGCGCGTGCGCTTCATGCGTGCGCGCACCGCGGCCGATCACAGCGGCCCGGTGGCCGCCCTCGGGGGCGCCCCCGACGCGGTGAACGAGCCCTTTGCCGTGCTGCTGCTGGAAGACCTGCGCACCTTGCAGGCCCGCATCCGGCAGGAAAAGCTCGCCGCCATGGGCCGCATGTCGGCCGGCATCGCGCACGAGATCCGCAACCCGCTGGCCGCGGTGGCGCAGGCCAATGCGCTGCTGCTCGAGGACGACCTGCCGCCGGCGCAGCGCCGACTGGCCCAGATGGTGGCCGACAACGTGCATCGCCTCAAGCGCCTGGTCGACGATGTGCTCGAAGTCGCACCGGGGGCCGCGCTGGAGGCCGGGCCCATCGACGCAACCTCGGCGGTGGCCGAGGCCGCGGGCGACTGGGCGCGCACGGCGCGGGTGGCGCTGGGTGGCGAGGGCCGGCTGCAGATCGAGTTGCCCGGCCAGGCGCTGGGCGTGCGCTTCGACCACGAGCACCTGCGCCGCGTGCTGGTGAACCTGCTCGACAACGCACAACGCCACGCCAGCGAGGCCACGGGCGCCATCCTGTTGCGGCTCGATGCGCGTGACGAGCAGTGGGTGGTGCTGTCGGTGGCCAGCGACGGCACACCGATCGCGCCCGAGATCGAGCGCCACCTGTTCGAGCCCTTCTTCAGCACGCGCAGCCGTGGCTCGGGCCTCGGCCTGTACATTTGCCGCGAGCTCTGCGAGCGTTACGGTGCCAGCATCGAGTACCGGCCGCGACCCTCGACCGAGCGGCGGCGCAACCAGTTCGTCGTGCGCATGCGCCAGGCGCCGCTGGCCGTGGCAGTCGGCGCGGCGCCGCTGCCCCTGGGCCGGTGAGCTGCAAGGCCAGATCCCGTGAACGCCCCTTCGACGCCCGCCCCCGCCTCGCCGACCGCCCGGCTGCTGGTCGTCGATGACGAGCCCGACCTGCGCACGCTGTACGAGCTGACGCTGCTGCGCGAGGGCTACGACGTCGAGAGCGCCGGCTCGGCCGAAGAGGGCTGGGCCCTGCTGCAGCAGGCCGGGCCGTCCGCGTTCCAGCTCGTCATCACCGACATGCGGCTGCCCGACGGCAGCGGCCTGGACCTGCTGCGCCGGATGGAGGAAGCCGGGCGGCACGAGAAGGCGATCGTGATCACGGCCTACGGCTCGGCCGAGAGCGCGGTGGAGGCGCTGAAGGCCGGCGCCTACGACTACCTCACCAAGCCGGTCGATCTGCGCCAGTTCCGCGCCGTGGTGGCCTCGGCGCTGGGCCGGCTGCCCGCCGGGGGCGGACCGGCGTCGCCGCCACGTGCCGCCGCCCCAGCCGCCGTGACAGCCGCCGCGCCGGACGACCGTCCCGCGCGCGACGACAGCGGCGTTCGCCATCCGGCGCTGGCGCGCATGGCCGGGCGCTCGCCGGCGATGCAGCAGGTGCGCTCCCTGGTCGAGCGCGTGGCACGCAGCATGGCGCCGGTGCTGGTGCAGGGCGAGTCGGGCACCGGCAAGGAGCTGGTGGCGCGCGCGATCCACGAGGTGTCGCCGCGCGGTGCCATGCCCTTCGTGGCGGTGAACTGCGGTGCCATCCCAGAGGCGCTGCTCGAGGCCGAGTTCTTCGGCTACCGCAAGGGCGCCTTCACCGGTGCCGGCGAAGACCGCGAAGGCTTCGTCCAGGCGGCGCAGGGCGGCACCCTGTTCCTGGACGAGATCGGCGACCTGCCGCTGGCGATGCAGAGCAAGCTGCTGCGCGTGATCCAGGAGCGCGCCGTGCGCCCGGTGGGGGCGGTGACCGAGACGCCGATCAACGTGCGCATCGTCAGCGCCACCCACCGTGACCTCGGCGCCGAGGTGCTGGCGGGGCGTTTCCGCCAGGATCTGTATTACCGGCTCAACGTCATCCGCATCGTCGTGCCTGCGTTGCGCGAGCGCTTGGAAGACCTGCCCGCCATCAGCCACGCGGTGCTGCAGCGCATCGCGCGGGACGCCGGCGTCACGCCGGCCCCGGTGCTGGCCGCCGACGCGCTGCAGCAGCTGCAGCGCCACGCGTTCCCGGGCAACGTGCGCGAGCTCGAGAACCTGCTGCACCGCGCGCTGGCGCTGACCGGCACGCCGGTGATCCAGCGCGCCGACCTCGGCTTGCCCGAGGAGCTGCTGGCGCCGGGCGACGAGCCCGCGGCGACCGAGGCCCTGCCGGCCGCGGCCCCGGCCGCGCCGCCGGCCGGTCTGCCCAGCGATCTGGCGGCCCACCTCGACGCCGTCGAGCGCGACATCCTCGAGCGGGCGCTCGAGCGCCACCGCTACAACCGCACGGCCGCCGGCGCCAGCCTGGGCCTGTCGTTGAGGCAGATGCGCTACCGGATGGCGCGGCTGGGCATCGGCGCCCCCGAGGGCGAGCGCCCCGAGCCGGCGTAGCCGCGGCCCCGTCGGCACGTGCGCCGATCCGGGAAGGTCCCGACGGGACACTAGCGGTAGTGCCTTGTGGGGGTGCGAGGCCCCAGATATAGTGGGCGCGGTGATAATGCAGCCCAGCGGCGAAGGCGCCGGCTCTCGCGCCGATCGCGGTGCCGATCGGCACCCGGGCCGTCGCTGCGAGCGGCGCCTCGGTCCCCCCGGCCCGGCGCCGGCCTGGCCGGCCCGCCGCGCGGCGTCATCGCCCCATCCCACCATCCACGCCACGAGACCCATCCGAGGGGATTGAATGCACTCAGTTTCGACCGCCGTCCCGACTGGCGCGCCCACCGGCAGCGCCCCCGCCAAGCCCGCCGCCGCGGCCCCCGGCACCTACAACGGCTACCAGATCATCCGCCGCAACGGCGCGGTGGTGAGCTTCGAGCCGAACAAGATCGCGGTGGCGCTGATGAAGGCCTTCCTGGCCGTGCACGGCACCCAGGGCGCAGCCTCGGCCAGCGTGCGCGAGACGGTGGAGCAGCTGACCGAGGGCGTGGTGCGCGCGCTGCTGCGCTCGCGCCCGGGCGGCGGCACCTTCCACATCGAGGACGTGCAGGACCACGTGGAGCTGGCGCTGATGCGCAGCGGCCACCATGAAGTGGCGCGGGCCTACGTGCTGTACCGCGAACGCCGCGCCCAGGAGCGGGCGCGCCAGGGTGCGCCGGCGGCGGTCCGGGCGCCCGAGGTCTTCGTCACCGAGGGCGGGCAGCGCGTGGCGCTCGACATGGGCGCGCTGCACGCGCTGGTGGAGTCGGCCTGCGCCGACCTGGGCGCCGACGTGCGGGCCGATCCCATCCTGGCCGAGACGCGGCGCAACCTGTACGACGGCGTGCCGATGGATGAGGTCTTCAAGGCCGCCATCCTGGCTGCGCGCACCATGATCGAGAAGGAACCGGGCTACACCCGCGCCACCGCGCGTCTGCTGCTGCACACGATCCGGCGCGAGATCCTGGGCGAGAACGTCACCCAGGCCGAGATGGGCACCCGCTACGCCGAGTACTTCCCGCAGTTCATCAAGCGGGGTGTCGGCGCCGAACTGCTCGACGACAAGCTGCTGCAGTTCGACCTCGCCAAGCTCGGCGCCGCGCTCGACGCCAGCCGCGACCTGCAGTTCGACTACCTCGGCCTGCAGACGCTGTACGACCGCTACTTCCTGCACATCGAGGAAGCCCGCATCGAGATGCCGCAGGCCTTCTTCATGCGCGTGGCCATGGGCCTGGCGCTGAACGAGATCGACCGCGAGGCGCGTGCGATCGAGTTCTACAACGTGCTGTCGACCTTCGACTTCATGAGCAGCACGCCGACGCTGTTCAACGCAGGCACCCGCCGCAGCCAGCTCAGCAGCTGCTACCTCACCACCGTGGCCGACGACCTCGACGGCATCTACGAGGCGCTGAAGGAGAACGCGCTGCTGTCCAAGTTCGCCGGCGGCCTGGGCAACGACTGGACCCGCGTGCGCGCGCTGGGCAGCCACATCAAGGGCACCAACGGCAAGAGCCAGGGCGTGGTGCCCTTCCTCAAGGTCGTCAACGACACGGCCGTGGCCGTCAACCAGGGCGGCAAGCGCAAGGGCGCGGTCTGCGCCTACCTGGAGACCTGGCACCTGGACCTGGAAGAGTTCCTCGAGCTGCGCAAGAACACCGGCGACGACCGCCGGCGCACGCACGACATGAACACCGCCAACTGGATCCCCGACCTCTTCATGCGCCGGGTGGTGGAGGGCGGCGACTGGACCCTGTTCAGCCCCAGCACCTGCCCCGACCTGCACGACAAGTTCGGGCGCGACTTCGAGCTCGCCTACACGGCCTACGAGGCCAAGGTGGACCGCGGCGAGATCAAGCTCTACAAGCGCATGCCGGCGAAAGACCTGTGGCGCAAGATGCTGTCGATGCTGTTCGAGACCGGTCATCCCTGGATCACGTTCAAGGACGCCTGCAACGTGCGCAGCCCGCAGCAGCACGTGGGCGTGGTGCACAGCTCCAACCTGTGCACCGAGATCACGCTCAACACCAGCGACACCGAGATCGCGGTCTGCAACCTGGGCAGCGTCAACCTCGCGCAGCACCTGAAGGACGGTCCGAACGGATTGGAGATCGACCAGGTCAAGCTCAAGCGCACGACCGCGACCGCGATGCGCATGCTCGACAACGTGATCGACATCAACTACTACGCGGTGAAGAAGGCGCGCGACAGCAACCTGAAGCACCGGCCGGTGGGGCTGGGCATCATGGGCTTCCAGGACTGCCTGTACCAGCTGCGCCTGCCCTACGCGAGCGCCGAGGCGGTGGAGTTCGCCGACCGCAGCATGGAAGCCGTGTGCTACCACGCCTACTGGGCCAGCACCGAGCTCGCCGCCGAGCGCGGCCGCTACAGCAGCTACCGCGGCAGCCTCTGGGACCGCGGCATCCTGCCGCAGGACTCGCTCGCGCTGCTGCGCGAGGCGCGCGGCGGCCATCTCGAGGTCGACACCAGCAGCAGCATGGACTGGCCGGCCCTGCGCGCGCGCATTGCCGAGCACGGCATGCGCAACAGCAACTGCGTGGCGATTGCGCCCACCGCCACCATCAGCAACATCATCGGCGTGGACGCCTCGATCGAACCGAGCTTCGCCAACCTCTCGGTGAAGAGCAACCTGTCGGGCGAGTTCACGGTCGTCAACGAGTACCTGGTGCGAGATCTCAAGCGGCTGGGTCTGTGGGACGACGTGATGGTGATGGACCTCAAGCACTTCGACGGTTCGCTGCGTCCGATCGACCGCGTGCCCGACGAGCTCAAGCGCCTGTACGGCACCGCGTTCGAGGTCGACGCCAGCTGGCTGGTGGAGGCCGGCGCGCGGCGCCAGAAGTGGATCGACCAGGCGCAGTCGCTCAACATCTACATGGCCGGCGCCTCGGGCCGCAAGCTCGACGAGACCTACAAGCTGGCGTGGCTGCGCGGCCTGAAGACCACCTACTACCTGCGCACGACGAGTGCCACCTACTCCGAGAAGAGCACGGTCGCGCCCGGGGCGCTGAACGCGGTCTCGATGGGCGCGGCTTCGAGCGGCATCGCGTCGTCGGTGGTGGCCGCCGAGCCGGCCAGCGACGTCAAATTCTGCGCCATCGACAACCCCGATTGCGAGGCCTGCCAATAGCCGCCGCTCGCCGACAGGCCTGAGGTCGTGATGCGGCTCACGCGTTCGATGCGATGCCGCAACAACGGACAGGCCTCGAAGTCAACCATCGCTTGGTGTTCGCGCACAACACTCCGATAATTCATTTCGAGCAGGACACACACACATGTTGGTCTGGGAAGACGACGTCAAGACTCCTTCGAGAAAGGCACAGGACCCTAGCCCTGCGCTCCACGCGCCGCGAGCCGCTGCTCTCGCCGCCGCCGTGCCGGCCTCGCTGCCGGCTGCGCAGCCGCCCACGTCACAGCTGCCGATCGTGCAGCCGTCTGATGCCTCGCGGATCTCGGCCCCGTCCCCGGCGCCCGCGTCCGCCCAGCCCGCCCAGACGCAACGCCGCGTCAACGCCGCCGACAAGCGCATCATCAACGGCCAGACCGACGTCAACCAGCTGGTGCCCTTCAAGTACAAGTGGGCCTGGGAGAAGTACCTCTCCACCTGTGCCAACCACTGGATGCCGCAAGAGGTGAACATGTCGCGCGACATCGCGACCTGGAAGGACCCGAACGGCCTGACCGACGACGAGCGCCGCATCATCAAGCGCAACCTCGGCTTCTTCGTCACCGCCGATTCGCTGGCGGCCAACAACATCGTGCTGGGCACCTACCGTCACATCACGGCGCCCGAGTGCCGGCAGTTCCTGTTGCGCCAGGCCTTCGAAGAGGCGATCCACACCCACGCCTACCAGTACATCGTCGAGAGTCTGGGCCTGGACGAGAGCGAGATCTTCAACGCGTACCACGAGGTCGACTCGATCCGCCGCAAGGACGAGTTCCTGATCCCGTTCATCGACGCGATCATGGACCCGCACTTCCACACCGGCACGCCCGAGGCCGACCAGACGCTGCTGAAGAGCCTGATCGTCTTCGCCTGCCTGATGGAAGGCCTGTTCTTCTACGTCGGCTTCACGCAGATCCTGGCGATGGGCCGGCAGAACAAGATGACCGGCGCCGCCGAGCAGTACCAGTACATCCTGCGCGACGAGTCCATGCACTGCAACTTCGGCATCGATGTGATCAACCAGATCAAGCTCGAGAACCCGCAGCTGTGGACGCCGGCCTTCAAGGCCGAGATCCGGGCGCTGTTCGAGAAGGCCGTAGCACTCGAGTACCGCTACGCCGAAGACACCATGCCCCGTGGCGTGTTGGGCCTCAACGCGTCGATGTTCAAGGGCTACCTGCGCTACATCGCCAACCGGCGTGCCACGCAGATCGGCCTGGAGCCGCTGTACCCGAATGAAGAGAACCCGTTTCCCTGGATGAGCGAGATGATCGATCTCAAGAAGGAGCGCAATTTCTTCGAGACCCGTGTCATCGACTACCAGACCGGCGGCGCGCTGGCTTGGGACTGAGCGGACGCCCAGCCCGCCCATGCCCTGCGCGCCGCATCGCGATCGAGCGCCCGACCGGCCGCAAAGCCGGCACACGCCCGATCGCCCGTGAGAGATCAAGAATGACGAACCAAGGCAGGCCGCAGAGCCGAATCCAAGCCGAGTTCGTGACCCCGTTCACCGCACTGGGGCAACCGTTGCCGGGCCCAATCCCGGCGGCAGACCACCAGACGGTGGATCTCGGCGCTGCACGCAGCGGCACCGAGCCTTTTGCAACTTGATCAAGGAGATCGTTATGGCAACTGCGAAGAAGGCCGCTCCGGCCAAGAAGGCGCCCGCGAAGAAGGCTGCCCCGGCCAAGAAGGCGGCCGCGAAGAAGGCGCCGGCCAAGAAGGCCGCCCCGGCCAAGAAGGCTGCCCCGGCGAAGAAGGCGGCGGCCAAGAAGGCGCCGGCCAAGAAGGCCGCAGCGAAGAAGGCCGCCCCGGCCAAGAAGGTTGCGGCGAAGAAGGCGCCGGCCAAGAAGGCTGCCGTCAAGAAGACGGCTGCGCCGAAGAAGCCCGCGACCAAGAAGGCCGCTGCCAAAAAGGCCGCGAAGAAGGCGGCGCCTGCCGCGCCTGCTGCGCCGGCTGCTGCGCCGGCGAAGACGGCACTGAATCCGGCAGCGGCTTGGCCATTTCCGACTGGGAACAAGCCCTGATGGATTGACATTGCAGATGGCTTCGCGGCTATCGAGCGCTCTGTCAAAAGGCCCGGCTACGCTGGGCCTTTTTTGCTTGTTGCTCCTTCATGCTCGCTTCCTTTTATCTGCGCCGACGGCTGAAGGTGATTAATGATCATGAATAAGATTCTAGATCAGCTCAATCGCGATCTTGCGCGCACGCAAGGCAGCAATGATCGCGCAGAGTTGCTCGCGAAGATGGCTTGCGCGTTGGCGCGAATTGGTAATTTTGATGACGCCAAAAGCATCATCCGCGATCTGCGAGTCAACTATGGCACTGGTCAAAACGGGCGCATCACGGTTTGGATCATGTTGGCTGAAGGGCTTATTAATCATTATGGTGAATTGAATCCATTGGCCTTTGATCGGATCAATCGAGCATTTGTACTATCAGTTGCCATAAATTATCGCGAAATGGCTGCTATCGCCGCAGCTTGGAAGGCTCATATCGAATTCGAGACATCGAAATATGACGCCATCTGTCAATCGCTCAGTTCAGCCATTGATTATGCGGATGAGTCCAACGATTACGCACACGTGAGAATCTGTGCTGTGTTGGCCAACTGTTTCATGATATCCGGCAATAGACCGCAATCCCAGAAGTACTTTCTCCGAGGTAGAGAGCATGCGCTTCGCATCGGAGATCAGCCCTCGCTGGAGGCGCTTGTTTATAATCGTGCCGCGTTTGGTTTGGCTTGGATGAGGGCAGAAAACTGTCTCGGCAGAGGCAACCGCAAAGACGCCTCGCTCCTCCAGATGGAATTGCAGTCAGCCCAGAATCTACAAGAGCTGACGGGTATAAATGCTTTGTCTAATCACATATTTCTTTGGCAAGCGAGATTCTTGGTGCTGCAGGAGCGATTTCCCGAAGCCATAGAGGCCCTGAGCGCTGTTCGTCTTAGGGGTCCATTTGCTGCATACAATTTCAGCCAATCTTTCATCGATTTGGAGCTGGCATATTGCAACATGAGGCTGGGTAACAAGGCCGAGATGCTTGCATTGTCAAGTAAAATTGATCCCGCCTTCTCGCTTGGCTTGGATATAGATGATCGACTGGTTGCTGGCTGGATTTTCTATCAGCTCTCTTGCGTTAGTGATGCGTTTGGTTCCTCCACAGCGCGAGAGCTGGAATTAAAAGACCTTTCGGTCGAATATGAGGGTGCGAAAGCTCGCCTTGCGCGACAGTTTGAAGTATTTGCTAGTTATTGAATTAATGACAAAGTTCAACCGCCCAGTCCCGCAATGAGCGTTGCTGTAACTATAGTCATGGGTTCCGCCTCCGACTGGGATACCCTCCAGCACGCCGCGGCAATCCTCGATGAATTCGGCATCGACCACGACCGGCAGGTGCTGTCTGCGCACCGCATGCCTGACGACATGTTCGCTTTTGCCGAGGCCGCGGTGGGGCGGGGCTTGAGGGCGATCATTGCTGGCGCGGGCGGGGCGGCGCATCTGCCGGGGATGCTGGCGGCCAAGACGACGGTGCCGGTGCTGGGCGTGCCGGTGCCCAGCCGGCACCTGCAAGGGCTGGACTCGCTGTACTCCATCGTCCAGATGCCCAAGGGCATCCCGGTGGCCACGTTCGCCATCGGGGCGGCCGGGGCGGCCAACGCGGCGCTGTTTGCGGTGGCGATGCTGGCCACCGGCGATGCGGCGCTGCACGAGCGGCTGCTGGCCTACCGGCAGCGCCAGACCGATGCGGCGCGCGCCATGACGCGCACGCTCGGCCAGCCATGACGGGTGGCGTGCTGGCCCCGGGCGAGGCCACGCTCGGCGTGCTGGGCGGCGGCCAGCTCGGCCGGATGTTCGTGCATGCGGCGCAGGGCCTGGGCTATCGCGTGATGGTGCTCGAGCCCGACGCGGCCAGCCCGGCGGGCGCTGCGGCCGACGAGCACCTGGTGGCCGCGTACGAGGACGACGCGGCGCTGGCCACGCTGGCGCGGGAGTGCTCGGCCGTGACGACCGAGTTCGAGAACGTGCCGGCAGCGGCGCTGCGTCGGCTGGCCGCCACGCGGCCGGTGGCGCCGGCGGCGGCGGCGGTCGAGGTGTGCCAGCACCGCGCTCAAGAGAAGCGCTGCTTCGTCGAGGCCGGCGTGCCCTGTGCCCCGCATGGGCTCGTCACGCAGCCCGGCGATATGGCGCCGGCGGCGCTGGGGTCGCTGGCCGCCCTCCTGCCGGGTGTGCTCAAGACGGCCCGCATGGGCTACGACGGCAAGGGTCAGCGCGCCGTGGCGCAGCCGGCCGATCTGCCCGCGGCGTGGGCCGCGCTCGGTGGCGTGCCTTGCGTGCTCGAGCGGCGGCTGCCGCTGCGGCACGAGATCAGCGTCATCGTCGCCCGGGGCCGCGATGGACAGGCGGTGCACCTGCCGTTGCAGCAGAACCTGCATCGCGACGGCATCCTGGCCGTGACGCAGGTGCCGGCGCCGGACGTCGACCCCGGCACGGCGGCGCTGGCGGTGGCACAGGCGCTGCGGCTGGCCGACCGGCTGGCCTACGTGGGCGTGCTGTGCGTGGAGTTCTTCATCCTGGCCGACGGCTCGCTGGTGGCCAACGAGATGGCGCCGCGGCCGCACAACTCCGGGCACTACAGCATCGATGCCTGCGATGTGTCGCAGTTCGAGCTGCAGGTGCGCACCCTGGCCGGGCTGCCGCTGGTGGCCCCGCGCCAGCATTCGGCGGCGGTCATGATCAACCTGCTGGGCGACCTGTGGTTCGACGGCGGCAGCGGGTTGCCTTCGGAGCCCCGCACCCCCCGCGCCCCTGATTGGGACGCGGTGCTGGCGGTGCCCGGCGCGCACCTGCACCTGTACGGCAAGGCCGAGCCGCGGCCCGGCCGCAAGATGGGGCATCTCACGCTCACCGCAGCCGAGCCTGCGCTGGCCCGGGCGCGCGCGCAGCAGGCCGCCGCGGTGCTCGGGTTGCCGCCGTTCTGAGCTGAACGCCGACCCCGACCATGCCGACCTTGGACGGTGACGATCCGGTGGCGCTGCGCCAGGCGGCACAGCGCCTGGCCGCGGGCGAGCTGGTGGCGTTTCCGACCGAGACGGTCTACGGGCTGGGGGCGCGCGCGGACGACGATGTCAGCGTCGCCGGCATCTACGCCGCCAAGGGCCGGCCCAGCGAGCACCCGCTGATCGTGCATGTGGCCGATGTCGCGGCCTCTGCCCACTTCAGCGGTGGCCTCAGCCCGGCTGCGCTGCGCCTGACGGCACGCTTCTGGCCCGGTCCGCTGACGGTGATCGTGCCGCGCCGGCCTGGGGTGGCCGCGGCCGCGGCGGGCGGGCAGGACAGCATCGGCCTGCGCCTGCCGGCGCACCCGGTGGCGCTGGCGCTCCTGCGCGAGGCGGCGCGGCTGGGCGTGCCCGGCGTGGCGGCACCCAGCGCCAACCGCTTCGGCCGCATCAGCCCCACCGCCGCTGCGCACGTGGTGCAGGAGTTCGGCTCCGCGCTGACGGTGCTCGACGGCGGCGATTGCGAGGTCGGCATCGAATCGGCCATCGTCGATTGCACGCGCGACCCGCCGGCCTTGCTGCGCCCGGGCCAGTTGCCGCGCCGCGCGCTCGAGGCGGCGCTGGGTCGCGCGCTGGCCGACCCCGACGCCCGCTCGCCACGGGCGCCGGGCCTGCTGGCCTCGCACTACGCACCGGTCGCGCCGCTGCGGCTGCTGGACACCGTCGCGCTGCGTCACCGCCTGCAATCCGGGCGCAACGAGGCCGGCCGGGCGGGCGGGGTGGTCGGGGTATATTCGCGCCTCGCCTTCGCCGGCGGGCCGGGCTACTCGGCGCGTGTCATGCCGGCCGATGCCGCCGCCGCGGCGCACGAGTTGTTTTCGGTGCTGCGCGAGTTCGATGCAGCTGGCGTGGCGGCCATCTGGGTCGAGCGCCCGCCACCGGGCCCGCCATGGGACGGCGTGCGGGACCGGCTGCAGCGGGCGGCCACCTGAAGCACCCGGGCGTCACCCCGGCGCATTCACGGCGCCGACGCCGCGTGACCCCGAATTCCGGAGCAAAGATGATCTTCAGCAGCAAGGCGACACCGCGACGGCAGCGTGCCGTGGCCGGCGTTCTGGCCTCGATCGGGGCCGCGCTGGTGCTGGGGCTGCTCGCGGCCTGCGGCGGCGGCACCTCGCAGAACCGCCTGTTCACGCCCAGCCGGATGCTCGTCTTCGGAGACGATGCGAGCGTGATCACGCCCACCGGCACCAAGTACAGCATCAACGGCCTGGACAGCAACGGCAACATCGACTGCACGCAGCAGCCGATCTGGGTTCAGTCGCTGGCCTCGAACTACGGCCTGGCGTTCAACGAGTGCAATCCGCAGTCGCAGGCGCCCACGGCCATCATGCTGGCGCAGCCCGGTGCGCAAGTTGCCGACGTGGCGGCCCAGGTCGAGGCGCAGGTGGCGGCGGGCGGCTTCCGCACCGGCGACCTGGCCACCCTGCTGGCCGGCACGAACGACATCCTGCAGCTGTACGCGCAGTACCCCGGCCGCAGCGTGGCCGATCTTTCGGCCGAGGCCGGTGCGCGCGGCAAGCAGCTGGCGCAGGTCGTAAACCGCCTCGTGAACCTGGGCGTCAAGGTCGTGGTCTCCGATCTCCCCGACGTGGGTCTGACGCCGTTCGCCATCGCGCAGAAGGCGCTCGATCCGCTGGTCGACCGCGCAGCGGTGCTGTCGCAGCTGACCACGGCGTTCAACCAGCAGCTGGGCGTCAACATCGTGCTGGACGGCCGCTTCGTGGGCCTGGTGCAGGCACAACTGCAGTTCCAGGCGGTGGCCCGGTCGCCGGCCGCCTTCGGATTCGCCGACATCGTCACGCCGGCCTGCGCCGTGGCCCTGCCCAACTGCACCACCGCCACGCTCGTCACCGGCGCCACCCCCACCGGCTACCTGTGGGCCGATGACACGCACCTGGCCCCGAGCGGGCAGGCGCAGCTGGCCTCGCTGGCCATCGCCCGGGCGCGTAACAACCCGTTTTGATCGCGCGCCGGCGCAGCGGGTTTCCACCCGCGCCGGGCGTCGGTGGCCCCTCGTATAGTCGGCAGCCGAAAAGCGAACGACCGTGCTTTTATTGCCCGGGCGCCGCGCCCAGGCAGTCGAAACCCGAGGGACCTCCATGACGACGACATTCCGTTCCTGCGCTGCGGCCCTGCTGGCCGCGGCGCTCCTGGCCGCCTGCGGCGGCGGCAGCGACCCGAGCGTGCCCGGCAGCGGGCAGCCGGCGGGCGCGCCCACCACCAAGGGCAGCTTCACCGCCGTCGTCAGCTTCGGTGACAGCCTCAGCGATGTCGGCACCTACGCGCCGGCCACCTCGCTCACCGGCAACGGCCAGCCGCCCTATTTCGGCGGCAAGTTCACGGTCAATTCAGCCACCGCCACGATCTGGGTCGAGAACGTCGCCAGCGCGCTCGGCCTGATGGTCACGCCGGCCAAGGTCGGCTTCGGCACCACCTCGGTCGACTGCCCGGTGGCCGCCAGCGTGCCCGCGCTGGCCAACACCTGCACCGCGTACGGCGAAGGCGGCTCGCGCGTGACCGACATCAACGGCATCGGCCACAGCACCGGCGCGCTCACGGTGCCGGTGCAGACGCAGATCGCCAACCACCTGGCTCGTTTCGGCAGCTTCAAGCCCACCGACCTCATCTTCGTCTGGGCCGGCAGCAACGATGCTTTCGCGCAGTTCGGTGCCTTCACCACGGCGGCCGCGCAGATCCAGGCCGCGGCCGCGGCCGGGCAGATCACCGCCGACCAGGCGAGCCAGCAATTGTTCGCGGCCCAGAACGCGGCCCAGGCCGCGATGAAGCAGGCGGCGCAGGCACTCACCGGCCTCGTGCGCGACCAGATCCTGGCCAAGGGCGGCAAGTACGTGGCGGTGCTGAACCTGCCCGATTCGGCGCTCACGCCCTTCGGCGCCTCGCTGCTGGCCAATCCGGCCACGGCTTCGGCGGTGCCGGTGCTCAGCGGCCTGGTCGACACCTTCAACCTGTGGCTGCGCGACGGGCTCACGGGACTGCCGGTGCAGCTGATCGACGAGAACACCACCTTCAAGACCGTCTACGCCAACCCCACGGCCTATGGCCTGACCAACACCACGATCCCGGCCTGCGACCCGGCCAAGATCTCGGTCATCACGGGCGGCGCGGTCACCGACGGCTCGTCGCTCTTTTGCAACTCGACCCCGGGCGCGCCCTACAACGGCCTGCGCACTGGCGCCGACCCCGCCACCTGGGAGTTCGCCGACAGCGTGCACCCCACGCCCGGCGGCCACCTGCTGATCAGCACCGACATGCTGGCGCGGCTGCGTGCCTTCGGCTGGATCTGACCCCACCGCCCCAGAGAAAGACTCGCATGCACACCTCCATCCGGATCCTCGTGCTGGCGGCGGCTGCCGCCTGCGGTGCCGCCCACGCCGAAGGGCTGACGCTGAAGGTCGGCGTCATCCGCTACCAGCCCGACTCGCGCAGCAACGGCATCACCGGCATCGGCATTCCGCCCGGGGCCGACGCCAAGGTCGGCAGCGCCAACACCCTGCTGCTCACGGCCGAGTACGAACTGCAGCCGCACTGGGGGGTCGAGCTGGTGCTCGGCGTGCCGCCCAAGATCACGGCCACCGCCACCGGCAGCGTGGCCTTCCTGGGCGAGGTGCTCTCGGCACGCAACGTGGCGCCCACGCTGCTGTTCACGTACCACTGGGGCGAGGCCGGCGCCGCCTGGCGGCCCTATGTCGGCCTGGGCGTCAACTACACCAAGTTCACCGACGCCAAGTCGCCCTACGGCTACGACATCAAACTGTCCGACTCCACCGGCGCGGCGGCCGAGGCCGGGGTCGACTACGCCATCGACCCGCGCTGGGGCCTGTTCGCCAGCATCGGCTACGCCAAAGTGCGGAGCAAGCTGGTGGCCACCGGCGCCAACGTGCTGCAGACCACGATCGACTTCCGCCCGACCACCTTCGCCGTCGGGGGCTCGTACAAGTTCTAGCGCTGCGCTTCCACCACGATCTTGGTCACCAGGATCGTGGCCGCCAGCGCCAGCGTGATGGCGTTGGCCACCATGATCGGCCACTCGCCCAGCGCGATGCCGTAGGCCAGCCACAGCGCCACCCCGGCCGTGAAACTGCCGTACATGGCGAGCGAGACGCCACTCACGTCGCGCGTTCGCAGCGTGAGCCAGGCCTGCGGCACGAACGAGCCCGTGGTCAGCGTGGCGGCCAGGTAGCCGAGGGTGTCGTGCAGGGTCATGGTGGCGTGCAGCATGGGTGCCCGGGGCGGGCGGCGGCGATGATCGCACGGCATAAACTCGATCCATGCCGTCCCCGACCGCGCCTTCAGCGGCCCGCCTGCTGGCCTTCGACACCGCCACCGAACAACTCGCGCTGGGCGTGCACGGCCCGGACGGCGGCCTGACGCTGCTGCTGGCGGGCGGTGCCGCCGCGTCGGGCAGCCTGCTGCCGCAGGCGCAGGCGCTGCTGGCCCGCGCGGGGCTGGTGCTGGCCGATCTGGACTGCATCGCCTTCGGCAGCGGCCCGGGCGCCTTCACCGGCCTGCGCACCGCCTGCGCCGTGGCGCAGGGCCTGGGCTTCGGCCTGGGCCGGCCGCTGCTGCCGATCGACAGCCTGCTGATCGTGGCCGAGGACGCGCGGGCGCAGGCCGCGCCCGCGGCGGCCTTCGACGTCGGCGTGGCGATGGACGCGCGCATGGGCGAGGTCTACGCCGCCCGTTACCGCTGGGCCGACGGCGGCTGGCAGGTGCTGCAGGCGCCGCGGCTGTGCGATCCCGGCGCGCTGGCATCGGCCTGGGCCGATGCGGGGCCGGGCGCCGTGCCGCACGCCGTCGCGGGCTCGGCGCTGGCGGCCTTCGGCGAGCGCTTGTCGCTGCCCGCGGGGGCGCTGCGCCTGCCCGACCAGGCCGACCGCGCCGGCGCCCTGCTGCGCCTGGCGCTGCGTGCGGCGCAGGCCGGCGCGGGCATCGACGCCGCGGCGGCGCTGCCGCTGTACCTGCGCGACAAGGTCGCCCAGACGACACGCGAGCGTGAGGCGGGTCAGGAGGCTGGGCGCGGTGCCGCCGTGCCGGTGCGGGCGCCATGAACGCGCTGCTCGAGCCGCGCCCGCGTCGGCGCCGCATGACGATGGCCGATGTCGAGCCCGTGGCCGCGATCGAAGCCGCGGCCTACGCCCACCCCTGGAGCCGCGGCAACTTCGTCGACTCGCTCGCCGCCGGCTACCTGGCCGAAGTGCTGGCCTCGCCGCGCGACGGCCTGCTGGGCTACTTCGTGGCCATGCCGGTGGTCGACGAGCTGCACCTGCTCAACCTCACCGTGGCGCCGGCATGGCAGGGGCGCGGGCTGGGCCGGGCGCTGCTGGACGCGGTGGAAGCCCACGGCCGCGCCCTCGGGCTGGTGGCGCTGTGGCTCGAGGTGCGTCAGTCCAACCTGCGCGCGCGCGGGCTGTACGGCCGGCGCGGCTTCGTCGAAGTCGGGCGCCGCCCTGGCTACTACCCGGCAGCCGCGGGCCGGCGCGAAGACGCCATCGTGATGCGCTGCCTGTTGCCGCCGGACGCCGATGCCGCCACCGGCAGCGATACCGATGCGCTGGACTGAACGCCAGCGGGCGATGCTCGACGCGATGGGCCTGCGGCTGTGGTCGCCGGCCGGCGCCGCGGCGGCACCCGCGCCGGCAGCTTCGCCTGCGGCCGCTCCCGCACCGGCGTCCGTGCCCGTCTTGGTGACTGCGCCCGGGGCCGTGCCCGCCCCCGCCACGCTCGGCGCACGGCCCGATGTCTCGGCCCTGGGCTGGCCAGCGCTGCGCGAGGCCGTGGCGGGCTGCCGCGCCTGCGGCCTGTGCGCCGGCCGCACCCAGACCGTGTTCGGCACCGGCAGCGAGCAGGCGCAGTGGATGGTGGTGGGCGAAGCCCCGGGCGAGCAGGAGGACCGCCAGGGCGAGCCCTTCGTCGGCCCGGCCGGGCAGCTGCTCGACCGCATGCTGGCTGCGCTGGAGCTCACGCGTGCCGCGGAGGCGGCCGTGCCGCCGGCCCGGCGCGTGTACATCGCCAACACGCTGAAGTGCCGGCCGCCGCGCAACCGCAACCCCGAGCCGGCCGAGCTGGCGCAGTGCGAGCCGTACTTGGCGCGCCAGGTCGAGCTGCTGCAGCCGCGCCTGATCCTGGCCATGGGCCGATTCGCCGTGCGCGCGCTGCTGGGCAGCGAGGAGCCCATCGGCCGCCTGCGCGGCCGCGTGCACCGCTACCGCGGCGTGCCGCTGATCGTCACCTACCATCCGGCCTACCTGCTGCGCAACCTGCCCGACAAGGCGCGCGCCTGGGAGGATCTCTGCCTGGCGGCCGGGGTGGCCGAGGCCGCCGGCTGACCCGCCGGGTCGGCCGGTCAGCCCGGGGTGTCGCCGGGCCGGTTGCACATCGGGTCGAAGCCGTAGGCGCCGTCGCGCACCCGGCCGTCGTCGCCGATCGAGACCTGGAACCACAGGCAGTCGTTGTTCGGGTAGCGCCAGGACCAGACCTCGCCGCCCTGCCAGCCACCGCCGCGGCGCTCGCCCGGCGTGCCCAGCGTGCGCAGCAGCTGCGCAGGCGACATGCCGGCCGCGTGACGCTGGAAGGCGTCGAAGGCGGCCTCGTTCAGCACCTGGCGCGCGGCGATCACGTGGCCGCTGGCATCGATGTCCACCATCCAGGTCTCGCGGCCGGCCGGGCCGCTGGCGTACTCGAGCCGGGCGGCGCCGCCAGGCATCGCGTAGCGCGCCGTGGGCGGGCCGTCGCGGGCCAGCACCTGGGCTTCGGTCTGGCCCGCCACCGGCGGGTGCAAGCCGATGGCGGCGCAGCCCGCCAGTGCGGCGGTCAGCGCCGCCATCAGGGCGCCCAGCAGCGGGATCGCCGCCAGGTGCGGGCCGCAACGCCGCATCGCGTTCATGCCCGCATCGTACGGCGGGCCCGCCGACCCTCGGTCGGAGCCGCCTATCCGGCCGTGCCGGCCGTGCCTGCGGGCGGCAGCTCGCCCGGCGCCGCGCCGGCCTGGGCGGCACGCTGCCGGGCATGGTCGCTGCCGATGAACAGGTACATCGCCGGCACCACGAACAGCGTGAACAGCGTGCCGATGGCCATGCCGGTGAAGATCACGATGCCCATCGCCTGGCGGCCGGCGGCACCGGCGCCCGAGGCGATGACCAGCGGCACGACGCCGAACACCATCGCCGCGGTGGTCATCAGGATCGGCCGCAGGCGCAGGCCGGCCGCGTGCTCGATCGCCTCGCGCTTGCTCTTGCCGGCACGCTGCTGCTGGTTGGCCACCTCCACGATCAGGATGCCGTGCTTGCTGATCAAGCCCATCAGCGTGACCAGGCCGACCTCGGTGTAGATGTTCACCGAGGCGAAGCCCAGGAAGATGAAGATCAGCGCCCCGAACAGCGCCAGCGGCACCGAGACCAGGATCACGATGGGGTCGCGGAAGCTCTCGAACTGCGCTGCCAGCGCCAGGAACACGATGATCAGCGCGAACGCGAAGGTGACGCCGAAGCCGCCCGACTCCTGCATGAACTGGCGCGACTGCCCCGAGTAGTCCACCGTGTAGCCGCTGGGCGCGACCTCCTTCACCGCGTTGCGCAGGAAGGTCAGCACGTCGCCCTGCGACTGCCCCGAGACGCCCGAGATCGTCACCGAGTTCAGCTGCTGGAAGTGGTTGATCGACTCCGGCACCACGGTGGTCTTCAGGCTCGCCACGGTGCTGGCGGGGATCATGTTGCCCGCCGGCGTCTTGAGGTAGAAGTCGAGCACGTCGGACGGGTTCAGCCGGTCCACCTGCAGCACCTGCGGGATCACCTTGTACGAGCGGCCGGCGATCGAGAAGTAGTTGACGTAGCCCCCGCCCAGCGCGGCGCCCAGCGCGTTGCCCAGGTCCTGCTGGGTCAGGCCCAGCGTGGCGAGCTGGTCGCGGTCGACCACCACCGTGGCCTGGGGCTTGTCGATCTTGAGGTCGGTGTCGGCGAAGTAGAACAGGTGCGCGGCCTGGGCCTTGGCCAGCACCTGCTGCGCCACGCTGTTGAGGTTCTGGAACGGCTCGGTGGTGGTGATCACGAACTGCACCGGCAGGCCCGAGGCGCCCGGCAGCGACGGGAACTGGAACGCCGCCACGCGCGCGCCGGCGATCTTGTTCCAGCGCGCCTGCAGGTCCTGCTGCAGTTCGTGCGCGCTGCGCGTGCGCTGGTCCCAGGGCTTGAACAGCACGCCGCCGATGCCCTGGTTGATCGTGGGCACGCCCGTGATCTGGAACATCTGCTGGTACTCGGGCGTGTCGTGCGCGATCTTGAACACCTGGTCGGCGTAGGTCTGCATCTGCTGCGAGGTGGCCGTGGGCGGGCCGGTGAGGAAGGCGCCGACGATGCCCTGGTCCTCCTCGGGCGCCAGCTCGGACTTGGACATCTTGAACATCAGCCCGGCAGCGCCCATCAGCAGCGCGCCCATCACGATCAGCACCGGCCAGCTGTCGAGCAGGCCGTGCAGCACGCGGTGGTAGCCGCGGTGCACGCGCTCGAACACGCGGTCGATGGCCTGCACGAAGCGCCCCTGGTCCTGCTCGGGCTTGAAGATGCGCGAGGACATCATCGGCGACAGCGTCAGCGCCACCACGCCCGACACCGCCACCGCGCCGGCCAGCGTGAAGGCGAACTCGGTGAACAGCGCGCCCGTGAGGCCGCCCTGGAAGCCGATCGGCACGTACACCGCGATCAGCACCACCGTCATCGCCAGGATCGGCCCGCCGAGCTCGCGCGCGGCCATCAGCGCCGCCTGCAGCGGGCTCTGGCCCTCCTTCATGTGGCGGTCGACGTTCTCCACCACGATGATCGCGTCGTCCACCACCAGGCCGATGGCCAGCACCAGCGCCAGCAGCGTGAGCAGGTTGATCGAGTAGCCCAGCGCCAGCATCATGAAGAAGGTGCCCACCAGCGACAGCGGCATCGCGATCACCGGCACCGCCACGGCGCGGAAGCTGCCCAGGAACAGGTAGATCACCACGGTCACGATCAGCAGGGCCTCGACCAGCGTCTTGACCACCTCGTCGATCGAGGTGTTGATGAAGGCGGTGGCGTCGTAGACGATCTCCCCCGTCAGGCCGGCGGGCAGCTGCTGCTGCACGTCGGGGAAGGCCGCGCGCACGCGCTTGGCCACGTCCAGGATGTTGGCCTCGGGCGCCACCTTGATGCCGATGAAGACCGAGCGCTTGCCGCTGAAGGCGACGTTGAAGTCGTAGGTCTCGGAGCCCAGGCTGACGGTGGCCACGTCTTCCAGCCGCACCACGGTGTCGCCGCTGCGCTTGACCACCAGCTGCTTGAACTCGTCCACCGAGTGCAGGTCGGTGCCGGCGGTCAGCGGCACGCTCACCATCTGGCCCTTGGTCGAGCCCAGCGCGGCGAGGTAGTTGTTGGCGGCCAGCGCGGCGCTGACGTCGGCGGCCGTGAGACCGAACGCGGCCAGCTTGCCGGTGTCCAGCCAGGCGCGCAGCGCGAACTGGCGCGCGCCCAGGATCTCGGCCGTCTGCACGCCGTCGATGGCGTCGAGCTTGGGCTTGACCACCCGCACCAGGTAGTCGGTGACGTTGTTGGTGGGCAGCGTGTCGCTGTAGAAGCCCATGTACATCGAGTCGATGGTCGAGCCCGTCTGCACCGTGAGCACCGGCTGCTGGGCCTGCGCCGGCAGCTGGTTCTTCACCGAGTTGACCTGGGTGCTGATCTCGGTGAGGGCGCGGTTGGCGTCGTAGTTCAGCCGCAGCGTGGCGGTGATGGTGGACACGCCCGAGCTGCTGCTGGAGGACAGGTAGTCGATGCCCTGCGCCTGCGC
>JAGWLO010000064.1 GCA_028872015.1 Burkholderiales bacterium | reverse complement strand
CGGCGCCGGCGGTGCGCACCGGGGCGCCGCGGCCGGGCCGGGCCTGCAGCGTGGCGGCCAGGGCGTCGAAGCGCTGGGCCAGCAGCGCCCCCAGCGCGACGATGCGGCTGAAGGCCTCGCCGTCGGCGGGGCCGGTCAGGCGCAGCTCGGCCAGCCCGGCGTCGGCGGCCTGTCGGGCGCGGGTGTAGGCCGGCAGCGCCTCGGGCTCGGCCGTCGGCTCGGCCCGCTGCAACGCCGATTCGGCCTCGGCCACGGTGCTGCGCAGCTGCGCCAGGGCCAGCAGGTTGCGCTGGGCGCGCTGCGCCGCGGCCTCGTCGGCGCGCAGCTGCCACACGCCTTGCCAGGCCAGAGCGCCCAGCACCAGCAGCAGCAGCCACGCGCCGGCGGCCAGGGCCAGCGGCCGGCGCTCCGGCGCGGCGGGGATGCTCGGCAAGGGGCTGCTGGGCCCGCTCTGGGGCCTGCGCTGGGGCCTGCTCGGATCGGACTGCAATCGGGCCTCCCTGCCAGCTGCGCCGGCCTCTCGTGAAAGCGCGGGCGAGGATACCGGAGCCCCGGCCGGCCGCGCCCCGCCAGCGCCTGCACCACAATGCCGGCCTCGCCGGGGCGCCACCCGTACCGTGGGCCCCGGGCCTGGGCTGTGGCCGCCACCGCGGCCCGCCCGCCTGCCCCCTGCACGTCCTTTGCCCGGCCGCTCGATGCCCGACCTGTTCACGCCCGACTCCGCAGACCCCGCCGACACCCTGCCGCTGGCCGACTACGCCGAGCGCGCCTACCTCGAATACGCGTTGTCGGTGGTGAAGGGCCGCGCGCTGCCCGATCTGTGCGACGGCAACAAGCCGGTGCAGCGGCGCATCCTGTACGCGATGCACCGCATGGGCCTGTCGCTGGGCAGCGCCGGTGCACCCAAGCCGGTGAAGAGCGCGCGCGTCGTGGGCGACGTCCTCGGCCGCTACCACCCGCACGGCGACACCGCCGCCTACGACGCGCTGGTGCGCATGGCGCAGGGCTTCAGCCAGCGCTACCCGCTGATCGACGGCCAGGGCAACTTCGGCAGCCGCGACGGCGATGGCGCCGCCGCGATGCGCTATACCGAGGCGCGCCTGGCGCCGATCGCCCGCCTGCTGCTGGACGAGATCGATGAAGGCACGGTCGACTTCCAGCCCAACTACGACGGCAGCACCGACGAGCCGCGCCAGCTGCCGGCGCGCCTGCCCTTCGTGCTGCTCAACGGCGCCAGCGGCATCGCCGTCGGCCTGGCCACCGAGGTGCCCAGCCACAACCTGCGCGAGGTGGCGGCGGCCAGCATCGCGCTGCTGAAGAACGAGAAGCTGTCCGACGACGAGCTGTTCGGGCTGCTGCCGGCGCCCGACTTCCCGGGCGGCGGCCAGATCATCAGCGCGCCGGCCGAGATCCGCGAGGCCTATGCCACCGGCCGCGGCAGCCTCAAGGTGCGCGCCCGCTGGGTCGTCGAGGACCTGGCGCGCGGGCAATGGCAGCTCGTCGTGACCGAGCTGCCGCCGCAGACCAGCGCGCAGAAGGTGCTGGAAGAGATCGAGGAGCTGAGCAACCCCAAGGTGAAGGCCGGCAAGAAGGCCCTGCTGCCCGAGCAGCTGCAGCTCAAGGCGGGCCTGCTGGCGGTGCTGGACGCGGTGCGCGACGAATCGGGCAAGGCCGCGCCGGTGCGGCTGGTGTTCGAGCCCAAGAGCCGAACGGTCGAAGTGAGTGAGCTGGTCACCACCTTGCTTGCGCACACGAGCCTCGAAGGCAGCGTGCCGCTGAACCTGACGATGGTCGGCAGCGACGGCCGGCCGACGCAGAAGGGCCTGCGCCGCATCCTGCTCGAGTGGATCGCCTTCCGCCTGCTCACCGTCGAGCGGCGCACGCGGCATCGGCTGGGCAAGGTCGCCGAGCGCATCCACGTGCTCGAAGGCCGGCAGCTGGTGCTGCTGAACATCGACGAGGTTATCCGCATCATCCGCAATGCCGACGAGCCCAAGCCGGCGCTGATCGCGCGCTTCAAGCTCAGCGAGCGGCAGGCCGAGGACATCCTCGAGATCCGGCTGCGCCAGCTCGCGCGCCTGGAAGCGATCAGGATCGAGCAGGAACTGGCGGAGCTGCGCACGCAGCAGGCCCGGCTGGAGGAGATCCTGGCCAGCCCGGCGGCGCTGAAGCGCGCGGTGATCAAGGAGATCGAGCAGGACGCGAAGGCGCATGGCGACGCGCGCCGCACGCTGGTGCAGGAAGAGCGGCGTGCGGTGGCGGAGATCAAGGTCGTCGACGAACCGGTGACCCTGGTCGTGAGCCAGAAAGGCTGGGTGCGGGCGCTGAAGGGCCACGAGGTGGACCCGGCGGCGCTGGCCTTCAAGGCCGGCGACGCGCTGTACGCGGCCTTCGCCTGCCGCTCGGTCGACACGCTGCTGGTCTTCGGCAGCCGCGGTCGCGTCTACAGCATCGCCGCGGCCCTGCTGCCGGGCGGACGTGGCGACGGCGTGCCGGTGACCTCGCTCATCGAGCTCGAAAGCGGCACCCAGCCCGTGCACTACCACGCCGGGTCCGCCACCCAGACCCTGCTGCTGGCCAACAGCGCCGGCTACGGGCTGCTGGCCAAGGCCGGCGACCTGCAGGGCCGCAACCGCGGCGGCAAGGCGTTCCTGACGCTGGACGAAGGCGCGCGGCTGCTGCCGCCGGTGGCGGTGCACCCGGCGCACACGCGCGTGGCCGCGCTGGCGGCCGACGGGCGGCTGCTGGTGTTCGGCCTGGACGAGGTGAAGCTGCAGCCCGGCGGCGGCAAGGGCCTGACGCTGATGGACGTGGATGCGAACGCGCCCCTGCTCGCGGTGGCGAGCCTGGCCGACGAAGTGACGGTACAGGGCACCGGCCGCGGCGCCAAGCCGCGCGAGGAGCGGCTGAAGGGCGCGGCCTTGGCGGCGCACGAAGGCCGGCGCGCGCGCAAGGGGCGCCAGGTCGACGGGTTGCTGAAGGTGTTGCGGCTGGCGTGACGGGTTTCACGCCGGCGGGGCCGGTGCCCCCGCGCTGCGGGGATGCGCGGGGTGCAACCGCGCCGTAACGTCCTGTTACTGCCTCTACGCCGGCCTGTCGGGCCGGGCTCCGACCCCATGAACACCCTGCTACGCCGCGGCGCCGCCGCGGCCCTGCTCGGCCTGGGCGCCTCGCTGGCGCAGGCCGCCACCGTCAACTTCACCGGCTGGGCCTATGGCGACAGCTGGCAGAACACGGTCGACGTCGTCAGCACCAACGACCCGCGGGCCCGCGATCTCGGCCCGGCCGGCGCCTTCGCGGGCAGCGTCGGCTTCGTCGGCAACGAGGGGGGCTTCAGCGGCAGCCTGCCGGGCTTCGTCTCGTACTGCGTCGAGCTGACCGAGTTCTTCTACCTGCCCAGCGGCGACATGACGGGCTACCGCGTGGTCGGCGGCGCCGACTACGTCGAGTGGGACAACGCCAACGGCACCGGCAAGCTCGCGGCCCAGACCGCCGCCCGCCTGGGCCAGCTGCTGAACTACGCCGACACCCAGGGCCTGATCCGCAGCGCGGCCGACTCCACCTCGCTGCAGCTGGCGATCTGGAACGTGGTCTACGACACCGACAACAGCGTCACCAGCGGCCTGTTCCGCGAGCGCTCGGGCAGCCGCTACGACGACTACGCCAATACCCTGCTCGTGGACTCGGCGCGCTGGGACCGGGCCGACGACGTCTCGGTGCTGACCAAGGCCGGCAGCCAGGACTTCGTGCTGGTGCGCGCCGCCGCGGTGCCCGAGCCGGCCAGCCTGGCGCTGGTGGCGCTGGCGCTGGGCGCGGCCGGGCTGGCCACGCGCCGTCGGCAGTGCCCTGTCACCGCCGCGTGAGCGACCAACCCGCCGCCACCGCCAGCAGCACGAACAGCGCCAGGCTGTAGAACTCGTACGGCACGCCCAGCAGCTTGACCGCGGCGTCGGCGCACGAGGCGTAGGGCTGGAAGACCGCGGGCCACAACTCGTTCAGCCCGAGCTGCCGGATGAGCTTGTCGGCCAGCGTCAGGTCGCACGAGTTGCTGGACGCAGCCACGAAATGCTGCCACAGCGCCGAGGCCGCGCCGGCCAGCGCCAGCAGCTCGATCAGCAGCGCCGCCAGCCGCTGCAGCATGCGCGCCGGCAGCAGGCCGGGCAGGGCCGCGATGGCGACGGCCACGAAGATCACCCGCTGCAGGATGCACCAGGGGCAGGGCATGATGTCGAAGCCGTGCTGCGACACCAGCGCCGCGCCCACTGCGGCCAGCGAGACGACGATGCTGGCGCCGAAGAACCGGCGCTGGGTGGCGGCCGGGCTCATTCGACCTCGGCCGTCAGTTCGATCTCGACGCAGGCGCCCAGGGGCAGCTGCGCCACGCCGAAGGCGCTGCGCGCGTGCGCGCCGACGACCGGCCCGAACACCGCCACGAGCAGCTCGCTGCAGCCGTTGGTGACCAGGTGCTGCTCGGTGTAGGTGGGCGTGCTGTTGACCAGGCTCAGCACCTTGACGATGCGCCGCACGCGCGCCAGGTCGCCCACGGCCGCCTGCAGCGTGCCCAGCAGATCGACCGCCACCGCGCGCGCCGCGGCCTGGCCTTCTTCGGTGGTGGTGGTCAGGCCGAGCTGGCCGACCCAGGGCTTGCCGTCGCGCTTGGCGATGTGGCCCGAGACGAAGACCAGCGTACCGCTGCGCACGAAAGGCAGGTAGGCGGCGGCCGGCGTGGCCACCGGCGGCAGGGTGATGGCGAGGGCTTGCAGGCGCTCGGCGATGCTCATGGCGCGGGTTCCGACGGGACAAATGGGCATCCTACACTGGGGCCATGCAAGCACGACGGCAGGCCGCGCCGGGGCGGCCGTGACGGCCGGCCTGGGCCCGGCGGCGCGCGCCGCGGTGCTGGCGCTGGCAGCGCTGGCCGGCGTGGGCTGGCAGTTGCAGCAGCCCGAACTGATGCCGCGCGGCCCCACGCTGGCGCTGGCCGGCGCAGCGCTGGCGCTGCTGCCGCCGGCCTGGCACTGGCGCCGGCATGCGGCGGCGCAGCTGGGTCTGGTGCTGGCGGTGGCGGCACTGGCCTTCGCCAGCACCACGCTGCGCGCGCAGGCGCGCCTGAGCCAGGCGCTGGACCCGGCCCTGGAAGGTCAGGACCTGCTCGTCACCGGGGTCGTGGCCGACCTGCCGCAGACCAGCGCCATCGGCACCCAGTTCGTGTTCGACGTCGAGGCCGCCACCTGGCGCGGCCGGGCCGTGCAGCTGCCGCCCCGGCTGGCCCTGGGCTGGTGGCGCAGCGGCGACGACGACCTCGCCCCCGGCGCGGCCGCGCCGCCCTTGCGCGCGGGCCAGCGCTGGCGCCTGCCGCTGCGGCTGCGCGCGCCGCACGGGCTGCTCAACCCGGGCGGGCTCGACCTCGAGCTGTGGTACTTCGAGCGTGGGCTGGGCGCCAGCGGCAGCGTGCGCCTGCAGCCCGGCGCCGAGCCCACGCTGCTGGCCGCCGCGGTGGGCCCGGCGGTGCCGCGCTGGCGCCAGGCCGTGCGCGACGCCCTGCAGCGCGAGGTGCCCGACCCGCTGGCGGCCGGCGTGCTGGCGGCCCTGGCCATTGGCGACCAGGCGGCGATCGACGGCCCCGGCTGGGCCCTGTTCCGCAGCACCGGCGTGGCGCACCTGATGTCGATCTCGGGGCTGCACGTCACGATGCTGGCGTGGTGCTTCGGGGCCGTGCTGGCGCGGCTGTGGCGCGGCTCGCCGCGGCTGCTGCTGGCCTGCCCGGCGCCGGTGGCGGCGCGCTGGGGCGGGCTGGCCGCTGCCGCGGGCTACGCCCTGGTGGCGGGCTGGGGCGTGCCGGCGCAGCGCACGGTGTGGATGCTTGCCGTGGTGGTGCTGCTGCGCAGCGCCGGCCGGCGCTGGCCGCTGCCGGCCGTGCTGCTGGCCGCGGCGCTGGTGGTGACGGCGATCGACCCCTGGGCGCTGCTGCAGCCGGGCTTCTGGCTCTCGTTCGGCGCCGTCGCGTTGCTGGTCGCCTCCGAGGCGGTGCAGGCGCCGGCCGCTGCCGCGGCCCCTGGCTGGGCGGCGCGACTGCGGCGCGCGGCATGGGGCGGCCTGCGCAGCCAGGCCGTGGCCACGGTCGGGCTGGCGCCGCTGACGCTGGTGTGCTTCCAGCAGTTGTCGCTGGTGGGCTACGCGGCCAACCTGGTGGCGATCCCGCTCGTCACGCTGCTCGTCACGCCGCTGGCGTTGCTGGGCACGCTGCTGCCGCCGCTGTGGCTGGCCGCGGCGGCGCTGGTGCAGGCGCTGATGGGCTGGCTGCGCCTGCTGGCCGGGCTGCCGCTGGTGCAGTGGACGGCGGCCGCGGCACCGGCCTGGGCCGTGGCCTGCGGTCTGCTGGGCGGGCTGGTGGCGGTGCTGCCGCTGCCCTGGCGCCTGCGCGCCCTGGCCGTGCCGCTGATGCTGCCGCTGCTGCTGCCGCCCGTGGCGCGGCCGGCGCCGGGGCAGTTCGAGCTGGTGGCGGCCGACATCGGGCAGGGCACCGCGGTGCTGGTGCGCACGCAGGCTCACCTGCTGCTGTTCGACACCGGCCCGCAGACCTCGCCCGAGTCGGATGCCGGCGCGCGCGTGCTGCTGCCGCTGCTGCGCGTGCGCGGCGAGCGCCAGGTCGACCGGCTGCTGCTCAGCCACAGCGACAGCGACCACACGGGCGGTGCCGCGTCGGTGCTGGCCGGCGTGCCGGTGCGCGGCGTGCTCGGCTCGCTGCCGACCCTGCACCCGCTGATGGCCGCCTTGCCGCCGACGCTGCCGCGCCAGCGCTGCAGCGCCGGCCAGGGCTGGGTCTGGGACGGCGTGCGCTTCGAGGTGCTGCACCCGCGCGCCGCCGATTACGCGCTGCCGCTGAAGCCCAACGCCATGAGCTGCGTGCTGCGCGTGCAGGGCCGCCACGGCAGCGCGCTGCTCACCGGCGACATCGAAGCGCCGCAGGAGGCCGCGCTGCAGGCCGAGCTGGCGCCGACCGACGTGCTGCTGGTGCCGCACCACGGCAGCCGCACCTCGTCCACGGGGGCCTTCATCGACGCCGTGCAGCCGAGGGTGGCCGTGGTGCAGGCCGCCTACCGCAGCCGCTTCGGGCACCCTGCGCCCGATGTCGTGGCGCGCTACCTCGGGCGCGGCGTGGCCGTCGTGCGCAGCGACCGCTGCGGCGCGTGGACCTGGCGCAGCGCCGCGGCCGAAGGCGCCGCGCCGGCCGGCCGCTGCGAGCGCGAGGCCGCGCGGCGTTACTGGCATCATCGGCCGGACGGCGACGGTGGCCCGGCGCTTGCAAGCGGCGCCTGCAGCCCAACCGATCCGGCCAGGAGCCCAACCCCGTGTCCATCCATGTCGCGCTGAACCATGTCACGCACTACCGGTACGACCGCCGGGTCGGGCTGTCGCCGCAGGTGGTGCGCCTGCGGCCCGCGCCGCACAGCCGCACGCGCATCCTGAGCTACTCGCTGCGCGTGGAGCCGGCGCAGCATTTCGTCAACTGGCAGCAAGACCCGTTCGGCAACTACCTCGCGCGGCTGGTCTTCCCCGAGATGACGCGCGAGTTCAAGGTCACGGTCGACCTCGTGGCCGAGATGTCGGTGCTGAACCCGTTCGACTTCTTCCTCGAGCCCGAGGCCGAGAACTTCCCCTTCGCCTACGGCCCCGAGCTGGCCCGCGACCTGCTGCCCTACCTGGCCGCCGAGCCGCTGACCGACCGATCGCCGCGCCTGAAGGCCTTCGTCGAGAGCGTCTCGCGCGAGCCGGCGCGCACGATCGATTTCATGGTCGGCCTGAACCAGCGCCTGCAGCGCGAGATCTCGTACCTGATCCGCATGGAGCCCGGCGTGCAGCCGCCCGAGGTCACGCTGGCCAACGGCAGCGGCTCGTGCCGGGACACCGGCTGGCTGCTGGTGCAGCTGTTCCGGCACCTGGGCATCGCGGCGCGCTTCGTCTCGGGCTACCTGATCCAGCTCAAGCCCGACGTGAAGTCGCTCGACGGCCCCTCGGGCGCCGAGGCCGACTTCACCGACCTGCACGCCTGGTGCGAGATCTACCTGCCCGGCGCGGGCTGGGTCGGCCTCGACCCGACCTCGGGCCTGCTCGCCGGCGAGGGCCACATCCCCGTGGCCTGCACGCCCGAGCCCAGCACCGCGGCGCCCATCAGCGGCGCGGTGGACGACTGCGAGGTCGAGTTCTCGCACCACATGGCGGTCACGCGCATCCACGAGTCGCCGCGCGTCACCTTGCCCTACACCGATGCGCAGTGGCAGGCCATCGTCGAGCTCGGCCACGCGGTGGATGCCCGGCTGCAGGCCCAGGACGTGCGCCTGACGATGGGCGGCGAGCCCACCTTCGTGGCCGTGGACGACCGCGATGCCGCCGAGTGGAACACCGACGCCCTGGGCCCCACCAAGCGCGGCCTGGCCACGGCGCTGGTGCACGAGCTGCGCGAGCGCTACGGCCGGGGCGGTTTCCTGCACTTCGGCCAGGGCAAGTGGTACCCCGGCGAGCAGCTGCCGCGCTGGGCCCTGACCATCGCCTGGCGCGCCGACGGCCAGCCCTGCTGGCGTGACCCCGGCCTGTTCGCCGACGAGCGCGACGACCACCGCTACACGCCCGCCGACGCCGAGCGCTTCATCACCACCCTCACGCGGCGCCTGGGCCTGGACGAGCGCTTCGTGCAGCCGGCCTTCGAGGACACCTGGTACTACCTCTGGCGCGAGCGCCGGCTGCCGGTGAACGTCGACCCCTTCGACGCCCGCCTCGACGACGAGCTCGAGCGCGCGCGCCTGCGCCGCGTGTTCACGCAGGGCCTGGACGCGACCGTGGGCTACCTGTTGCCGATCAAGCGCGAATGGCCGCTCGGCCTGGCCGGCCCGGCCTGGATCAGCGGCCCCTGGTTCCTGCGCGATGACCGCCTCTACCTGATCCCGGGCGATTCGCCCATGGGCCTGCGCCTGCCGCTGGACGCGCTGCCCTGGGCGGCCGAAGCCGACCGGCCCGTGGCGCTGCCGCAGGACCCGTTCGCGCCGCTGGCCCCGCTGCCCACCGCGGCCGTCCTGCGGCGGCAGGCGCAGGGCGGCGCGGGCCGCCCCGGCGCCGACGGCCGGGCCACTGCGCACGACCCGGTCACGCCGTTCGCGCGCGACCCGCTGGCCGTGCCGCGGCGCTACGAATCGGCCGGCGAGCTCACCCGCACCGCGCTGTGCGTGGAAGTGCGCGACCCGCAGCGCGGCAACGGCCCCCGGGCCGAGGCCGAGGCCGAGGCCAAGCACGGCGGCAAGCGCGGCGTGCTCTACGTCTTCATGCCGCCGCTGAAGTACCTCGAGGACTACCTCGAGCTGCTGGCCGCGATCGAGGCCACCACCGCCGAGCTGGGCCTGAAGATCGTGATCGAGGGCTACCCGCCGCCGCGCGACCCGCGCCTGAAGACGTTGTCGGTGACGCCCGACCCCGGGGTGATCGAGGTCAACATCCACCCCGCCGCCGACTGGGCCGAGCTGGTCGACCACACCGAGTTCCTGTACGAGGCGGCGCACCGCACGCGGCTGTCCACCGAGAAGTTCATGCTCGACGGGCGCCACACCGGCACCGGCGGGGGCAACCACTTCGTGCTCGGCGGCGCCACGCCCGCCGACAGCCCCTTCCTGCGCCGGCCCGACCTGCTGGCCAGCCTCATCACCTACTGGCACAACCACCCCAGCCTGAGCTACCTGTTCAGCGGCCTGTTCATCGGCCCCACGAGCCAGGCGCCGCGGCTGGACGAGGCGCGCAACGACCAGGTCTACGAGGTCGAGATCGGGCTCGACGAGCTGACCCGCGTGCTCGCGCTGCACGGGCAGGTGCCGCCCTGGATCGTCGACCGCACGCTGCGCAACCTGCTGGTCGACGTGACCGGCAACACCCACCGCAGCGAGTTCTGCATCGACAAGCTCTACTCGCCCGACGGCCCCACCGGGCGCCTGGGCCTGCTCGAGCTGCGCGCCTTCGAGATGCCGCCGCATGCGCGCATGAGCCTGGCCCAGCAGCTGCTGTTGCGCGCGCTGGTGGCCTGGTTCTGGCGCGAGCCCCACCGCGGTCGCGGCGCCACCCGCCTGACGCGCTGGGGCACGGGGCTGCACGACCGCTTCATGCTGCCGACCTTCGTGCAGATGGATTTCGACGACGTGATGGCCGACCTGCAGGCGGCGGGGTTCGCCTTCGACGGCGCCTGGTTCGCGCCGCACTTCGCGTTCCGCTTCCCGCTCATCGGCGAGGTGGCCGCGCTGGGGGTGGAGCTGACGCTGCGCAACGCGCTCGAGCCCTGGCACGTGATGGGCGAGGAGGGTGCGGCCGGCGGCACCGTGCGCTATGTCGATTCATCGTTGGAGCGGCTCGAGGTGCGGGTGACCGGCCTCAACGACAACCGCCACGTCGTCACCGCCAACGGCCGCGCCCTGCCGCTGCAGCCCACCGGGCGCGTGGGCGAGTTCGTCTGCGGCGTGCGCTACCGCGCCTGGCAGCCGCCGTCGGCCCTGCATCCGACGATCGCGGTCCACGCGCCGCTCACCTTCGACATCGTCGACCGCTGGCAGCAGCGCTCGATCGGCGGCTGCCGCTACCACGTGGCCCACCCGGGCGGGCGCAACCACGATGCCTTCCCGGTCAATGCCTACGAGGCCGAGAGCCGGCGCCTGGCGCGCTTCTTCCGCTTCGGCCACACGCCCGGCCGGCTGGACGTGCAGCCGGCCGCGCCCAGCCTGGAGCACCCGTTCACGCTCGACCTGCGGGTGGGATGATCCGCGGGCATGCCACAGACCCCGTCCCAGAGCTCGCTGCCGTTCGAAGCCGCCCAGGCCTCCGTCCCGGCCGCTGCGCACGCGCTGGCCGGCCAGGCCCTGCCGGCCGAGAGCGGGGTCTGGGATGAACTGCGCGATGCCACCGGCACGCTGCGCCGGCCCTGGCAGCGGTTTGCCGCGGCGCTGCCGGTACCGGCCGGCGGTCTGGATGTCGCGGCCGACCTCGATCGCCGGGTCGAGCAGGTGGCGCAGCGCATCCAGCTCGACGGCGTCACCCACAACGTGTACGGCGACGCCGCCGGCGCCGGCGCCGGCTCGCGCCCGTGGTCGCTGGAGCTGCTGCCGCAGCTGATCGAGCCGGCCGACTGGGCCCCCATCGAGGCCGGGGTGGTGCAGCGCGCCGAGCTGCTGCAGCTGATGCTGGCCGACCTGTACGGCCCGCAGCGGCTGCTGCACGAGGGCCTGCTGCCGCCCGCGCTGCTGCTGCGCCACCCGGGCTGGCTGCGGCCGATGATCGGCGTGCAGCCGCCGCTGGGGCTGCGGCTGTTCATCGTCGCCTTCGACCTCGCGCGCGGGCCGCAGGGCCGCTGGTGGCTGGTGGCGCAGCGCACGCAGGGGCCCTCGGGGCTGGGCTACGTGCTGCACAACCGGCTGGTGATCTCGCGCCAGTTCCCGGAGGCCTTCCGCGACCTGCGCGTGCAGCGCATCGCCAGCAGCTACCGCCGGCTGCTGGACACGCTCGAGCTGGCGGCGCAGACCGTGGCCGGCGGCGCCACGCCGCGCCTCGTGCTGCTGACGCCGGGGCCCTACAGCGAGACCTACTTCGAGCATGCCTACCTGGCGCGCTACCTGGGCGTGCCGCTGGTCGAGGGCGGCGATCTGACGGTGCGCGACGAGCGCGTGTTCCTCAAGACCGTGGACGGCCTGGCGCCGGTGCACGGCGTGCTGCGCCGGCTGGACGACGACTGGTGCGATCCGCTGGAGCTGCGGCCCGACTCGGCGCTGGGCGTGCCGGGGCTGCTGCAGGCCGCGCGCGCCGGCACGGTGGTGATGGCCAATGCGCTGGGCAGCGCCTTCCTCGAGTCGCCCGCGATCCAGGGCTTCATGCCCGCCATCGCCCAGCGCCTGACGGGGCAGGCGCTCGGACTGCCCTCGCTGCCCACCTGGTGGTGCGGCGAGGCCGCGGCCTGGGCCGACGCGCAGGAGCAGCTCGACGACAAGCTCGTGCGCAGCACCTTCCCCGTGGGTGGCCGCACGTCGCAGGTGCGCGAGCTGGCCGACGCGGCGGTCGCAGACGATCCCGACGCCTGGACCATCCAGGGCCGGCTGCGGTTCGCGCGCGCCCCGATCTGGAGCGCAGGCTGGGTGGTGCCGCGCCCGGCGATGGTGCGCGTGTACGCCATCGCCGACGGCCTGGGCCGCTGGCACGTGCTGCCGGGCGGCATGACGCGGGTCTCGCGGCGCGAGGACGGCAGCGTGAGCATGCAGCGCGGCGGCACCAGCCTGGACACCTGGGTGCTCACCGACGGCCCGGTGGACACCTTCTCGATGCTGCCCAAGCGGCTGCAGGTGGACGACATCGCGGGCCGCAGCCGCCCCGTGTCCAGCCGCACCGGCGAGAACCTGTTCTGGCTCGGCCGCTACACCGAGCGCACCGAGCAGCTGGTGCGGCTGGCGCGCGCCACGCTGCTGCTCATCGACGCCGACAACGACGCCCCGCCCGCGGTGATGCAGGCGCTGTCCACCCTGGCCGTGCGCGCCGGGCTGGCGCCGCCGGGCGTGCCCACGCTGCAGCAGTCGGCCACGCTGTTCGAGCGCGCGCTGTTCGCGGGCCTGGCCGATGCCGACGACGGCACCAGCATCGCCTACAACCTGGGCGCGCTGGAGCGGGCCTCGATGGCGCTGCGCGAGCGCCTCAGCGCCGAGCACTGGGGCCTGCTGCGCACCATGCGCGAAACCTTCACCGCGGCCCTGCAGTGCCCGCCCGACGAGCTGCCCACGCTGGCCCAGGTGCTGCCCGCGCTGGACCGGCTGGCGCTGCAGCTGGCGGCCGTCACCGGCGCGCAGACCGACCGCATGACGCGCGACCACGGCTGGCGGCTGCTCACCGTGGGCCGCCTGATCGAGCGCCTGATCGGCGTGGCGGCGCGCCTGGCGGCCTTTCTCGACGCGCAGGCGCTGGGCAGCGTGGCCGGCATCGATCTCCTGCTCGAGCTGTTCGACAGCGTCATCACCTTCCGCGCCCGCTACCAGCGCCACGAAGACCTGCTGGCGCTGGCCGACCTGCTGGTGCTGGACAGCGCCAACCCGCGCGCCTTCGCCGGCGTGCTGCGCCGGCTGCGCACCGAGATCGGCAAGCTGCCGGGCGACGACGAGGGGCGCCAGGCCCTGCTCGCGCTGCTGCCGGCCGACGGTGCGGGCCTCACGCTCGAATCGCTGCGCGGCGCCGACGACGGCGCCATCGCCGCGGCGCTGCAGGCGCTGGCGCTCGAGCTGGGCGCGCGGGCCACGACCCTGGCCGACCGCGTGGGCGAGCGCTTCTTCACGCTGGCCCAGGGCGTGGACCAGCGGGTGTGAGCCATGTCGCGTGAGCCCGGCCTGCCGGTGACGAGCGAGCTCGAGGTGGTGCACGAGACGCGCTACGCGTATGCCGCGCCGGTGTCGCTGGCCCACCACCTGGCGCACCTGCAGCCGCTGCACGACGCGCACCAGCGGCTGCACGGCTTCGAGCTCGAGATCGACCCGCCGCCGGGCTGCAGCCGCGACGGCGTCGACGCGATGGGCAATGCCGAGCGCCACTTCAGCCTGGCCCAGCCGCACCGCGCGCTGCGGGTGCGCAGCCGCAGCCGCTGCAGCGTGGCCGATCGCTTCGCGGCGCTGCGGCCCGAGGCGGCGCCGGCCTGGGACGGCCTGGCCGCAAGGCTGCGCTACGTGGCGCGCGGCCCGTTCGAGCCGGCGACCGAATTCGCCCAGCCCTCGCCCTACGTGCCGCGGCTGGCGGTGCTGCGCGATTACGCGGCGACCTCGTTCGCGCCCGGGCGGCCGGTGGCGGCGGCGGCCATCGAGCTGATGCACCGCGTGCATGCCGACTTCCGCTACCAGAGCCTGGCCACCGAGGTCGACACCCCGCTGGCCGAAGTGTGGGCCCGGCGGGTGGGGGTCTGCCAGGACTTCGCCCACCTGATGGCCGGCGCGATGCGCATGCTGGGCCTGCCCGTGCGCTACGTCAGCGGCTACCTGCTGACGCAGGCGGCCGCAGGCGGCCCGGCCCTGCAGGGCGCCGATGCCTCGCATGCCTGGGTGCAGGTGTGGTGCCCGGGCACGCCGGGCGTGCCGGGCGAAGGCGCCGGCGCGGGCTGGCTCGATCTCGACCCCACCAACGACCTGGTGCCGGCCGGCGGCCATGTGCGGCTGGCGGTGGGGCGTGACTTCGGCGACGTCACGCCCCTGCGCGGCGTGATCCGCGGCGGCGGCGCGCACACGCTGCGCGTGGCGGTCAGCACGCGCCGCCTCGCGCCGCCGAGCCCGGAACGCGAGTTGCTAGCGGGTGGTCAACAGGAGATCGCAAGCCCATGAAGTCGGCCTTCGACGAAATGCACGCCGCGGGCGCCCAGGTACGCGAGCATTACCGCACCTACGAGCGCTGGCTGCAGCGCCAGCCGCGCGAGGCCATGCAGGCGCGGCGCGAAGAGGCCGAGATGATCTTCCGCCGCGTCGGCATCACCTTCGCGGTGTACGGGGCCAAGGACGAAGAGCCGAGCCTGGACAACGGCGGCACCGAGCGGCTGATCCCGTTCGACCTCATCCCGCGCGTGATCCCCGAGCCGGAATGGGCGACGATGGAGGCCGGCCTGGCGCAGCGCGTGACGGCGCTGAACCGCTTCCTGCACGACGTCTACCACGGCCAGGAGATCCTCAAGGCCGGCATCGTGCCGGCTGAGCAGGTGCTGGGCAACGCCCAGTTCCGGCCCGAGATGATGGGCGTGGACGTGCCGGGCAACGTCTACTCGCACATCGCGGGCATCGACATCGTGCGCGCGGGCAACGCCGACGGCGGCGGCGACTACTACGTGCTCGAGGACAACCTGCGCGTGCCCAGCGGCGTGAGCTACATGCTCGAGAACCGCAAGATGACGATGCGCCTGTTCCCCGAACTGTTCAGCATGCACCGCATCGCACCGGTGGCGCATTACCCCGACCTGCTGCTCGAGACCCTGCGCGCGGTGGCGCCGGCCGGCGTGAGCGAGCCCACGGTGGTGGTGCTCACGCCCGGCATGTACAACAGCGCCTACTTCGAGCACGCCTTCCTGGCCCAGCAGATGGGCGTGGAGCTGGTCGAGGGCCAGGACCTGATGGTGCGCGAGGGCTACGTCTACATGCGCACCACGCAGGGCCCGAAGCGGGTGGATGTGGTGTACCGACGCGTCGACGACGACTTCCTCGACCCGCGTGCCTTCCGCCCCGACAGCACGCTGGGCTGCGCCGGGCTGCTGGACGTGTACCGCGCCGGCAACATCGCGCTGTGCAATGCCATCGGCACCGGCATCGCCGACGACAAGAGCATCTATCCGTACGTGCCCAGGATGATCGAGTTCTACCTCGGCGAGAAGCCGATCCTGAACAACGTGCCCACCTACCTGTGCCGGGACCCGCAGGACCTGCGCTACGTGCTCGAGCACATGGCCGAGCTGGTGGTCAAGGAGGTGCACGGCGCCGGCGGCTACGGCATGCTGGTGGGGCCGGCGGCGACGAAGGCCGAGGTCGAGGCCTTCAAGGCCGTGGTGAAGGCCAACCCGGCCAACTACATCGCCCAGCCCACGCTCAGCCTGAGCACCTGTCCCACCTTCGTCGACAGCGGCGTCGCGCCGCGCCACATCGACCTGCGGCCCTTCGTGCTCTCGGGCAAGACGGTGCAGATGGTGCCCGGCGGGCTGACCCGGGTGGCGCTGAAGGAGGGCTCGTTGGTCGTCAACTCGTCCCAGGGCGGCGGCACCAAGGACACCTGGGTTCTGGAAGGCTGAGCGGGGAGATCCGACATGCTGTCACGCACCGCCGACCACCTGTTCTGGATGGCCCGCTACATGGAGCGGGCCGAGAACACGGCCCGCATGCTGGACGTCAACTACCAGACCTCGCTGCTGCCGCAGTCGGCCGACATGGCCGAGCAGGGCTGGCGCGGGCTGCTGTCGATCAGCGAGCTCACCTGGAGCTTCTCGCAGAAGTACCGCGAGGTCAGTGCCGGCAGCGTCATGGATTTCATGGTGCGCGACGAGACCAACCCGTCGAGCATCGTCGCCTGCCTGCGCGCCGCGCGCGAGAACGCGCGCGCCGTGCGCGGTGCGCTCACCACCGAGACCTGGGAGACGCAGAACCAGACCTGGCTCGAGTTCAAGCGCCTGCTGGGCAGCGACTTCTTCGAGCGCGACCCGGGCAACTTCTTCGAGTGGGTGAAGTTCCGCTCGCACCTCTCGCGCGGCGTCACCGTGGGCACCATGCTGCAGGACGAGGCGTTGAACTTCCTGCGCATCGGCACCTTCCTGGAGCGCGCCGACAACACCGCGCGACTGCTCGACGTGAAGTTCCAGGCCCTGGCCGGCGACGACGACTTCGGCCCCGGCAGCGCCAAGGACACGCTGGAGGTGGACTTCTACCACTGGAGCGCGATCCTGCGCTCGGTCTCGGGCTTCGAGATCTACCGCAAGGTCTACCGCAACGTGATCCGGCCCGAGAAGGTGGCCGAGCTGCTGATGCTGCGGCCCGACATGCCGCGCTCGCTGGCGGCCTGCATGAACGAGGTGGTGGGCAACCTCGAGCGGGTGGCCAACGAGCAGAGCAGCGAGACCCTGCGCCGCGCCGGCCGGCTGCGCGCCGACCTGCAGTACGCCCGCATCGACGAGATCCTGGCCACCGGCCTGCACGCCTACCTGACCGAGTTCCTCGACCGCGTCAACGATCTCGGCGTGGGCATCAGCCGCGACTTCCTGGTGCCGATGGCGGCCTGAGCCCGCACGCGCGGCCCGGGCGACTGCCGCGCCCTATCATCGTTCGATGCTCACGCCCCAACCCCTTCCGCCGGTGGCCGATGTGCGGCCGCAGGCCGTGCCCAGCCCGCACGGCGAGCGCATCGACGAGTACTACTGGCTGCGCGACGACGACCCCCAGGCCAAGCGGCCCGAGGTCATGGCCTACCTGGAGGCCGAGAACCGCTACACCGAGGCGATGCTGGCGCCGCTGGCGCCGCTGCAGGCGCAGCTGGTGGCCGAGATGCGCGCGCGCATCCAGGACGACGACAGCACGCCGCCGCTGTACGACCAGGGCTGGTGGATCTGGCGCGAATACGCCGCCGGCGCCGAATACCCGCGGCTGATGCGCCAGCGCGGCACGCCCGAGCGGCCCGACGCGAAGGCGCCCCGGCAGCTGATGCTGGACCAGCCCGCGCGGGCCGCAGGCAAGGCCTACTACCGCGTCGGCGGCTGGGCCGTCAGCCCCGACGGCCGGCTGCTGGCCTGGGCCGAGGACACCGGCGGCCGGCGCATCCACACGCTGCGCTTCAAGGACCTGGTGACCGGCCGCACCCTGGCCGACGAGGTGCCGGGGGTGCTCGAGGACCTGGCCTGGGCCAACGACAGCCGCACCGTGTTCTACATCCGCCAGAACCCGGTGACGCTGCAGAGCGGGCCGGTCTGGCGCCATCGCGTGGGCACGCCGGTGGCCGACGACGGGCTGGTGCACGACGAGGCCGACCAGGCGCTGTTCGTGGGCCTGGCGCGCAGCGCCTCGGGGCGCTACGTGGTCATCGCCCTGCACGGCACCGACACCGCCGAGACGCGCGTGGTGCCGGCCGACGCGCCCGCCGCCGCGGCCCGCGTGGTGCTGGCGCGCCGGCCGCGGGTGCGCCACACGGCCGACCACCTGGGCGGCCGCTGGTTCATCCGCACCAACGAGGAGGCGCTGAATTTCAGGCTCGTCAGTGCCCCCGAGGGCGCGCCCGACGTGCGCAGCCTGTGGCGCACGCTGGTGCCGGCGCGCGAGCAGGCCACGCTGGAGGGCTTCGCCCTGTGCGAGGGCGGCATCGCGGTGCAGGAGCGGGTGGACGCCGACACCCGCGTGCGGCTGCTCGGCCCGGGCGGCGGCCGCGTGCTGTCGGCCGGCGCCGGCAGCACGGTCGAGCTGGGCGAGCAGCGCGACGCACGCGCGGCGCATCTGCGTTTCACGGTCACGTCGATGGTGCGGCCCAAGGCCACCTACGACCTGCACCTGGCCAGCGGCCGCACGCTGCTGCGCAAGGAGCAGCCGGTGCCCGGCTACCAGGCCGCGCAGTACGCCACGGCGCGGCTGTGGGCCGATGCCCGCGACGGCTGCCGCATCCCGGTGACGCTGGCCTGGCGGCCCGACCGCGCGCGCCAGGACGGCACGGCGCCCCTGCTCGTCATCGGCTACGGCTCGTACGGACTGTCGTACGACCCCGCGTTCTCGTCCAACCGCGTCTGCCTGCTCGACCGCGGCTTCGTGGTGGCCATCGCCCACGTGCGCGGCGGCGCCGAGCTGGGCGAGGCCTGGTACGAGGCCGGCCGGCTGATGCACAAGCAGAACACCTTCAACGACTTCGTCGACGCCACCGAGGCGCTGGTGAAGGCGGGCTGGGGCGATGCCGGCCGCGTGTTCGCCAGCGGCGGCTCGGCCGGCGGCCTGCTGATGGGCGCGGTGGCCAACCAGGCCGGCGCCCGCTACCGCGGCATCGTGACCAAGGTGCCCTTCGTCGACGTCGTCACCACCATGCTCGACGAGAGCATCCCGCTCACGGCCAACGAGTGGGAGCAGTGGGGCGACCCGCGGCAGCCGGCGGCGTACGCCTACATGCTGAGCTACTCGCCCTACGACAACCTGGCCGCGCAGGACTACCCCGCGATGCTGGTCACCACCGGCCTGTGGGACGCGCAGGTGCAGTACTTCGAACCCGCCAAGTACGTGGCACGGCTGCGCGCGCGCAAGACCGACACGCGGCCGCTGCTGCTGCACGTGAACATGGACGCCGGCCATGGCGGCGCCTCGGGGCGCTTCCAGAGCCTGGCCGAGGCGGCGCGCGATTACGCCTTCCTGCTCGACCTGGCGGGCCTGGGCCCGCGCGCCTGAGTGCGCGCGGGCGCGCCCGGGGGGCGGCGTGGAGTCCGCCGGCCGCTCGACCGCGCCAATCCCGCCCACCCAGCCGAGCTGCGCATCGCGGTCATCGCAGCCCCCGCAGCGCCTGCGCGAACCCCTGCCACCAGGCGCGCTGGCTGGCGCCGTCGGTGGCACCGGCGCGGTAGCGCTGGCGGTCCAGCGCTTCCAGCGCCGCGGCCAGCGGCTCGCCGCGCGGGCCGAGCCGGACGCGCACCTGCTGCGCGCGCTCGCGCGGCCCGTGGTGCGGCTGCACCGCCACGCCCAGCGCCTGCAGCCGCTGCTGCACGCGGCGCTGCAGGCGCTGCCAGGGGTCCTGGCGATGCCGGTCCCACCAGGCCCAGGCGGCGCCGGCCAGCGCCGCCGCGGCCAGGATCGTCGTCAGCAGTCGTGCCAGGTCCTGCCAGTCGGGGGCGGCCACGCCCAGGCGGCGCAGCAGGTCGAACTGCTGGCTGCGCGAGTAGTTCAGCACCCACTGGTTCCAGCGGTTGTCCAGACTCTCGAAGGCATCCCGCAGGCGGGTGGCCAGGGCCTGGTCGAAGCGCCCGATGGCGCCGGTGACCAGGCCCTGCGGCAGCGGCAGGCGCGTGCCGCGCTCGATGCGATCAGGGGCGACCGCGGCGGTGGGGTCCACCCGCAGCCAGCCGGCGCCGGGCTGCCAGATCTCGGCCCAGGCATGGGCGGCGCTCTGGCGCACGACGTACCAGCCGTCCTGCGGCTTCGGGTCGGTGCCCTGGTAGCCGGTGACGATGCGCGCCGGCACGCCCAGGGCGCGCATCACCACCACGAAGGCGCTGGCGAAGTGCTCGCAGAAGCCGCGCTTGCGGTCGAGCCAGAACTCGTCCACCGCATCGCGGCCGTAGGTGCCGGCGCTCAGGGTGTAGGTGTAGCCGCCGCTGCGGATGTGCTGCAGCACCGCGTCGGCCAGCGTGCGCGGGTCGGCGTGGACGAGGTCGGCGCGCTCGTGCAGCCGACGCGCCCAGGCGATGGTGCGCAGGTTGTAGCCGGCCGGCAGCGCCAGCAGGTCGACCAGGCCGGCCACGGGCTCGCGCGGGCCCTGGTGGAAGGACGGCCAGGCCGTGGCCTGCAGGCGCAGCCGCTCGGCCACGGGGCGGTCGGTCTGCCACTGCCCGTCGGGCCGCTGCAGCGCCAGCCAGCCGGGCAGCCGCGGTGCGGCGCCGGGCCGGTCGGGCGTCATCTCCAGCAGCGGCAGCAGCGGCAGGCGGCTCGGCTCGAGCGTCATCTCGTAGCGCACGCCCGGGCCCTGGGTCGCGAGCTCGAGCCGTGGGCGCTGCGCCACCGGCACGGTGGGCACCAGGCGCGTCCAGGCACGACCGTCGAAGGTGGACAGCACGGGCCCGCGGAAGTACAGCGCGTCGGGCCGCGGCGGCGGGCCGAAGAAGCGGATGCGCAGCGCGATGGAGTCGTCCTCGGCCACCTCGGCCAGGCCGCCCATGCGCAGCGTGCCCGACAGGCCGGTGCTGGCGCCGGCGTCCTGCGGCAGGCCCCACAGCGGCCCGATGCGCGGAAACAGCACGAACAGCAGCAGCATCAGCGGCACGCCCAGCAGTGCGGCGCGCGCGGCCACGGCGGCGGCGCGCGCCAGCGGCGGCCGGCCCACCGGCATGTGCGCCAGCGCCAGCGCCGTGAGCAGCCCCCACACCGCCGACAGCAGCCACAGCCCGGTGGCCAGCGACTGCGAATACAGGAACTGCGTCAGCACGAGGAAGAAGCCGAGGAAGAACACCACCAGCGCATCGCGCCGCGCGCGCAGCTCCAGCGTCTTCAGTGCCATCAGCACCACCAGCATCGTGACGCCGGCCTCCTTGCCCAGCAGCGTGCGTTCGGTGGCCAGCGTGAGCCCGGCGGCCAGCACCAGCAGCGCGCTGACGACCCAGCGGCCGGGCAGGGCGGCGCCGGCCAGCGCCAGCCGCGCCCGCCACAGCAGCAGCAGCGCCGTGAGCGCGCTGCACCAGGGCGGCAGGTGCCCGAAGTGCGGCGCGATGGCCCAGCCGATGACGACCAGGTGGAACAGGGTGTCGCGCGTCTCGCGCGGCAGCCGCGCGGCGCGCTCGCGCCAGGCGCCGGCGCTGCGCCGCAGGGCCGGGCGCTGGCCCGTGCCGGTGTTCATGGCCACAGCGCCAGCAGATCGAGCGCCGAGCGCCGGTGCGCCTCGCCCTGGCCCGGGGCCAGCTCGCGGCCGGGCAGCCGCAGCCCGCAGGCCAGGCCTTCGCGCTCGGCCAGCAGCACCCAGGCCGCCAGCCGCGACAGCCGCTGCTCGACATCGCCGCCGGCGCCCGCCTGCCAGTCCAACCAGAGCTGGCGCTGCGCGCTGCCGCTGGTCTCGCGGCTGACCAGCTCGCCGCTGCGCGCCACTTTCTTCCACAGCACCTGGCGCAGGCTGTCGCCGCGGCGCCAGGCCCGCACGCCGTCGAGCTCGCTGCCGGCGCCGGGCTGCGGCGCCGTGTCGCCGGCGCTGGCGGCATGGCTGCGCGGCAGCGGCGGC
>JAGWLO010000063.1 GCA_028872015.1 Burkholderiales bacterium | reverse complement strand
GCCAGCACCGGCAGGCTGGCCACCACCACCGGCGGCGCCGCGGCCGGCGCGCCGGCCAACGCCGGCTCGGCCGGCCCGGGCGTGGGCGCTGCGCCGGGCGTGGCCGCCGTCACGCCGATGGCCGGCAGGGCGGGCACCGGCAGCACAGGCTCGGGGCCCGCCTGCGCCTGCAGGCTGTTGATCAACGCGTCGCCGGCAATGCACACGCCCGCCTCGAGCTGGTCTTGCGTCTCGCACGCCGGCGCATCGGCCAGCGCCGGGTCGGCCTCAAGCAGGCGGATGCCGACGCCGAACACCTCGCGCTTGTAGCGGCTGCGTGCCTCGAGCAGCGAGATCAGGGCGTCGCCGGTGAGCGTGCTCAGATCGATGCTGCCGAAATAGGTGCCGCCGCCGGGCGTCGTCTGCACGGCCTGCACTGCGTCGATCACGCGGCCCTGGTAGGCGGTGGCGACGCGCTCGGGCGGCAGCACGGAAGTCACCTTCACGGGCTCGGGCGGCAGTGGCAGCGGCGGCTGCGACGGTTGCGGCGGGCCGCTCGGCGGCGGCGGGCTCGGTGGCCCAACGTTCGGGCTCGCGAGCGTCAGGGCGGTGGCGTTGCCGGGGGCCTGCACAAAGCTGTAGTTGACGGCCGCCAGACCCGAGCCGTCGATCGGGTACGAGCCCGCGGGCGATGCCGAGGTGGCGCTGGTGGTGAAGACCAGGTTGCCCGTCGTGGCGCTGCCCAGGCTGTCGCTACCGACGAAGCCGGTCACGCTGCCGCTGAAGGGCCCGAGCGTGCTGCCACTGAACGCCAGCGCCGGCGTGGCCACGTAGGTGAGCGTCGCCGGCGTGATGCTGGCCACCAGATCGTTGGAGGACGCCTGCAGCACGTAGTTGCCGGCACCCGGACCGGTGAGCGTGTTCGATTCGGCGACCGGCAGGTTGCTGCCGACATTGGCACTGGCGAACGTGCCCGTCTGGCGCAAGCCGACGTTGTCGACCGGGTAGACGGTGCCCAGCAGCACGCCTCCGCTCAGCACGGCGCTGGTGGTGCCATCGTAGACCTTGCTGCTGGCCACCGTGGTGCCGCCCAGGGTGAGCGGCGCCGGGTCGATGGTGCCTGTGAGGCCGCCGGGCTGCACCAGGGTGTAGTTGCCCGAGGCCGGCCCGCCGATGGCATCGGCGGCCATCACGGCGATGCCGGTGCCGGCATTGGCGCTGGCGTAGTAGCCGGCCTGCCGGGTCAGCGTGACGCTGCCCAGGTCGCCCTGCAGCACCCCGGCCAGCGTGCCGTTGGCCAGCGTTGCCGTGGCATTGGCGTCGTACGTCTTGGTCTGCACCTGCGTGCCGGTCACCGTGAGCAGGGCCGGGTTGATGTCGGCGAACAGGCCGCCGGGCTGGCCTTGCAGCACGTAGTTGCCGGCCGCGGGCCCGGTGAGGCTGTCGGCCGCGGTCACCGCCAGATGGGTGCCCGCGTTGGGCGTGGCGAACGTGCCCGTCTGGCTCAGGCCGACGACGTCGCCGCCGTAGAGCGTGCCACTGAGCACACCGCCCGCGAGCTGCGCGACCACGGTGCCGTCGTAGGTCTTGTTGCTGGCCACCGTGGTGCCGCCCACGGTCAGCGGGGCCGGGGCGATGGTGCCGGTGAGGCCGGTGGGCTGCACCAGCGTGTAGTTGCCGACCCCCGGCCCGCCGAGGGTGTCAAGCGCCGTCACGGGGATGCCGGTGCCCGCCTGGGTACTGCTGAACCGGCCCGCCTGCGTCAGCGTGAGGCTGCTGGCATCGGCCGGCAGGGCCTGCGCGATGGCGCTCTGGATCGTGCCACCCTGCAAGGTGGCCGTGGGGTCGGCGTTGTAGGTCTTGGCCAGCACCTGCGTGCCGCCCACCGTCACGGTGAAGGGCGTGATGCTGCCCGCGAGCGAGAAGCTGCTGGGCACGGCGTAGCCGTACACGGGCTTGCCGTTGGCGTCGAGGATGTCGGGCGCGGCGGCAGCCGGGAACAGCGTGATCGGCTTGTTGCTGCCGACGTCCTTGGTGTCGAAGTTGCCGACGATCCGGTCGCCGTCGATCAGCCCGGAGACCGGCCCGCCCGCCGCGAACGAGATGGCCGTCGTGGCGTCGTAGATGCGCGAGATGGGGCCGCTGGCGCTCTGCGTCAGCGACGGCGCGGTGGAGAACACCAGCAACTTGCCCGTGTTGGTGTAAGGGCCGGCGTTGAGCGCCGACGACGGCGTGCTGCCGTAGACGGTCGCGTCGTAGTTGAGCCCGCCCAGGGTGAAGTTGGTGGGCGTCTGGTCGAGGGCGTAGACCCGCCAGCGGCCGGGGCCGGTGACATTCAGGGCCGCCGGGCCGGCATTGTTGAAGAAGGACAGCGAGTTGATGTCGATCGCATTGCCCGTGGCCTGGCTGGTCAGGGATGTCGACGCCCCCAGCGTCACGGTATCGGCGTTGATCCGCAACGGGCCCGAAACGTTGGCATTCAGGTACTGCGAGCTGAAGGTCGTGGCATTCAGTGTCAGCGCGCTGGCGCCGGACAGATAACCGCCCAGGCTGAGCGTATTGGCGCTAAACGTGTCGCTGCCGCTGTTGTAAAAGTAGGCGTAGCCATTGACATCGGTGGCGCTGACCGTGAACGAACTCGGCGCTCCGTAGATGCTGGGATAGTTGCTGAACAGCACCGAGCCGGTGCCGCTGCCATTGCTGGCGATGGCCGCCGTGCCGCCGCTGGGCAGGGTGAGCGACGGGCTGGCGCTGTACACATTGGGGTCGCCCAGGCTGACCTGGCCGTCGGTGGCGGTGATCGCCAGCGACGAGGCCGCCGATGCGTCGATGGATGCGGTGCTGCCGACGAATACGCTCACGCCACCCGGGCTCGCGCCGCGGGCCAAGCCGGTGATCGTCATCGGCCCGGCCGTGCCGCCGACCGTGGCGGCGACCGCGCCGCCCAGCGACACGCCCTGGAACGCACGCGGCGTGTTGGCGGCAGACAGGGCCGTACCGTCGATGCGGATGGCGCCGGTCGCGTCGAGCGTGGAACCTGCCTGCAGGTACACGCCATAGCGGTCGAGGCTGGCATCGGTGTCGACCCAGCCCGCGATGTCCAGACTGCCTGCCGCGAGCAGGCTGCTGCCGGTGACCGAGACACCGCGCGCGGTGTTGGCCAGGCTGGTGCCGGCCGTGCTCAGGCCGTGCAGCGTGATCGCCCCCGTGTCGCTGGACAGCTGCGAGCCGTTGATCGACACGCCCGAACTGTTGTTGTTGTAGCCGATGGCGCCGGCGAAGGGCGAAACGCCGTTCGGGCCCGAGGTGGTGCTGGGCCCGGTGAGCGTGATGTTGCCGCCGTGCACGACGCTGAGGGCCGAGTTGTCGATCGAGATCGCGCCCTGGCCGGCGTTGGCGGCGCTGAACACGAGGTTGAGCGTGCCGGAGCTGGCCGGGTCCTGGTGGATGGTGGCTCCCGACAGCACGATGTTGCGGCTGGCGTCGAGCGTGAGCGTCACGTTGGCCGCAGGCCCGACGGCGAGCGTGGCGCCGATCATCGAGATGTCGCCTGCCTGCAGGCCGTAGTCGGGGACGGGCGTCGTCGAGACGACGACATTCAGGCCCTGGTTGAGCCAGGTCGCGATCGTGCCGGTGGTGATGAGGGAGTTGTCGCCGTTGGCGGCGTAGGACACGCCACCGCTGAAGGAGCTGGCTTGCAGCGTCGTGTCGGTGCCGGTGTCCACGATGGCAATGTTGTACGGGTCGATCAGCCACGTGCCCGCCCGGCCCTGCGGCGCCTTGGTGTCGATGGCCAGGGGCTGGGCGTCGAGCCAGCCGCCCGAGGTCTCGACCAGGCCGCCGTTGCCGCCATCGGCGCCGCCGCGCGCGCTCAGGCTGCCGTAGGCGCGCGTGGCGCGGTCGCTCCACAGCACGATGTGGCCGCCGTCACCCTGCTCGGTGGCGTCGGCGTGGATGGAGGCGCCGCGCGCCATGAACACCGCCTGGGCGTTGGGCACGTTCGCGTCCTGGCCCGCGGCGCCCCCGCCGGCCAGCACCTGCCCGCCGCCGCCGGCGCCCGAGGCCTCGACGGCAGCACCGTCCAGCAGACCCACCTGCTGCCCGAGCAGCTGCACCTGGCCGCCGCGGCCGGCGCTGCCGTCGGCCTGCACGCCGCCGGCAATGCTGGCCGTGCCGCCACCGGCATCGAGCGTGACCTGCCCGCCCGCGCTGCCGTTGGCGCTGGTCGTGCTGCCCGCTGCAGCCGTGAGGGCATCGCTGCCGCGCAGCAGCACCTGGCCGCCGCGGCCCTGCACGGCATCGGCCCGCACGATGCCTTGCTGGTTGACCATCGCCGCCAGCACGTCGATGCGGCCGCCCGCGGCCAGCAGCTGGCCCAGGTTGACGGCCTGCCCCGCGGGGGCCGCCACCTCGACCGCGAGATTGGGCAGGCCGCTGTCGACCAGCTGCACCGACTTGCCGGCCGCCAGCACCACCTGCCCGCCCGGGGCGCTGATCAGGCCCGCGTTGCTGATGCCGCCGGCGCCCGCCAGCAGAATGACGCGACCGCCGTTGACCGTGCGCAATTCGCCCTGGTTGACGATGGACGCCGTGGCCGCGCCGGCCGCGTTGCCGGCGTTGAACACCGGGTTCTGCTTCAGCCAGTCGGTGTCGGCGAGGTTGAGCGTGGACACCACCAGCGAGCCCACGTCCACGCGTGCGTTGGCACCGAACAGCACGCCGTAGGGGTTGAGCAACCAGACCTGGCCGTTGCTGCTGATGCGGCCCTGGATGTTCGACGGGTCGGCACCCAGCACGCGGTTCAACACCTTGCTCGACGCGTCGGGCTGCTGGAAGCGCACCGCCTGGCTCGCCCCCACCGAGAAGCTCTGCCAGTTGAGGATGGCGCCGGCGCTGTTGGTCACCGTCATCTGGTTGCCCACGGTGGCGACGCTGGCCTGGCCATGCACCACCTGCAGCCCGCCGGGCAACGCCTGCGCCAGCGCCTGGCCCGCGCCGGGCGGCAGCAGGCTGGGCGCGACGCCGCCGGCCGCCAGGGCCAGGGCCAGGGCGCGCGGGCGCAGCCGCCAGCCGCGGCGCGCGGCAGCCGGGCTCAGGGTCGGGCCACCCGACGGGCGGCAAGCGAGGCGACGTGCAAGCGGCTGGTTCATGACGGACTCGTGGGCGGTGGGTGTCAGGGTCGGACGGCGTTGCCGCGCGGCGGTGTAGGGTCAGAACGAATAGCTCAGAGCGGCATGCGTGCGTCGGTCGCCGCGACGGGTGACGAGGCCGTCCCGGCGCGCATCGGCCACCGCCAGCCGGGCCTGCAGCGGCCCGCGCGAGAACTGCAGCCCCACGCCCACCGACCACAGGCTGCAGCGGGTGTGGGTGCCGCTGCAGGGCGCCCCCATCACGTTACCCACCTGGCCTGCATCGACGAACAGCAGCGGCAGCAGCGAGGCGTACAGGCCCGAGGGACCGGCACGTGGCCCCAGCAGCTCGGGTCCCACGAGCTCGAGCGCCCCTTGCACGCCGCGATCGCCGACCAGCTCGCGCTCTTCATAGCCGCGCACCGAGTTCGCGCCGCCGATGCCGAACTGCTCGCCGGGCACCAGCGCATCGGACGTGCCCTGACCGGCCAGCCGCGTGCGCAGCTGCCAGCGCTCGCCCAGCGGCAACGCGGCCGAGAACGTGGCGCGCAGCATCGAATAGCCGCGCTTGGCCCCCGTGCGCACGGCATCGAACGCGGCCTGGCCGCTGTCGCCACCGCCCACGCCCAGGTTGGCGCTCAGCGCCACGTCGGCGCCCCAGCGCAGGCCGCTGGTGGACTGGACGCTGTAGTCCACCGACAACGGCGTGACGGCCACGTTGGCCCCGGCCGGGCCGCAGGCGCCGGAGGGCAGGCCCGCCACCTCGCAGTTGTTGATGTACTCGCGGCGGTCGAGCGCCAGGCCGACGCGATGGTCGAACTCGCCGGCCACCGGCAGGTACCAGGTCATGCGCAGGCCGCCCAGGCGGCCCTTGCCATTGATGCGCACGTCGCCCGCGGCGGTGGCGCTGGCGCCGGCATTGACGTTGGCGTACGCCAGATATGCGTCGAGCGTGGCCAGCTCGGCATACAGGGGCAGGCGGTAGCCGGCGCTGAGGATGGTCACCTGGCTCGGCTTGGAGGGCGACGTCTGGTATTGCGCGCTGAGCACATCGTCGTGGCCGGTGAGGTTGGCGTTCTGCCAGGTCGCGCCGATGCGGTAGCGGCCGGTGCGCTGGGTGCCGGTGTCGTCCACCCCCACCGTCATGCTCTGCAAGGGGCGGGCATCGACCGACAGATCGGCATCGATGCTGCCCGGCTGGTCGCCCGGCTTCAGCAGCACCTGCAGCCGCTTGGCCGGGTTTTCGTTGGCGATCACGTTCTGCACGTTGATGCGGCGCGCGCGTGGGGTCTGCCCGATCCGAAGGTCGGGCACGCTGGCGCGCACGTTGGCCTCGTCGAAGCCGGGTGCGCCGCGCACGCTGATCTTGCCGACGCGGCCTTCGACCACCTGGATCACGGCCACCCCGCCGCTGACGGTCTGCGCGGGCAGGTAGGCCACCACGCCGCCGTAGCCGGCGTCCCCGTACAGCCGCTGCACGGCCGCCGCGGCACGCTGCAGGTCTTCCAGCGAGCGCTGCCCGACAAAGGGCGCCAGCACCGCCTGCAACTGCCCGGGCGCCAGCAGGGTGTTGCCCACGACGTTGAAGCGCTGCACGTCGATCACGGGCGTGGCTGCGCGGGCTGGGGCGGAGGCGGGGTCCGCGGGCGTGGGAGCTGCCGGCGGCGCGGTCTGGGCGCCGGCGGTGGCGGCGCAGACAAACAACGGGGCGAGCATGGCGCGATGCCAGCCCTGGGGGGATGCGGGACTCAAGTTCACCTCCTGGCGTCGGCGCGAGATCGGCTCTTCGGCTCGCACCTCCGCCGTGGTCATCCCGGGTCCGAAATCCCCGGGTCCGCTGGCGATCGGTGGATCTGCTGGGCGCGATTCAGTCTAGCCCCGCCCACCCTGCGGCGACAACGGCGGCACCCCCCCTGTTCGCCTGAACTGTCGCCAGCCCAATGCAGGCGCGGGACGCGGGGCTTGACGCAGGCGCCCGATAATCGGGGCCCCATGACGACCGCCGATCCGCCGCGCTTGCGCCTGGACAAATGGCTGTGGGCGGCGCGCCTTTACAAGACCCGCGCGCTGGCCGCCGCCGACGCGGACCGGGGCCGCGTGTGTGTCAACGACCAGACGGCCAAGCCCGGACGCGAGTTGCGGCTGGGCGACCGCGTCGGGCTGCGCCAGGGCCCGATCGAACGCGTGGTGGTGGTGCGGCAACTGGCGGCCTTGCGCGGCCCGGCGCCAGTGGCGCAAGGCCTGTACGAGGAAACCCCTGCCAGCCTGGACGCCCGCCAGCGCTGGGCCGAGCAGCAGCGGCTGGCCGCGGGCCCGGGCGGTGTGCAGCCACCGCCCGGCCGGCCCACCAAGCGCGAGCGCCGGCGCCTGGTCGACTGGCAGCGCTGGAGTGCCAGCGCCGACGAGGGCGCCTGAGCCGGGCGATGCAGCGGCCCCTTGAAGTCTGTCGCACCGGCCCCATGTCCCGCCCAGCCCCACGCAGCCGCAGCATGAATCCGACATCCGACACCCCCATCGAGCAGACCGAGACGGTCACCGAACCCACCCCCGACACCGACGACCAGCCCGACCTGGCCTCCCGGCTGGCCGAGTTGCAAGCCCGCCACACCGAGGTCTCCGACGCCTTCCTGCGTGCCAAGGCCGAGGCCGAGAACACGCGACGTCGCGCCGAGGAAGAGATAGCCAAAGCGCGGCGCTTCGCCGTCGAAGGCTTCGCCGAGAGCCTGCTGCCGGTGAAGGACAGCCTGGAGGCCGCCATCGCGATCCAGAGCGCCACGCCCGAGCAGCTGCTGGAAGGCGTGCACGCCACGCTGCGCCAGCTGTCGCAGGCACTGGAGCGCAACAAGGTGCTGGCCATCGCGCCGCCGGCCGGCACCCGCTTCGATCCGCACCAGCACCAGGCCATCAGCGTCGTGCCGGCCGACCAGGAGCCCAACACCGTGGTCGCGGTGCTGCAGAAGGGCTATCTCATCGCCGAGCGGGTGCTGCGGCCGGCCCTGGTCACGGTCAGCGCACCCAAGTAGCAGCCGCAGAGCCGCCGCAGCAGGGCGGCGCCCCCGGAGACGGCGCTGCCTTGCGGTCCGGCGGTCCCGCCGGCCCTTGAAAGACGGCGCGCCAGCCGCAATTCCCATCCCAGCGACACCACGCCACAGGAGCACCAGACATGGGCAAGATCATCGGCATCGACCTCGGCACGACGAACTCGTGCGTCGCGGTCATGGAAGGCAACACCACCAAAGTGATCGAGAACAGCGAGGGTGCGCGCACCACGCCGTCGATCATCGCCTACCAGGAAGATGGCGAGGTACTGGTCGGCGCCAGCGCCAAGCGCCAGGCCGTCACCAACCCGCGCAACACGCTGTACGCGGTGAAGCGCCTGATCGGCCGCAAGTTCACCGAGAAGGAAGTGCAGAAGGACATCGACCTGATGCCCTACAAGATCGCTGCCGCCGACAACGGCGACGCCTGGGTCGAGGTGCGCGGCAAGAAGCTGGCGCCGCCGCAGGTCAGCGCGGAGGTGCTGCGCAAGATGAAGAAGACGGCCGAGGACTACCTCGGCGAAGAGGTCACCGAGGCCGTCATCACGGTGCCGGCCTACTTCAACGACAGCCAGCGTCAGGCCACCAAGGACGCCGGCCGCATCGCCGGCCTGGATGTCAAGCGCATCATCAACGAGCCCACCGCCGCGGCGCTGGCCTTCGGCCTGGACAAGCACGGCAAGGGCGACCGCAAGATCGCGGTGTTCGACCTGGGCGGGGGCACCTTCGACATCTCGATCATCGAGATCGCCGACGTCGACGGTGAGAAGCAGTTCGAGGTGCTGTCGACCAACGGCGACACCTTCCTGGGCGGCGAAGACTTCGACCAGCGCATCATCGACTACATCGTCACCGAGTTCCGCAAGGAACAGGGCGTCGACCTGACGAAGGACGTGCTGGCGCTGCAGCGTCTGAAGGAGGCGGCCGAGAAGGCCAAGATCGAGCTGTCCAACAGCACCCAGACCGACGTCAACCTGCCGTACATCACGGCCGATGCCTCCGGCCCCAAGCACCTGAACATCAAGCTCACGCGGGCCAAGCTCGAGAGCCTGGTCGACGACCTCATCGCGCGCACCATCGACCCGTGCAAGATCGCGGTCAAGGACGCTGGCGTGAAGCTGTCGGACATCGACGACGTGATCCTGGTCGGCGGCATGACGCGCATGCCCAAGGTGCAGGAGAAGGTGAAGGAGTTCTTCGGCAAGGAGCCGCGCAAGGACGTCAACCCCGACGAGGCGGTGGCGGTGGGCGCGGCGATCCAGGGCCAGGTGCTGGGCGGCGAGCGCAAGGACGTGCTGCTGCTGGACGTGACGCCGCTGTCGCTGGGCATCGAGACCCTGGGCGGCGTGATGACCAAGATGATCAAGAAGAACACCACCATCCCGACCAAGTTCAGCCAGGTGTTCAGCACCGCTGACGACAACCAGCCGGCGGTGACGATCAAGGTCTTCCAAGGCGAGCGCGAGTTGGCCGCAGGCAACAAGAGCCTGGGCGAGTTCAACCTCGAGGGCATCCCCCCGGCACCGCGCGGGCTGCCGCAGATCGAGGTGACGTTCGACATCGACGCCAACGGCATCCTGCACGTGGGGGCCAAGGACAAGGCCACGGGCAAGGAAAACAAGATCACCATCAAGGCCAACTCGGGCCTGAGCGAGGCCGAGATCGAGAAGATGGTGAAGGACGCCGAGGTCAATGCCGCCGAGGACGCCAAGAAGCTCGAGCTGGTGCAGGCGCGCAACCAGGCCGACGCACTGCAGCACTCGGTCAAGAAGAGCCTGGCCGAGCATGGCGACAAGCTCGAAGCCGGCGAAAAGGAGAAGATCGAGGCCGCGATCAAGGACGTCGAGGACGCGCTGAAGAGCGACGACAAGGCGACCATCGAGGCCAAGACCGAGGCCTTGATGACGGTCAGCCAGAAGTTGGGCGAGAAGATGTATGCCGATGCCTCGGCCGCAGCCGGCGCTGCCGGTGCCGCTGCTGCGCCCTCCGGCGGCGAGGCACCCAAGGCCCAGGCTCGGCCCGCAGACGACAACGTGGTCGACGCCGACTTCAAGGAAGTCAACAAGTAATGTCGCGGCCGGCCCGCCCATGGGCCGCCGCGATGCCGCGCCGCGTTCGAGCGTCCGGGCCCCGGCCCCGCGCCGGCCGCGGCGGTTTTGCTTAATCCCGCAGCAACTCACCCATGGCCAAGCGCGATTTCTACGAGATCCTCGGCGTACCGAAGAACGCGTCCGACGACGACATCAAGAAGGCTTATCGCAAGCTGGCGATGAAGCACCACCCGGACCGCAACCAGGGAGACGATGCCAAGAAGGCCGAGGAGCGGTTCAAGGAGGCCAAGGAAGCCTACGAGATGCTGTCCGACCCGGGCAAGCGGGCGGCCTACGACCAGTATGGCCACGCCGGGGTGGATCCGAACATGGGCGCTGGCCGAGGCGGGCCGGGGGCCGAGGGCTTTGGCGGTTTCGCCGAGGCCTTCGGCGACATCTTCGGCGACATCTTCGGTGGCCAGGGCAGCAGCCGACGCGGCGGTGGCGGCCAGCAGGTCTACCGTGGCAGCGATCTCAGCTACGCGATGGAGATCTCGCTCGAGGAGGCCGCCTTCGGCAAGGAGACGCAGATCCGCGTGCCGAGCTGGGACAACTGCGAGACCTGCCGTGGCACGGGCGCCAAGCCCGGCACGAGCGCCAAGACCTGCACCACCTGCAATGGCGCCGGCACGGTGCACCTGCGCCAGGGCTTCTTCAGCATCCAGCAGACCTGCCCGCACTGCCACGGCAGCGGCAAGATCATCCCCGAGCCCTGCACCGCCTGCAGCGGCGCGGGCAAGATCAAGAAGCAGAAGACGCTGGAGGTGAAGATCCCGGCCGGCATCAGCGAGGGCATGCGCATCCGCTCGGCCGGCAACGGCGAGCCTGGCACCAACGGCGGGCCGGCAGGCGACCTGTACATCGAGATCCGCGTCAAGCAACACGAGATCTTCGAGCGCGACGGCGACGACCTGCACTGCACGGTGCCGGTGGGGCTGACCACCGCGGCCCTGGGCGGCACGGTGGAGGTGCCCACGCTGGGCAACAAGGCCGAGATCGAATTGCCCGAAGGCACCCAGCACGGCAAGACCTTCCGCCTGCGCGGCAAGGGCATCAAGGGTCTGCGCAGCAGCTACCCGGGCGACCTGTACTGCCACGTCTCGGTCGAGACCCCGGTGAAGCTGACCGAGCACCAGCGCAAGCTGCTGAAGGAGCTGGACGAATCGTTCCGCAAGTCGGGCGACCGCCACTCACCCAACGCCAAGAGCTGGACCGACCGCGTGAAGGACATCTTCAAGTAGCGCGCCAGCCGGGTCAGAACAGCTGGCCCTGCCCGGCCCAGCGCGGCGGACGCCTGAACTGCGTCAGATCCAGGGGCACGCGCTCGCGCCGGTAGCCCATGCGCGCGCAGGCCTGGGCCAGGCGCTGGCGCAACAGCTGCGACCACACGCCTACGCCCGTCATGCGCGTGCCAAAGCGGCTGTCGTTGTCGCGGCCGCCGCGCATCTCGCGCACGCGGGCCATGATGCGCGCGGCACGGTCGGGCACCAGGTGGTGCAGCCATTGCTGGAACAGCGGGTTCACTTCCCAGGGCAGGCGCAGCACGATGCTGAAGGCCGTCTGCGCGCCGGCGTCGCGCGCGGCCTGCAGGATGCGTTCGAGTTCGGGCTCGTTGAGAAACGGGATCAGCGGCGACACGCTCACGCCCACCGGCACACCGGCGCGCGCCAGCGTCTCGAGGGTGCGCAGCCGGCGCTGCGGCGCCGCGGCCCGCGGCTCCATCGCACGCGCCAATGCGGGGTCGAGCGTCGTCAGTGACACATAGACGGCAGCCAGTCTGGCTTCCGCCATCGGCGCGATGAGGTCGAGATCGCGTTCGACCAGGCTGGACTTGGTGATGACGGAGAACGGGTGCCGCGCTTCAGCCAGCACCTCGATTACCGAGCGCGTGATGCGCAGCCGGCGCTCGGCCGGCTGGTAGGCATCGGTGACCGAGCCGATGTTCAGCAGGCCTGGCGTGTAGCCGGGTGCCGAAAGCGCCTCGCGCAGACGCTCGGCGGCGTTGACCTTGGCCACGATGCGGGTCTCGAAGTCGAGCCCTGGCGACAGGTTCAGCCAGCTGTGCGTGGGCCGCGCATAGCAGTAGGTGCAGCCGTGCTCGCAGCCGCGGTACGGGTTGATGGACAGATCGAAGCCGATGTCGGGCGAGTCGTTGCCCGACAGGATGCCGCGCACCTGCTCTTCGCGCACCAGCGTCTCGGGTGCCGCGCGCTCCTGCCGCGCAGCCTGCTCGAGCGTGCCCCAGCCATCGTCGAATTCGCTGCGCGAGCGTTCGTTGAAGCGGTGCTCGAGGGCCCAGACCGTGCCGCGACCCTTCGGCGCCACTGGCGGCGGCACGAACATGAGGGTGGCGGCGGGAGCGCCTGTGGCCGGGGTGCGGGCGGGTGCGCGTAAGGCAGGTGGCGGGGGCTGCGACATACTGTAAATGTATAAGGGGTATCAGCTTAGCTCCAGTCGGAGCCGAATACTGGATGCCCATCCAGTAACTCTACGCTGCCTTTGGCGTCTTGGGTAGAGGCCTCACGACGCTCTCGTAGGTCACCGGATCCGTCACCACTGCTTGTTGCAGCAGTCGGTAGAACAGCATGCCGCGCGAGGCCGATGTGCGGCGGTTGAAGCGGAAGACGAACTCGTCCAGGTAGGCGTCCAAGTGCGCGGGCTGTACCGACCCGTGGTGGGTGCCCAGGATCCATCGCTTGATCAGCGCGGCCACCCGGTGCACGCCTGCCATCGATACGTGCGCCGGCACCTCCGAGCCGAGCATGACCGTGCGCTGGTGGTCGTATCCCAGGTCCTTCAGTTCCCGGTAGGCGGCCGAGCCGTCAGTGCGAACTTGTGCGCCGGCTTCGATGCTGGCCTGCACGAACGGCACCACCTGTTCGGCCGAGTCGTTGTCGATGCGACGCAGCCGGATTCGACCGAAGCCCTTGGGCTGCAGCAACTCCACGGCCATGACCACCAGCACCTGATGCGTGCGGTTCTTGCGCTTCTTTCGCTGGTCCTCTGGCATGGGGGCGTCTCGATCGCTGATGGACAGGTAGGTCTCGTCGACTTCGACCACACCCTTCAAGCGCTTGCGATCCGGCCGAACCATCGCCCGGCGAAAGCGGTGCAACATCGTCCAGGCCGTCTCGTAGCCTCCGAGACCCAGCACCCGCTGCAGGCCCAGGGCACTGACGCCATGCTTCTGGTTCGTCAGGTACCAGGCGCCGGCCAGCCAGACCCGAAGCGGCGTACGTGTCTTGTCGAAGATCGTGCCCGCGGTCACCGTGCTCTGGTGCGAACAACTGCGGCACATCAATCGCGAACGGCTGGATCGGTACGGCTCACCTGCTGCGCCGCAACTCGGGCACACGAATCCTTGCGGCCAACGAAGCCGTTCGAGATACGCCAGACAGGACTCTTCGGAGCCGAACCAATCGAGGAATTCGTTCCAGTTGCGGGGGTAGTCTTTACCTGCCTCGGGGGCTGCTATATGCTGGATGTCCATCCAGTAGTTCCGGCGTTGCTGGAGCTAACAGGATACCCCTTAAATGTATACAGTATTACCGTCTGACACAAGCGCCGCGTCAGTACTCCGCGCCGCTGCTGCCCGGGGCCAGGTTGTCGAAGCGCGTGAGCGGCTTCAGGAACGTGAGCTTCACCGTGCCCACGGGCCCGTTACGCTGCTTGGCGATCACGATCTCAGAGACGCCGGGCTCCTTGCTGTCCTTGTTGTAGTAGTCGTCGCGGTAGATGAACATGATGACGTCGGCGTCCTGCTCGATGGCGCCCGACTCGCGCAGGTCGCTCATCATGGGTCGCTTGTCGTTGCGGCTCTCCACGCTGCGGTTCAGCTGCGACAGCGCGAGCACGGGGCATTGCAGCTCCTTGGCCAGGGCCTTCAGGCCGCGCGAGATCTCGCCCAGCTCGGTGGCGCGGTTCTCGTCGCTGCCGCTGCTGCCGCTCATCAACTGCAGGTAGTCGATCACGATCAGACCCAAGGTGCCGAACTGGCGCGCCATGCGGCGGGCTCGCGCGCGCAACTCGGCGCTGGTCAGTGCCGCGGTCTCGTCGATATGCAGCTGGACCTGGCCCAGGCGCTCGACGGCATCGGTCAGGCGCTCCCATTCGCCGCTGTCCAGCCGGCCTGTGCGCAGGTTCTGCTGGTTGATGCGTCCCAGGCTGCCCACCAGCCGCAGCGCCAGTTGCGAGGCGCCCATCTCCATCGAGAACACGAGCACCGGCAGCCCTTCCTGCACGGCCACGTGCTCGGCGATGTTGAGCGCGAACGCGGTCTTGCCCATCGATGGCCGCGCCGCCAGCACCAGCAGGTCGCCCTTCTGCAGGCCGGCGGTCATGCGGTCGAGATCATAGAAGCCGGTGCGCACGCCGGTCACCTCTTCGGCGCCGTTGTCGTGCAGTTCCTGGACGCGGTCGATCAGGCTCACGACGAGCTTGTCGATGCCCTGGAAGCCCTGCTTCTGGCGCGAACCTTCCTCGCCGATCTGGAAGATCTTGCTCTCGGCCTCGTCGAGCACGGCGCTGACCTGGCGCCCGGCCGGGTTGAAGGCGCTGGTGGCGATGTCGTCGCTGGCGGCGATGAGCTTGCGCAGGATGGATCGCTCGCGCACGATCTCGGCATAGCGTCGCATGTTGGCTGCGCTCGGCACGCTCTGCGCCAGCGCGTTGAGATAGGCCAGGCCGCCGCAATCGGCCGCCTTGCCCAGGCTCTGCAATTGCTCGAAGACCGTGATCACGTCGGCGGGCTTGCTCTGGCCCACCAGCGCGCCAATGGCGCCGTAGATCAGCCGGTGCTCGTGGCGGTAGAAGTCGCTGTCGGTGAGCAGGTCGCCGGCGCGGTCCCAGGCCAGGTTGTCGAGCAGCAGGCCGCCGAGCACGCTCTGCTCGGCCTCCACCGAGTGCGGCGGCACGCGCAGTCGGGCCACTTCGTCGTCATGGGGGGCGGCGTCGCGGGCGTCGAAGATGGCGGACATGGCGGTGGCGAGGGTCGGCCTGTGGGCAAGCCTGTGGATGAGGAGTGCGCCGCGCGGGACAACTCGGCGACCCGGAAACGACGAAGGCCGGCTGAGCCGGCCTTCTTGCTTTGCGGAGAGCTTACGCCGGTTCAGTCGGCCTGTGCAACCACCTGCACCGTCACCTCGACCACCACGTCGGTGTGCGCAGCCACCGACACCGGGTGCTCGCCCACGGTCTTCAGCGGACCGGTGGGCAGCCGCACCTGGGCCTTGGCCACGGCCATGCCGGCCTGGGTCAGGGCCTCGGCGATGTCGGCGTTGGTGACCGAGCCGAACAGCCGGCCGTCGACGCCCGCCTTCTGCGCGATGCGCACGGTCTTGCCCGCCATCTGCGCGCCCAGTGCCTGGGCGGCAGCCAGCTTCGCGGCGGCCGCCTTCTCGAGATCAGCGCGGCGGTCGGCGAATTCCTGGATCGCGGTCTCGGTGGCGCGGCGCGCCAGCTTCGACGGGATCAGGAAGTTGCGGGCATAGCCTTGCTTGACCTTGACGACATCGCCCAGGTCACCGAGCTTGCCCACCTTTTCCAGAAGAATCACTTGCATGGCGGGCTCCTCAAACCTTGTGCTGGTCGGAGTACGGCAGCAGCGCGAGGAAGCGGGCACGCTTGATCGCGGTGGTCAGCTGACGCTGGTAGTAGGCGCGCGTGCCGGTCAGGCGCGCGGGCGTGATCTTGCCGTTCTCGCCGACGAAATCGCGCAGCACGTCGATCTCCTTGTAGTCGATCTCCTCGACCTTGGCGACGGTGAAGCGGCAGAAGCGCTTGCGCCGAAACAGCAGCGACTGGTTGTTGCGCTTGGGGCGCTTGTCCTTCGAAAAACGACCTTTACCACGGGGCGGGGGCATAGAAGACTCCTACTGAAGATCCATCCGGGGATGGGTTCCGGTCAGGCCTCAGGCTCGACCGAAGTGATGTGGAACAGCAGACCGCGCTTGTTGCGCGACGGGGCGACGAAACCGGCAAACATCGCCAGCGCACCGAGCTCGAGCGCCAGCAGCGACCGCGTCACCGCCCCAATGGCCACCGCGCGGATCTCGAGGGAGACCTTGCGCGGCTGGCCGTCCTCGCTGACCTCGGACTCGTGCCTCAGGCTCAAGTCCAGGGCCGGCAGGCCGGCCGGGGTGTAACGCAGCGCCGCCCGCTCCACCAGCGAGGCGGCGAGAACCAGCCGGTTCATCGCCGCCGGCCGGCGCCAGGTGCGCCGGACCGCCTCAGGCCGTGGCCTCCTGGCGTTCCTTGCGGGCTTCCTCGCGCTCGACGGCCTTCATCATGATCGACGGTGCCGTCTCTGCCTTGGCCCGCGACACGGTCAGGTGGCGCAACACGGCGTCGTTGAAGCGGAAGCCGGTCTCGAGCTCGGTCAGCGTCTCGTTGCCGCACTCGATGTTCAGGCACAGGTAATGCGCCTTCACCAGCTTCTGAATCATGTAAGCCAGCTGGCGCCGACCCCAGTCTTCCACCCGATGCACCTTGCCGCCACCGGCGGTGACCAGGGTCTTGTAGCGCTCCAGCATGGCCGGAACCTGTTCACTTTGATCCGGATGGATCAGCAGAACGATCTCGTAGTGACGCATGAACACTCCTTGTGGATGTCGGCCCGGCGCGCGGCAATGGCTGCGCGTGGTGCCGTGAAGCCGCCCCGATGCGTCGACATGACGGGTGCGGCAAGGAAAGCCCGACAGTATAGCAGCCGGGCTCGGCAGAAAGACGGCGCCGGGGCGGCTACTCGCCGGGCTGCGGGTAGCGGAAGCGGTCGATCAGGGCCTGCGTCGCGGCGCCGGGCGGCGCCGTGAGCAGGCTCACCACCACCAGCGCCAGCAGCCCGGCCGGCACCGCGAAGATGCCGGCAGCCACCGCGTCGACGCCGAACCACTGGCAGCGCGCCATCGGCTGCGTGATGCCGAACGCGACGCGCAGGGCGGGCAGGTTGGCCCCCATGTAGCCGAGGCACAGGCCCGGGCCGACCACCATGGCCGCCACCGCGCCGGCCCGGTTGGCGCGGCGCCAGAACACCCCCATCACGAGCGCCGGGAAGAACGCCGCCGCCGCGAGCGAGAACGCCGCCGAGACGAAGCGCAGGATGTCGGTGATGTCCAGCGATGCGACCAGCGCCGCCAGCAGCGCCGCCACCATCAGCATGACCTTGGAGGCCACAACCCGCGCCGCGGCCGTGGCCCGGGGCGCGATCAGCCGGTAGCCGATATCGTGTGTCAGCGCGTTGGCGATGGTCAGCAGCAGACCATCGGCGGTGGAAAGCGCCGCGGCCAGGCCCCCGGCCGCCACCAGGCAGCTGACCCAGTACGGCAAGCCACCGATCTCGGGGGCCGCCAGCACGATCAGGTCGCCGCCGAGATAGAGCTCGCCCCATTGCAGCCGGCCGTCGCCGTTGAGATCGTGCACCGACACCAGGTTCGGGTCGCGTCGCGACCAGCGGCCGATCCATTCCGGCAGCTGGTCGATCGGCAGCCCCACCACCTGCTGCAGGACCTGGGCCTTGACGAGCACGGCCAGCAGCGGTGCGGCCAGATACAGCAGCGTGATGAACAGCAGCGCCCACGCCACCGATCGGCGGGCCTGCGAGGGCGAACGCGTGGTGTAGCTGCGCGTGATCAGGTGCGGCATGGCCGCCGTGCCCATCATCAGGCACAGCATCAACGCGATGAAGTTGATCCTTTCGTGCCCGAAGCGCGCCTGCGCCGCCGGGCTGCCCGCGGGGTCGCCGCTGGCGTAGGGCCGGGTCTGCGCCGGACCCTGCGCCAGCTGCTGCGCGCGGGCGAGGGCGTCGTCGTGGTCGTGCTGGTAACGCGCCCGCGCCTCGGCCAGGCTGCGCGGCCGCCCGGCCAGCTCGCGCTCGGCACGCGCCACCTGGGCCGGCGGCGCGTCGGCGGCGCGCAGCTCGGCAATGGTGCGGCGGGCCGCCGCTTCGTCGGCCCGCATCGCGGCCGGCACGTCCTGCAGCTTGTGCAGCGCCTGGGCCGCGCGCTCGCGCAGCAGCCGGGCCACCGACTGCTCGGCCGGGTCGCGCGCCAGCGCCGCTTCACGCGCGGCGATCTGCTGCAACGGCTGGCCGTAGGCGCGCCAGGGCAGCGCGCTGCCGGTGAGCTGCAGCGACAGCCAGACCAGCGGCACCAGGTAGGCCACGATCAGCACCAGGTACTGCGCGACCTGGGTCCAGGTAACGGCGCGCATGCCGCCCAGGAACGAGCACACCAGCACCCCACCCAGTCCGACGAAGACGCCGAGCTCGAAGCCGAAGCCCGTGAAGTGAGAGGTGATGAGGCCGATGCCGTAGATCTGCACCACGAGATAGACGAACGAGACACCGACCGCCGCCAGCGCACCCAGCAGCCGCGGCCAACGGCCGCCGTAGCGCGCGCCCAGGAAGTCGGGCACGGTGTATTGGCCGAAGCGTCGCAGGTACGGCGCCAGCAGCAGGGCCAGCAGGCAGAAGCCGCCGGTCCAGCCCAGGATATAGGCCAGGCCCGCGAAGCCGCTCAGGAACAGCACCCCGGCCGTGCCGATGAACGAGGCCGCCGACATCCAGTCGGCGGCGGTCGCCATGCCGTTGAACAGCGCCGGCACGCGACGGCCGGCGACGAAGTACTCGGCCTCGCTCGAGGTGCGGCACAGGAAGCCGATGCTGGCGTACGAAGCCACGGTGACGACCAGGAAGCTGGCGCCGATCCAGGCCCGCGGCAGGCCGGCACGCTCGGCCAGCGCCATCGTCAGGATGAGCGCGCCGAACGCCGCCAGAAAAAGCCCGTAGCGCCAGGCCAGGCGCCGACCCAGGCCGGCGTCGGCATCCGGCAGCGCGACGGGCGGGCTCACCGCAGGTCGGCGCGCACCGGCGCATCGCCGGCGCCGGGCGCAGGCGCAGGCGCCTGGGCCTGTGCCCGCAAGCAGCCGGCCTCGAGCCGGTCCATCGCCACGGCATACACGACGATGATGGCCAGGTACATCAGCAGCAGGCCGACCGCGGCCAGCGCATAGGCCCCCGGCAGGCCGAAGACCCGGATCGCATCCAGGTCGCGCGCAAACCACGCCAGCGCCAGGTTGGCCGCCAGCCAGGCCAGCAGCAGCGCCCCCGTGAGCCGCCGCGTGCGAGACCAGAACCGGCGCCGCGCGGGGTCCTGCGCCATGCCGGGCCGATCAGTGGCTGGCCAGCCGCCGCCAGGTCTCGACGACCGAGTCGGGGTTGAGCGAGATCGACACGATGCCCTCGCGCGCCAGCCAGTCGGCGAAGTCGGGGTGGTCGCTCGGGCCCTGGCCACAGATGCCCACGTACTTGCCGGTGGCGCGGCAGGCGGCGATGGCGCGCGAGATCATGGCCTTGACGGCCGGATCGCGCTCGTCGAAGTCGCTGGCCAGTTGCGCCAGGCCCGAGTCGCGGTCCAGCCCCAGCGTGAGCTGGGTCAGGTCGTTCGAGCCGATCGACATGCCGTCGAAGTGCTCGAGGAACTGATCGGCCAGGATCGCGTTGCTGGGCACCTCGCACATCATGATCAGGCGCAGGCCGTCGCTGCCGCCGCTGGCGGCACGCCGCAGGCCGCGGTCGGCCAGCATCTGCACGACGGCCGCGGCCTGCTTCACGGTGCGCACGAACGGCACCATGATCTCGACGTTGGTCAGGCCCATCTCGCCGCGCACCCGCTTCAGCGCCTCGCACTCCATGGCGAAGGCATCGCTGAAATCACCGCTGATGTAACGGCTGGCGCCGCGGAAGCCCAGCATCGGGTTTTCTTCGTCGGGCTCGTAGCGGGTGCCGCCGATGAGCTTGCGGTACTCGTTGCTCTTGAAGTCGGACAGCCGCACGATCACGGTCTTGGGCCAGAAGGCGGCCGCGATGGTGGCGATGCCCTCGGTGAGCTTGTCGACGTAGAAGGCGCGCGGGCTGGCATGCCCGCGCGCAACCGACTCCACCGCCTTCTTCAGGTCGGGCTCGACGTTGGGGTAGTCGAGGATCGCCTTCGGGTGCACGCCGATGTTGTTGTTGATGATGAACTCGAGCCGCGCCAGCCCCACGCCCGAGTTGGGCATCTGCGCGAAGTCGAACGCCAGCTGCGGGTTGCCCACGTTCATCATGATCTTGATCGGGCAGTACGGCAGTTCGCCGCGCACGACTTCGCTGACCTCGGTCTCGAGCAGGCCGTCGTAGACGTAGCCGGTGTCGCCTTCGGCGCACGAGACGGTGACCAGGCTGCCTTCGTGCAGGGTCTCGGTGGCGTTGCCGCAGCCCACCACGGCCGGGATGCCGAGCTCGCGCGCGATGATGGCCGCGTGGCAGGTGCGGCCGCCGCGGTTGGTGACGATGGCGCCGGCGCGCTTCATCACCGGCTCCCAGTTCGGGTCGGTCATGTCGGTGACGAGGATGTCGCCCGGCTGCACCTGGTCCATCTCGGCCGTGCTCTGCACCAGCCGCACGGGGCCGGTGCCGATCTTCTGGCCGATGGCGCGGCCCTCGGCCAGCACCACGTTCTTGGCCCGGTCGCCCATGATCTTGTAGCGGTGCTCGGTGGTGCCGCCGGCCCGGCTCTTCACCGTCTCGGGCCGCGCCTGCAGGATGTACAGCCGGCCGTCGACGCCGTCCTTGCCCCACTCGATGTCCATCGCGCGGCCGTAGTGCTGCTCGATGATGAGCGCGTACTTCGCGAGCTCGGCGACCTCGGCATCGTTCAGCGAATAGCGGTTGCGCTGCTCGGGCGGCGTGTCGACCACCCGCACCAGCTTGCCGGGCGCCTCGGCGCCGGCGAACTCCATGCGCTGCAGCTTGGAGCCCAGCACGCGCCGGATCACGGCAGGCCGGCCGGCCCGCAGCGTGGGCTTGTGGACATAGAACTCGTCCGGGTTGACGGCGCCCTGCACCACCATCTCGCCCAGGCCGTAGCTGGAGGTGATGAACACCACGTCGGAGAAACCCGACTCGGTGTCGATGGTGAACATCACGCCGGCCGAGCCCAGATCGGACCGCACCATGCGCTGCACGCCGGCGGACAGCGCCACGTCGGCATGGGCGTAGCCCTGGTGCACGCGGTAGCTGATGGCGCGGTCGTTGTAGAGCGAGGCGAAGACTTCCTTGATCCGGCGCAGCACGTCGTCGATGCCGCTGACGTTGAGGAAGGTCTCCTGCTGCCCGGCGAACGACGCATCGGGCAGGTCTTCGGCAGTGGCCGACGAGCGCACCGCAAAGCTGGCCGGCTCGGCGCCGGCGGCCAGGCGCGCGAATTGCTCGCGCACCGCGGCCTCCAGTGCGGGCGGCAGCGGCGTGTCGACCACCCACTGCCGGATCTCGGCGCCAGCCTCGGCCAGCGCGCGCACGTCGTCGGCATCCAGCCGCGCCAGCCGGGCGCGGATGCGCTCGTCCAGGCCCCCGTGATGCAGGAACTGCCGGAACGCGTGCGCTGTGGTCGCGAAGCCGCCGGGCACGCGCACGCCGGAAGCGGCCAGCTGGCTGATCATTTCGCCGAGCGAGGCGTTCTTGCCGCCCACGACCTCGACGTCGGTCATCCTCAGGTGTTCGAACGGGGCGACCAGGGCGGTCGCCAGGGGGGCCAGTGACATGGGAAAGCTCCGTGATGTGAGAAAACC
>JAGWLO010000062.1 GCA_028872015.1 Burkholderiales bacterium | reverse complement strand
TAGGTGTGCTCAGCCTTGCGCAGTCGGATCACCTGCACGCGCCTCTCATGCCGCGCTTCGCGCGACAGCGATCTCATATCGGTTGCTTGCATCACCCGTACATGATGGCGGATGCCGACATTTCAAGATCATTAATGCCGGGTCAATAGGATCAGGTCGAGATCGGGGACCGACAAACGCAGGGTACCGCCCGGCGCAAGCACTCGGCGCATCTCGATCAGTACGCGGTGCACCAGCCGAAACGAAACGTGCTCTAGAACATGACACATGTAGACCAGCGAAGCCGCACCGTCAGGAATCATCTGGAGGGCGAACAGGTCTTGCGTCACCAAGTGGACATGCGGATAACGCCGCGCATCAACATTGACGAATCCATTTGCCGCAATTTCGCCACACCCGATGTGCAGCCGGACAAGGCCGTCGCCATCACGAGGGAAGTTGCGTGCACGCGCCCGCCAAGCGGCGCTGCGCCAGGCTCTTGGTACACGCCGCACCTGGTCCAGGGTTCTTTCGAGACGCCAATGCATTTAGTTGTCTCGCAACGCAGCCATCAATTCACCGGCAGCGCCGGTTCGCAACTGTGATCCGGCGTCTTATTGAGCTGCCAACTGACGTTGAGAGGAAAGAACCCTTCGGCGGCAGCTTGGCTTCGACCTTGGCTCCTCGATCGGATTAGCAGCGGCGCGACGTTCTCCGCATAGAAAATATTCCGCGTGACCTCCCCACCATTGACGCCAATTCTGAGCGAATAAGCGCCCGGCAGAAGCGGTACTGAGTTGATGGTAGCGCTGACGATCATCCGGCCCGGCTCGATCCGAACGCCGCGATACCGGTCTTCAGTGATTTCTGTGGATAAATACAACAGGTCGGTCGTGTGCACGCCGAATCCGAACATCGGGTGATCGATCGGTTCGTGCACATCGAACGTGAGTTCGAAGGCGATCTTATCCCCGGTACAAGCGTGTTGTGCTGGTCGCCCGCTCTCATCGAACATGCGTATGCCAACCAATTCGACTTGGCCAGTCGACTCCATGCGTGCGCGGCCAACCTGGTCGACGATCCTCTTATCGTTTTGGTCGTAGAAAGTACCGCAGACAGTCTTGGGGTCGCCATTAGCAGCGACGCGTCCGTGATCCAACAGGATGACCCGACCGGAGATTCGCTCTACCTGCCGAATGTTGTGGCTGACCAGCAGCACCGTGCGCCCTTGGCGCTTGATCAGCTCTTCCATCCGATCAAAGCACTTCCGCTGGAATGCCAGATCACCCACCGCAAGCACTTCGTCCACGATCAGGATTTCCGCCTCGACGCTCGTCGCCACGGCAAAGGCCAGCTTCACCTGCATCCCGGAGCTGTAGCGCTTGACAGGCGTGTCGATGAACTCGGTCATTTCGGCGAAATCGACGATCTCGTCGAACTTGCGGTCGATCTCCTTCTTCGACATGCCCAGGATGCTGCCGTTGAGGTAGACGTTCTCGCGCCCGGTGAAGTCGGGCACGAAGCCGGCGCCCACCTCGATCAGCGGCGCAATGCGGCCGTTGACCTTGACGCTGCCACGGGTAGGCGTGCTGATGCCGGCCAGCATCTTCAGCAGCGTGCTCTTGCCGGCGCCGTTGTGGCCGATGATGCCCACCACCTCGCCGGGCTGGATGGAGAAGCTCACGTCGTCCAGCGCCTTGAAAAGCGGCGGCTCTTCGACTTGTCGTCCCAGCAGCCGCGCGCCGGTCTTCAGCAGCGTCTGCTTGACGCTCTTCAGGGCGCCCAGGCGGTATTCCTTGGTCAGGTGGCTGACTTCGATGGCGGCAGGCATGGAAGGGTGCGGTTCAGATGACGTCGGCAAAGTAGCTCTCGGCGCGCTTGAAGAAGCCAAACGAGAGCGGCAGCAGTACGGCCACGAGGATGGCACCGGGCAGCATCGCACCCAGGTCAGGCGCCTCGCCGCGCAGCACCACGCTCTGGAAGGCGTCGATGATGCCGGCCAGCGGGTTCAGGGTGTACGCCGTGTACAGCAGGTGCGACCAGTCGCCCGCCGCCTGGTGCACCAGCAGCTTGTCCTTGACGAGCTGCAGCGGGTACATGACGGGTGACGCGTACATCAGCAGCGACAGCAGCACTGGGAGCGCCTGGCCGACATCGCGGTAATAGACGTTCAGTGCGGCGCCGACGAAGGCGATGGTCAGCGCCGCGAGCACGGTGTAAAGGATGATCGGCACGGCCCACAGGATGTAGGGCGTAGGCACCATGCGGTACCACGCCATCATCGCGGCCAGGATCACGACGTTGATGCCGAGTTCGATGAGCTTGGTGGTGACCGAGGTGATGGGAAAGATCTCGCGCGGGAAGTAGATCTTCTTGATCAGTGCGGTGTTGCTGACGACGCTGTTGACGCCTTCCGAAGCCGACTCCTGGAAGAAGATCCACGGCAGCAGGGCTGCGAAGGTCAGGATCGGGTAGGGCACATTGCCGCTGGGAATGCCGATGAAACTGCGCACCAGGGTGAAGGTGAGCATCAGCGTCACGGGCTTGATCACCGCCCAGGCGACGCCCAGGTAGGCCTGCTTGTAGCGGACGGTGACGTTCTTCTTGGCCAGCGTCGCGATCAACTCGCGGTAGGCATACAGGTTGGCAACGGCACTCGTCATGGGTAAGGGCAGTTCGGCGGGCATGGCGCGCATGCGATGCCGGGGATTATCGGCAAGGCCCGGATCACATCCGTGCGGGCTGGACGACGGCTGGCGCGTCTTCCATCACGCACGCGGTCGTGACAGCGCTGCGCCGGGGCGGGCTGGGCCGGCCGCACTGCCTGCAGGCAGGGTGCCGCCGCGCGCGCCTGGCACCGGCGCCCGGCCCGGGCCCAGCGGTGCAACGCGCGCAGGCGCGGGCGCCGCTTCCACCATGGCGCAGAGCACCACCGTCAGCGCGATCAGGTGGTAGATGTAGTCGAAGTACGAAAGGCCGAGAAAGGCGCCCGCGCTGAAGTAGGCCACCATGCTCACCTGGATCATGGCCGCCAGGTCGCGCGCCCACAGCTGCTCGGGGTTCTTGCCCACCAGGCGGATGACCTTGCGGCACTTGCGCCAGGCCAGCGTCAGCAGCAGCAAGAAGAGGAACAGGCCCACGAAGCCGTGCTCGCCCAGCACCTTGAAGTAGATGCTGTGCGCGTCGTGCACATCTTCGGGCGCCGGCGCGAACTGCGCGAACACCGGGCCCGTCCACGTATCGAAGCCGCCGCCCGTCAGGCGCGCGCTGGCCAGGTTCCAGGCCATGTGCCAGGCATTGATGCGGCCCATGGCCGAGGCGTCCCGGTTGTAGGTGTCGATGGTGTCCATGCGCTGGTACCAGGCCTCGGGCATCAGGCTCACCACCACCAGCGCGGCCACCACGATCAGCACCGCCGAGACCAGCTTGCGCCGGCTCTTGGCCCAGAAGATAGTGCCGGTGATGAGCAGGCCCACCAGGGCCCCGCGTGACTGGCTGCCGATGGCCGAGATGATGGTCAGCAGCATGCCGCCGGTGAGGCCCAGCTTGACGAGCTTGTGGCTCTCCTGCAGCTGCAGGTAGCGCATCAGCGGCACGGTCATGATGAGCGCCAGCGCCAGCTCGTTGTTGCCGCCGATGAAGGTGCCGGCGGGGCCTTCGACGTGGTACACGCCGCCGTGCGCAATGGTGAAGAGGCCGCCCTTGACGCCGTAGAAGCCGAGCGAGAGCACGATCATCCAGACGAAGGCGCGGATGCGCTCCTTGTTGGTGAGCATCACCAGGGTCATCACGGTGAGGATCTGGATCTTGATGACCACCACGTACTTGACCCAGGCCGCGTCGGGGTACAGGGCGAAGATCGAGGTGAAGCCCATCCACAGCACGAAGAGCAGCAGCACCACGATCTCGCGGCTCCAGATCATGCGCTTGGGCTCTTTGGACATCAGCATGCCGATGAGCGTGGTGATGGCCACGATCTGCACCACCGGCATGTCGAGCATGAAGCCGTAGCACAGGCGGTGCGGGTTCATGTAGCCCAGCCAGGCCATCAGCAGGATGCCCCAGAAGGGCCGCCGCAGGATGAAGGGCAGCGAGCCGAAGACGACGCTGGCGACGAAGAGGTCACGCATGGGTGGAAGCCCGGGCGGGGGCAGGGGCGGGGGCGCCGCTGTTGACGGCTTCGATATGGCTGACGACGTAGCGGTGCTTGCCCGAGCGCTCGGGCGCGATCTCGGCCACCGGCTCGATGACCACCTCCACCGCGGCGCCCAGCCGGGCCCGCACCTGGCGCACGATGTCGGCCTGCAGCGCCGCGCCCAGGGGGCTTTCGGCCACGATCAGCAGGCGGGTGCGGTGCAGGCTTTCCTGCACGATCTTGAACTGCCGCACCTGCGGCAGATCGCGCAGGATGTAGATGAGGGCCAGGCCGTGCATCACGGTGCCGTCGGCAGCGACGACGAAATCGGTGGTGCGGCCCTGGATCTCCTTCAGCATCGGCAGGCCGCGGCCGCAGGCGCAGGGCCGGTCGTCCAGCACGGCCACGTCGCCGGTGCGGTAGCGGATGAACGGAAAGTCGCGCGTGGCCAGGTGCGTGACGACGACCTCGCCCGCCTCGCCGGGCGGCAGGGCGCGGCCCTCGCTGTCGACGATCTCGACCACGATGTCTTCGGCCGTGAGGTGCATGCCGCCCTGCGGGCATTCGTGGGCGATGAAGCCGGCGTCGCGCCCGCCGTAGCCGTTGGCCACCGGGCAGCCGAACACGCCTGATATGGTGGCGCGCTGGTCGTCGTACAGACGTTCGCTGGTGACGAAGGCCACGCGGATGCCCAGGTCGTCCATGCGCTGGCCGCGCGCCTGGGCGTGGCGCGCGATGTGGCTCAGCGCGCTGGGGTAGCCGAACAGCATCTTCGGCCGGCGGCGGCGGATGGCGGCCACGAAGCCGTCCAGCCGCGCCGCGCTCATCTCGAAGGCGGGCAGCAGCTCGGTGCGCATCAGGCGGTCGCGCCAGGCGCGGGCGCGGTCCTGGCTGCCCAGTTCGATGGGCGAGCCCCAGACCACGATCTCGGGGTCGCCGATGTCCACGCCCCACCAGCGCGTGGCGCGCCACTTGGCCGCCACGTCGTGGCTGACGCGCTCGCGCCCGATGTAGAACACCAGCGGCTCGCCCGAGCTGCCGCCGGTGTTGAAGCGCGCCAGGCCCTGCGCCTGCGCGTGCTGCAGATCGGCGGTGTGGGCGCGGATCAGCGCCTTGGTCAGCAGCGGCAGGCGCTGCAGGTCGGCCACGGACTGCAACTGCGCCGGCTCGAAGCCCTGCGCGCTGAACAGGCTGCGGTAGTAGGGCACGTGGCGGCCGGCTTCGGCCAGCAGCGCGCGCAGGCGCTCGAGCTGCAGCGCCTGCAGCCGCTCGGGCGGCCACCACTGCGAAGCCTCGAGCCCGCGGCGCACGGCCACGGTGGTGTGCTGCTTCAGCCGCTCGTGCAGCGGAAACAGCAGGCCCGAGGTGAGGGCGGTGAAGAGACCGGGCATCTTCTACGGTCCTCAGCGCAGCGCCACGCGCGCACCCCTGTCTACGGCGGCAGGATCCGCGCAGAGCTGACGGAACATCGACACCAGCTCTTCGACGCGCCGGTCCCAGGCGTTGGCCTCAGCGTACTGGCGGATCGTGGCGGCATCCCACACCACCGTCAGCGCCTGTTCAATCGCGGCGCGCAGCCGATCGGCGTCGCCGAACGGCACGACGATGCCGAGCTCGGCACTGGCGACTACCTCGGCGTTGCCACCAACATCGGTCGTGACCACCGGCAACCCGCAGGCCATGGCCTCAAGGAAGACGTTGGCCCAGCCTTCGTTCCGCGTGGCCAGCACGAAGACGTCGGCTGCCGAGAGCGGCTCGCGCAGGCGATCAGGCGGCAGCAGGCCCAGGAAGCGCACGGCGTCGTCCAGGCCCAGGTCGGCCACCTGTCGGCGCAAGGCAGGGCCCATGTCGCCTTCGGGGCTGGGGCCCCCAACGACCAGGTAGACCAGACCGGGGAAGCGCTGGCGCAAGGCAGGCAGGAGTTCGATCACACGGTGGAAGCCCTTGCGCTCGACCAGACCCCCCACGCTCACGAGAGCGGGGGCGCCTTTCGCCAGGCCGATGTCTCGGCGCGCAGCCGCACGGTCGACCTGGTGAAAGCGCTTCAAGTCGACGCCGTTTCCGACGACCAGCGCCTTCTCGGCACCGACGCCCAGCGCGAGGGCCACGCGCCGCAGCGACTGCGATACCGCGATAACCCGGGACGCGCGCCGCAACGCAAGCCCCAGTCGCGGTGCCAGGGCGGCGTCTTGCACATGACGCGCCTCTGTCCCGCGCAAAGTGATAGTCACGGGCACCTTCAGCCAGCGGCCGAGCAGTGTCGCGGCATACCCTTCCGGGTAGCCGAAATGGGCGTCGATGAGGTCGAGCCGGCCGGCGCGCTGCAGCCGCCACAGGCGGGGCAGCGCGCCCAGCGCCATGAAGAAGCCGTCCAGGCCTTTCAGGGCGCCCGGGATGGACAGGAAGCGCGGGTACCAGACATCGAAGCCGGCCTGGCTTTCATGGTGCGGCGCGCCCGGCCGCCAGCCCGGGCGCCTGCGCCGCAGCAGCCCCTGCAGCGGAAACCAGGGCGTGGGGGCCACCACCGCCAGCGGCAGCTGGGCGCCGACGCGGAACATGCGCTCGCGGATGAACAGGCCTGCCCCCGGCTGCCGGCTGCTGGGGAACAAGCTGCTGAGCACGACGATGTGCGGGCCGGCCGCCGGCGGGGCATCGGCCATGGTCAGGTGCCCGCCAGCCGCTCGAACACCGGCTTGTAGCGCGCCACCGAGGCGGCCCAGTTGCGCTGGCGCTCGACGAACTCGCGCCCGGCGCGGCGCAGCCCCGGCCAGCGCTCGCGCTGGGCCAGCAGGGCCGTGATGGCCTCGGCCAGGGCGGTGGCGCTGCCGGCCTTGAACAGCCAGCCGGTCTCGCCGTGGTGGATCAGCTCCTTGTGGCCGCCCACGTCGCTGGCCACCAGCAGCCGGCCCTGGGCCATCGCCTCCAGCGGCTTGAGCGGGGTGACGAGCTCGGTCAGGCGCATGCTGTGGCGCGGGTAGGCCAGCACGTCGATCAGGTCGTAGTAGCGCTGCACCTCGGCATGCGGCACGCGGCCCGTGAACACCACCCGGTCGGCCACGCCGAGCTGCTGCGCCTGCGCCTTGAGCGCTGCTTCCTGCGGCCCGCCGCCCACCAGCAGCAGGCGCAGGGCCGGCTGCTGCTGCAGCAGCGCGGGCAGCGCCTGCAGCAGCAGGTCGAGCCCTTCGTAGGCGTAGAAGCTGCCGATGAAGCCCACCACGGTGGCGCCGGCCAGGCCCAGGCGCGACTTCAGCGCTTCATCGGGCTGGCCGCCGGGCTCGAAGGTGCCGATGTCGACCGCGTTGGGGATGACGGTGATCTTGTCGGCCGCGATGCCGCGCGCGGCGATGTCGATGCGCAGGCCTTCGCAGATGGTGAACACATGGCGCGCGTGGTGCAGCGCGTGCGTCTCCAGGCGCCGCGTCACGCGGTAGCGCAGGCTGCCTTCGCTGGTGGTGCCATGGTCGACGGCGGCGTCTTCCCAGAAGGCGCGCACCTCGTACACCACCGGGATGCCCAGCCGCTTGCCCACGCGCAGCGCCGGCAGCGCGTTGAGCACTGGCGAATGCGCGTGCAGGATCTGCGGCTTCACGGCCTCGGCCACCTCGGCCAGGCGACGCTCGGTCTGGCGCATCAGCGCCATCTCGGTCAGGCCCGGCAGCCCCGAGCGCACCACCCCGCCTTCGGCCGGCGGCGTGCGATGGAAGTGCCAGCCGTCCACGGTTTCCTCCAGCGGCGGCGTGCCGGTGCCGGTGCCGGAACCGGAACCCGTGTGCTTGGGGCTGGTGAGGTGGAACGTCTGCCACCCCAGCCGGCGCTGCTCGCGCAGGATCGCCAGCGTGCGGAAGGTGTAGCCGCTGTGCAGCGGGATCGAGTGGTCGAGGACGTGGAGGATGCGCATGGACAGGGCGTGCTCGTGCCGTTGGATCTCAGGCCAGCAAGCGATCGGCCAGCTCGGGGTAGGCCCGGACTTGCGCATCGACGGAAGCCACTTCGAAGCAGGACACCACCGAGACGCCCACTCGGGGCGCGGTAGCCAGGGCCTCCAGCGTGCTCGGCGAGAGCCGCTCATGCTGCCCGCTGGCCCACCAGAACCAGATGTGGGTGTCGAGCACGATCACGGCGCTTCGGACCAATCCTCGGGGTCGACGATGGGGCCGACGAGATCGCCCAGGGTCCGCCCCTGGCCCAGGATGGCCGGGCTCGGCCGGCGACGCCGGACCGCAGCGGACGGCTCGTCGTCCACCGTCAACGCAATGACCTCGACCCGGTGATTGACGAACGACTGCGGCAGCTCGAGCAGCACCTGCGTGTCGCGAACATCGATGATCTTGCGCTGCACCTGCATGGCGGACTCCTGGTGGGGCGGCAACGTCATGCCGATAGCGCCGCGGCAGGCGCATCTTCGGACAACCGCGGTGACGATGTCGGCGCATCCACCACGGTGCGCAGGAAGGCATCGAACATCAGCAGCGTCCACAGCGGCGCGCTGTGGTCGCTGACGCCGCTCTGGTGCGTGTCGACCAGGCGCTGCAGGGTGGCGCGCTCGAACCAGCCGGTGCTGGCCAGGCGCTCGCCCAGCACGGCGTCGCGCACGCGCTGCCTGAGCGGGCCGCGGAACCAGCGCGCCAGCGGCACGCTGAACCCCATCTTCGGCCGGTACAGCACCTCGTGGGGCAGCTGCGGCTCCATCGCCTTCTTGAGCAGGAACTTGCCTTCGTTGCCGCGCACCTTCAGGCCCGAGGGCAGCGTGGCCAGCCATTCGACCAGCTTGTGGTCCATCAGCGGCTCGCGCACCTCGAGGCTGTGCGCCATGCTGGCGCGGTCGACCTTGGTGTTGATGTCGCCCACCAGGTAGGTCTTGAGGTCGAGGTACTGGACCAGCGCCAGCGGGTCGTCGGTGCCGGCGCGGGCGGCGTGGCCTTCGAACACCTGCTGCGCGCCGTAACCGGCCAGCTCGCGGTGGAAAGCGGCACTGAAGAGCTGCCGGCGCAGCGGCCCGCGCACGACGCTGACCGAATGGAAATAGGCCTGCACGGCGTTGCGCGCCATGCCTTCGAAGGTGGTCTTGGCGCGCAGCACGCGCGGCGCCCAGTCGGCCTTGGGGTAGACGCGCCCGAGCAAGCCGAACAGCGGCTGGCGGATGCCGGCGGGGAGTGCGGCGCGCATGCGCTCTTCCATCAGGTGCAGGCGGTAGCGGCGGTAGCCGCCGAACATCTCGTCGCCGCCGTCGCCCGACAGCGCCACCGTCACGTGCCGGCGCGCGAGCTGGCAGACGCGGTAGGTGGGGATGGCCGAGCTGTCGGCATAGGGCTCGTCGTACAGGCGCGCCAGCGTGTCGACGAGGTCGAAGTCGTCGGACTTGACGATGTCCAGCCGGTGGTTGGTGCGGTAGCGGTCGGCCACCGTCTGCGCGAAGGCGCTTTCGTTGAACTGCGGGTCGTCGAAGCCGATGGAGCAGGTGTTGACGGGCTCGGCCGACAGGCCGGCCATGGTGGCGACGACGGCGCTGGAATCGACGCCGCCCGACAGGAACGCCCCCAGCGGCACCTCGGAGATCAGGCGCAGCTTCACCGACTCCTGCAGGCGCTGCACGAGCTCGGCGCAGGCGTCTTCGGCACCGATCGGGTTGTTCAGCGTGAAGCGCACGTCCCAGTACGGCCTGGGTGCGGGCGTCGGCTCGCCACGACGGATGGTCAGCAGATGGCCGGGCGAGAGCTTGCGGGCCTGGCGGAAGATGGTGCGCGGCTCGGCCACGTAGCCGAGGGCGAAATACTCTTCGACCGCCAGCGGGTCGATGTCGCGCCTGAGGCCGCCACGCGGGCCGTTGTAGGCCAGCAGCGACTTCAGCTCCGAGCCGAACAGCAGCGTGCCGTCGTCCAGCAGCGCGTAATAGAGGGGCTTCACGCCGAGCCGGTCGCGCGCCATGAACAGGGTGTGGCGGTGCCGGTCCCACAGCACGAAGGCGAACATGCCGCGGAAGCGCTGCACGCAGGCCTCGCCCCACTGCTCCCAGGCGTGGACGATGACCTCGGTATCGCTCTTGGTGCGGAACACGTGGCCGGCGGCCTGCAGCTCGGGGATCAGTTCCTGGTAGTTGTAGATCTCGCCGTTGAAGATGACGACGACCGAGCCGTCCTCGTTGAACAGCGGCTGCTGGCCGGTGGCGATGTCGATGATCGACAGCCGCCGGTGGCCCAGGCCCAGGCCGGGCTCGATGTGCAGGCTGCCCTCGTCCGGGCCGCGGTGCGCCTGCGCGTCGTTCATGCGCTTGAGCACGGCATGCTCGACGGGTCGGCCGCCGCGGGTGTCGAAGATGCCGGTGATGCCGCACATGGGATTTGTCTGGTCCGGTCTGAGGGAGGAGGCTCGCCGCGCGGCTCGGCCGACTGTTCACGAGCGACACCAGGTCGCCCAGCGCTCGTCACCCCTCCGCCCATCAGGCTGGGAGTGACCAAGAGGTTACCCGATGGTAGGCGACAGTCGATCGTCCATCCGCGCTTGCCGTTACCGATCCGGGGGGACGCATGACATCCGCCACGCGGGGCGTGATCGACACGCCCCAGGGACTCTCCAGGCTTCAAGCGCAGCACTGCCGGCAACCAGGGGTGCTCTCAGCGATCCTGCTCAGGGCAGCAGCAGCTTCACTTTCGCACTCACGGCCAGAACACACTGTGTCGTGACCGACGCGAACTTCGAGGCGTTCCGAGAGCGCCAATCGAGGCATCGCACCTGGTCAGCCAGAGCAACTCCCGCGACCTTGCCTGTGGATGGCGCGACCGGCACCTCAAAGGGGTAGCCCTTCGCCTGGCTGGTGACCGGGCAGCAGAGCATCAAGCCACTCTTGCTGTTGTAGGTCGCCGGTGAGAGCACCAGCGCAGGACGACGACCGGCCTGCTCGTGCCCCGCCTGGGGTGTGAAATCTAGCCAGACAACATCGCCACGGTCCGGTGCATAGGCTCCCGTCACCAAACTTCAGCCCCCACAGCCGGCCCTTCCAGAGCCAAGCCGTGCTGGTTTTCCGGGGTCATCTTGGCCAGCAGGTCTTCGAGGCTTTCGCTCGCCGGTTCCATGACCAACCGACCCGCTTCGACCCGCAGTTCAAGACTCTGGCCGACCTGCATACCTGCGTCCTTCAGCGCCGGCGCAGGGACGCGCACGGCGGCACTGTTTCCCCACTTTTGAACTTCGACGCGCACAGTCATTCCCCTCGAGAAGTAGCTACATTGTAGATACGCACGCTGCCGGGTGCAATTCCCTTGCCAAGACGCGCAGGGCAGCGGGATACGCCCGGCTAGCCCGGATGTCCAGCATCACGCGCACACGACGCGAGTCGCGCAGGATCGCCGCTGCGATCTTCAGCATCCGCACTCGGATGGTGGCGGCGCTGCATGGCGCACCTCCTGCTTGGATGCGCTCAGCTTCTACGGTCGGTCCCTCATGGCGTGAGCCTGCCGAGCATCGTCGCCAATCAGGTGCGTCGATGCGGTGTGGGCCTGCCGGCGGGCGCCAGCAGCTCGTCGTACAGGCCCTGGTAACTGGCCACCATCGCCGGCAGGCTGAAGCTGCGCAGCACGCGCTCGCGGCCAGCCCGGCCCATCGCCGCGCTGGCGTCGCGGTCGGTCGCCATCTGCAGCAGGCCCCGGGCCAGCGCGGGCGCGTCGCCAGCGGCCACCAGGTGGCCCGTGACGCCGCCTTGCACCAGCTCGGCGTTGCCGCCCACGGCCGTGGCCAGCACCGGCAGGCCGCTGGCCATCGCTTCGAGAATGGTGTTCGAGATGCCCTCGGCCATCGAGGGCAGCACGAAGGCGTCGAGCCCGCGCATGACATCCGGCACGTCGGCGCGTTCGCCCGGCAGCCAGGCCAGATCCGCCACGCCGGCTGCGGCCAGGATGGCCTGGGCCTCGGCGCGCAGCGGGCCCTCGCCCACCAGCACCAGGCGCAGCCGCTGGCGCAGCGCCGGCGCCTGTTGCAGCGCGAGCACGAAGGCCTGCGCCAGCACGGTTTGCGCCTTCACCGTCTGCATCCGGCCCACGGTGCCCGCCAGCCACAGCGCCGGGTCGGTGAACGGGCAGCCGGCGATGGCTGCGCGGCCCGGCACGGCGGGGCTGAAGCGATGCACGTCGACGCCGTTGTAGATCTGCGCGATGCGCTGCGGCGGCACGCCCACGCGCCGCTCGAGGTAGCCCGCCAGGTCGCGCGACAACGCCACGTAGCGCTGCACGAAGGGCCGGTAGGCACGGCGCATCCACTGGTGGCGCCGGCTGGTGCCGTCGAGGTCCTCGACGTCGCGGCCATGCTCGCCGTGGATGCGCACCGGCACGCCGGCCAGCCAGGCCGGCACCTGGCATTCGAGCGCGGCCAGGTTGCGCGTGTGCACGATGTCGGGCCGGCGCTCGCGGAACAGTTTCAGCAACCGCGGGTAGAGCTTGGCGCCGTGCCCCGGCGGCTTGTGCAGCGAGACGAAATCGACGTCGTCGCGCCGGATGCGCCGCGCGAAGGCTGGCGCCACCTCGGTGAGTGCAACGACGGTATGTCGGTAGGCCTCGGCCGGCAGGTGGTTGATCAGGTTGACGACGCCATTTTCCAAGCCCCCGGTGTCAAAACGGTAGACCAGGTGCAGGACAAGCGGCCTGAAATCTGACCGCCTCATAGGCACGGCTTCGGGCTGGGTGGCCTGAGTGGCACTGGCGTCGTGGCTCGTCGCGACAACGCGCGCTACGAGTCCACACCGTCCCGAGCCTGACGGTCGATCAAGGCCGACCGCGCTGCGGCAACCTGCTTGCGCAACCCTGGAAGATCGCGGCCAATCGTCTTCCATACGACTTCCAGGTCCACTTTATCGTAGCCATGCGCGACGCGATTGCGCATCGTGTAGAGGACCAGCCAAGGAATGTCCTCGTGCTGCGCGGCAAATTCCGGGCTGACGCGCTGGATGTTGTTGGACGCTTCGCCAATGATCTCGACGTTTCGGATCACCGCATCCTGCACCAGTTCGCTACCCAGGAACGCAATGTCGTCCATGCCAGCCGTATAGCGGCCGATACGCTCGATGGCCTTGAGGATGTGTTCGAGGTAGTCAACGACGCGCAGGGCCTTGCTCATACCGGAACGGCCTCGGACAGGACCTGGCTGCGGAAATGGTCCGGCAGCGCCCTGGGCGTCAACACATCGACCGACACACCAAGCAGGCGCTGCAATTCCACCTGGATGGCGGCCACGTCCATCAGCGTCGTCTCCGGGGTCGGGTCGATGAGGATGTCGAGGTCGCTGCTGTCGGTATCCTGGCCGCGCAGCACGGAGCCGAACACGCGGGCGTTACAGGCTCGGTGCGATTCGACCACCTGCCTGATCGCGGCGCGGTTCGAGGCCAGGGCTTCGGAGGGCTTCATACGGCATTCCACAAAGTGCAAGCGCGAGCTTCCGCGACCGTACTACAAACGCCACACCCTAAGACCCTGCCGGACCAGGGCCGGCTGATCGAACATCGACTTCACGTCGATGAACGCCCCGCCCTTGACGACCTTGCGCGAGATCTCCTCCATCGACAGCGTGGCGAACTCGCGGTGCGCCACCGCCGCCACGATGGCGTCGGCGCGAGGCAGCTCGTCCCAGGGCAGCAGCTTGACGCCGTACTCGTGCAGGGCCTCGTCGGCTTCAGCCTGCGGGTCGGTGACGCAGACCTCGACGCCGTAGCTCTGCAGCTCGCGGATGATGTCGATGACCCGGCTGTTGCGCAGGTCGCCGCAGTTCTCCTTGAACGTCAGCCCGAGGACGTTGACCTTCGCGCCTTTGATGTAGCTGCCCGAAGCGATCATGTGCTTGATCGTCTGCTCGGCGATGAACTTGCCCATGCCGTCGTTGATGCGCCGGCCGGCCAGGATCACCTGCGGGTGGTAGCCGATCATGTCGGCCTTGTGCGTCAGGTAGTACGGGTCGACGCCGATGCAGTGGCCGCCCACCAGCCCCGGCTTGAACTTGAGGAAGTTCCACTTCGTGCCCGCGGCTTCCAGCACCTCGGTGGTGTCGATGCCGAGCTTGTCGAAGATGATGGCCAGCTCGTTCATGAGCGCGATGTTCAGGTCGCGCTGCGTGTTCTCGATCACCTTGGCGGCCTCGGCGGCCTTGATGCTGCTGGCGCGGTGCACGCCGGGCTCGACGATGGTCTCGTACAGCGCGGCCACCTTGGCCAGCGTCTCGGGCGTGTCGCCGGAGACGATCTTCAGGATCTTGGTGAGCGTGTGCTCCTTGTCGCCCGGGTTGATGCGCTCGGGGCTGTAGCCGACGAAGAAGTCCTGCTTCCACTTCAGGCCCGACTCGCGCTCGAGCACGGGGATGCACACCTCCTCGGTCGCGCCCGGGTACACGGTGGACTCGTAGACCACCGTGCAGCCCTTCTTCATGTGGCGGCCCACGCTGGTGGAAGCGCCGATGAGCGGGCGGAAGTCGGGGATGTGGGCCTCGTCCACCGGCGTGGGCACGGCGACGATGATCATCTCGGCCTCGCCCAGCATCGCCGGGTCGGCGGTGTAGACGGCGTGCGTGGCCGCGGCCAGCTGCGCGTCGTCGAGCTCGCGCGAGGGGTCGCGGCCGGCCTGGCAGGCCTGCACCTTGGGCAGCGCGATGTCGAAGCCGATGGTGCGCAGGTGCTTGCCGAACTCGACGACGAGCGGCAGCCCGACGTAGCCCAGGCCGATGACGGCGACGGTGTTCATGGGTGGCTTTCCTTCCTTGGTTCGAAGCGGGGGGGGTGGCTGGCCTCAGCGCGCGTCGCGCGTCTTCAGCAGCAGGGCGTTCAGCGGCCCCAGGTTGGCCTGCACGAAGGCCTGCAGCGCGGCCTGCGATGCCGGCACGCTGCCGGCGTCGGCGTACAGCAGCACCAGCGCGCCTTCGTCGCCATGACCCTGCAGGCGGGCCAGGCCGCCGGCCAGCTTGGCCGCCACGTCGCCGGCGATGAAGCGCCCGTCCACCCAGTAGAAGTGCCAGGCCAGCAGATGCGGCCGGCGGGCCCCGGGCTCGCCCGGGGCCAGGGCCAGGATCTCGGCGGTGTCCACGCCCAGCGTGCCGCCGTCGCCGGTAGGCACCTCGCGCCGGCCCTGCGGCATCAGGTTCCAGTCGTCGCTGCGCATCGCCACCAGGCGGTTGGTGGAGCTGACGAGCTTGCGGCCCTCGCCCTGGTTGCGGTAGTAGGCGATGTCCACGCCCACCGTGCCCACGCCGCCCGGCCCGGCGTAGGCCTGCTCGGCCTCGGCCGAGGGGTTGCTGAATCGCGGCCTGAAGGCCACCAGCTGAGCGCCCTGCGCCGACCAGCCCGGCGCCAGCTGCGCCGGCAGCGTGATGCGCGCCGGCGCGGCGATGAGCTCGCGACGCAGCAGCAGCCCGGCGGCGGCGTGCGGCAGCAGCACCAGCACCGCGGCGGCCAGCGCCGTGACCAGCATGGCCCGGTCGAGCGCGGGCTGCGCCGGCAGGGCTGCGCCGCCGGTGGCGGCAAGGCGCGGCGGCGCATCGGGCTCGGCCCAGCGCGCACCGACGATGAACATCAGGAAGATGATGAAGCCGAAGAAGACCCAGCCGTACAGGATGTGGTCGATGCCGGTGGCGATGCGGTTGTCCGACAGGTAGGCCAGCATCACGATGAGGTAGGCGCGCAGCCAGTTCGCCACCACCGGCATCAGCAGCGAGATCACCATGAACACCGCGCGCCGCCAGTGGCTGCGGTAGTTGAGGTAGGCGAACAGCGTGCCCACCATGAACGAGGCCATCAGGTAGCGCACGCCGCTGCACTCGTCGATGACCGACCAGCTGCCGTTGGGGATGATGAAGTGCTGGCCCTCGCGGTACACCGGCACGCCCGTGACCTGCAGCGCCGAGACCACGAAGTTGGCGGTCCAGCTCATCATCGTGGGCACGACGAACTCGCCGAAGGGCACGGCGAAGAACAGGAACAGCAGCGGGAACAGGATCACCCCGGCCACCTCCAGCCCCAGCACCGCCGGCACCGCCAGGATGAGCAGCGCGACGAAGGCGAATTGCGCCACCACGTCGGTGACCACCAGCCGCGCCAGCAGCCAGGCCAGCGCCACCGCCAGCAGGGCCAGCAACAGGGCCGGGCGGGCGCGCGGCGTGAGCACCGCCAGGTCGCCGCGCCGGCGCCACACCAGCCACAGGCTGATCGGCAGCACCAGGAAGGCGTGGGCGAAGGTCTCCGAGCGCCACCAGATGCCGACCATGGTCTCGGCCGTGTCGCGGTACAGCAGCAGGATGGCCGCCTCCAGCAGCACGAACAGCGGCAGCGCCATGCGCCAGGGCGAGGCGGCCTTCAGGGGGGTGGCGGGGATGGCGCTCATGGTGGGCGGGTGGGCGGTCGAAGGGGGATCGGGCTCAGGCGGTCAGCGGCCGGGGCCGGGGCGGCCGCTGGGGCGCGGGCGGCCGCTGAACCCGCGCGAGGAGGTCGTCCAGGGGCTGCAGCTGGGCCTGCCAGCCGTAGCTTTGCAGCACGCGGCGGCGCCCGGCCTGGCCGATGGCCGCGGCACGCGCCGGGTCGTGCAGCAGGGCGTCGATGGCCTGCACGAAGGCCGCGGCGTCGGCGGCCTCGAGCAGCTCGGTGCCGCGCTCGGCCGTGATCGCCTCGGCGCATTCGCGCGCCGCCACCACCGGCCGCGCCATCGCCATCGCCTCGAGGATCTTGTTCTGGATGCCGCGCGCCAGGCGCAGCGGCGCCACCACCACCGCGGCGTGCTGCAGGTAGGGGCGCACGTCGGGCACGGTGCCGCTGACCTGCACCGCCGGGCCCGCCAGCGCCCGCACCGCCGGCGCCGGGTTGCGGCCGACGATGTGCAGGCGCAGGGCCGGCCAGCGCTGGCGCAGGGCGGGCAGCAGCGCCTGCACGAACCAGCCCACGGCGTCGATGTTGGGCCAGTAGTCCATGGCGCCGGTGAACACCAGCGGCAGCTCACCGGGCGCGTAGGGCGAGGGCCGCGCCGGGTCGGGCGCGAAGTAGCCGGCGTCGACGCCGTTGCACAGCGCCTCGCAGCGGCCGGCGGCCTCGGGTGCGAGGCGGCGGAACAGCGCCGTCTCTTTTTCGGTGACGAAGAACGCGTGGTCGGCGCGCAGGGCCACCGCGCGCTCGTAGGCCAGCAGCCGCCGGCCTTCGCGCCGGTACAGCCAGGACACGGGCCAGCGGTGGTGCGCGGCGTACTCGGTCCACTTGGCCGAATCGACGTCGACGAAGTCGACCAGCGTGGGCAGGCCCAGGCCCTGGGCGTACTGCGCCATCGACGACGAGAACACGACCACGGCGTCGATGGCCTCGCGCTGCACCGTCTGCTGCACCCAGCGCTGCAGCGCGGCCGAACGGTAGTAGCGCAGCGTGAGCGCCTGGCCCGCCAGCAGCCCGCCCAGGCTGGCCAGGCGGGCGCGGCGGCGGTGCAGCCGCGTGAGGTGCAGGCCGGCGCACAGCGCGCGCAGCGCGGGCACGTGGGCTTCGTCGTCGGGGTCGTCGACGAAGCTGCCCACGAACACGCGGTGCCCCTGCACCAGGTGCTGCAGCAGGTGGTACGAGCGCACCTTGTCGCCCTTGTCGGGCGGGTAGGGCATGCGGTGCACGAGGTAGAGCAGGTTGGCCATCGGTCAGCCGGCGCCGGGCCGCCCCAAGGCGGCTGAACTCCCCCTCGGGGGGCGCGAACGAAGTGAGCGGGGGGGCATCAATCACCCCAGGCTGCGCACGACGTAGGGCCCGAGCCAGTTCGCCAGGCCGATGGGCATGCGGCGCCAGGTCTCGATCAGCAGCCGGTACTTGGCGTTGGACGGGTTGTTCTGCGGCACCGCGTCGCGCTTGTACAGCCGGTACTCGTAGTGCAGCGGCGTGGGCTCGAAGCCCCAGTTCTTCTTGAACGCATACGAGCCCGTGCCCTGCTTGCTGCGGCCGTAGTCGAAGGTGGCCAGGCCGCGCGCGCAGGCGCGGCGCATCAGCTCCCAGTACTTGAAGTCGTTGGCCGCCAGCTCGCGCGCGGCGAGGTCGTCGCCGGCGTAGTAGGGCAGCACCTCGTCGCGGAAGTAGAAGCTGAGCACGCCCGACAGCGCCCGGCCGTCGGGCGCGGTGACGGTGAGCAGCTCGCAGTCGGCGCCGAACTCGCGCTGCAGGGCCTGGAAGTAGCGCCGGGGCAGCGCCGGCGTGCCGTGGCGGTGCACGTTGTCGGCGTAGAGCGCGAAGAAGCGGTCGACGCCGGTGTCGATCTCGCTCTTCAGGCCGTGCTTGATGCCCTTGCGCACCATCGCGCGCTGCTTGCGCGGAATGGCCAGCAGGTTCTGCGCTTCGTCGGGCAGCAGCGGCTTGCGGAAGGTGACGTAGAGGTCCTGCTCGGGCCAGGCCGGGCGCTGGCGCGCCAGGTGGCGCAGCTCGAGGTGGGCCACGCCGAGCCGGGCCGCCTGGCGTTCGGCCTCGGCCAGCAGCCGCTCGGCGCTGGCCTCGTCGTCGGCCACCACGCCGCCGTAGACGGCGAAAGGCAGGCTGGTGAGCGCGCTGCCGAAGAGCAGGCTCTTCACATGCGCCAGCGGCAGCACGCCCGTGATGCGCCCGCCCTGCCGGGCCAGCAGGTAGTGGGGCGTGTGGCGGAAGACCTCGCGCAGGATGCGCTGCCAGCCGGCGCGGTGGAAGAAGGTGGCCTGCGGGTGGCGCGCGACGAAGTCGTCCCACGCCGCGTTGTCGCGGGCGTCTTCGGGGGCCAGACGCTGGATCTCGGGCACGGCCGCCGATCAGAGCGCCGCTCGGGCGCGGGCGGGCGCGGGCGGCGCGGCGGCGCCGAGAAAGATGTCGTCCATCCGGCCCCAGCGGAAATCGGTCAGCAGCGCGCCGAGCCGGCGCTCCATGCGATCGAGGTTGAGGTAGTGGCGCAGGCGCGTCTTGGCGTCGATGCCGGCCACGCGCGGCTGCCCGGGGTCGATCTCCCAGGGGTGGAAGTAGAAGATGGCGCTTTGGCGGTCGACCCGGTTCACGCGCCGGATCATCCAGCGCGACAGCGCGTAGGGCAGCAGCCGGAAGAAGCCGCCGCCGCTGGAGGGCAGGTTGCGGCCGGCCAGGCGCAGCGTGGTCGGCGGCACCTCGAGCAGGCCCGCCGGCACGCGGTGCGCGAAGCGCGGCGCATCGGGCATGCCGTAGTGGTCGTGCCGGATCGGGTAGACGCTGCTGCTGTAGCGGTAGCCGGCCGCGGCCAGCTCGTCGAAGGCCCAGAGGTTGGCCTGCCCGATCGAGAAGCTGGGCGCGCGGTAGCCGCGCACCTCGCAGCCCGCGATGTCCTCGAGCAGCTGCTTGGCGCGCACGACATCGCTGCGGAAGGCCGCGGGGTCGAGCTCGGTGGCGCGCTGGTGGCCGTAGCCGTGGCTGGCCAGCTCGTGCCCGCCGTCGACGATGGCGCGCACCAGCGGCCGGTAGCGCTCGGCGATCCAGCCCAGCGTGAAGAAGGTGGCGTGCGTGCGCCGCGCGGCCAGCAGCTCGAGGATGCGGTGGATGTTGCGCTCGATGCGGCACTCGCGGCGGTCCCACTCGTCGCGCCGGATGTAGGGCGCCATCGCCGAGACCTGGAAATAGTCCTCGACGTCGATCGTGAGCGCGTTGGTGAGCGCGTTCGTGAGCGCGGGGGCCAGCATCGCCAGGCCTCCGTCAGGGCGCGCCGGCGGCGAGCCACTGCGCCAGGTCGGCGGCGATGCGCCCGGCGGCGTGGCCGTCCCACAGCTCGGGCACGCGGCCGCGCTTGCCGCGGCCGGCCAGCGTTTCGGCCACCTGGTGCAGGATGGCCGCGCGGTCGCGCCCGACCAGGGTGTTGGTGCCCTGCTCCACCGTGATCGGCCGCTCGGTGTTCTCGCGCAGCGTCAGGCAGGGCACGCCCAGCGCGGTGGTCTCTTCCTGCAGGCCGCCGGAGTCGGTGAGCACGAGCGCGGCGCCGGCCATCAGGCCCACCATCTCGAGGTAGCCCTGCGGCGGCAGCAGGGCCACGCGCTGCGGGTCGAGCCGGCCCAGCAGCCCGTAGCGCTCGATGTTGCCGCGCGTGCGCGGGTGCAGCGCGAAGACCAGCGGCAGCTGCGCCGCCACCTCGGCCAGCACGTCCAGCAGCGCCGCCAGCGTGGCCGGGTCGTCCACGTTGGACGGCCGGTGCAGGGTGACGACGCCGTAGCCGCTGCCCTGGGCCAGCAGCGCCGCATCGGCGCCGTGGCCGCGCAGGGTGTCGGCGGCGCTGCGCGCCAGCGCGCGGCTGGCCTGCAGCGAATCGATCATCACGTTGCCCGCGAAGCAGATGCGCGAGGCCGGCACGCCTTCGCGCAGCAGGTTGTCGGCGGCGCTGCGCTCGGTGGTGTAGAGGCGGCTGGCCACCTGGTCGGTGAGCACCCGGTTGATCTCTTCGGGCATGGTGCGGTCGCCGCTGCGCAGGCCGGCCTCGACGTGCGCCACGGGCACGCCCTTCTTCACCGCCACCAGGGTGCAGGCGAGCGTGGAGTTGACGTCGCCCACGACCACCACGCACGACGGCCGGTGCGCATCCAGCGCGGGCTCGAAGCGGCGCATCACCTCGGCCGTCTGCACCGCGTGGCTGCCCGAGCCGACCTCGAGGTTGACGTCGGGCCGCGGCAGGCCGAGGTCGTCGAAGAGCTGGTGGCTCATGTCCTGGTCGTAGTGCTGGCCGGTGTGCAGCAGCAGCGACGGCAGCGGCGGGGCGTGCGCCGCCAGCGCGCGCAGCAGGGGCGCCATCTTCATGAAGTTGGGCCGCGCGCCGACCACGCACATCACCGGCGCGGTCATGGCGCGGGCTGGTCGGGGCGCGGCCCGGCGGGGCGCTCGGCCCCCGGCGCCGCGGGGCGGGCGATCGCCGCCACCAGCTTCTGCAGCAGCGACAGGGTCTGCACGTTCACGCGCTCCAGGCGCAGCAGGCCGCGCTCGAGCCGCTGCAGCTGGTCGCTGCGCTGCTCGGCGGTGAGCTGGGTGAGCTGACGCGTGACGGCCTCGGCCTCGCCGGGCTCCAGGCGCAGCTTGCCGAGGTCGACGTCGAGCTCGGCCAGCGTGGCCGCCGCCGCCTGGGCGGCGCCCTCGCCCGCCGCCACCGGGCGCGTGAGCACCGGCACCGCCGACTCCTGCGCGAACTCGCGCACCACTTCCTCGACGTCGGCCGCGGTGAGCTCGCTGCGGCCGGCCAGGAAGCCCATCAGCAGCAGCCTGTCGCAGACCGAGTTGATGCGGCGCGGGATGCCGCCGCTGGCGGCGTAGATGCCCTCGAAGGCGGCCGGCTCGAAGCTGGGCTTGCCGGTCGAGCCGGCGCACTTCAGGCGGTGCTCGATGTAGCGCTGCGTCTCTTCGGCATCCAGCGGCCCGATGTGGCAGGTGGCGGCCACGCGCTGGCGGAACTGCTCCATCTCGGGCTGCTGCAGGATCTGCCGGAATTCGGGCTGGCCGACCAGGAAGCTCTGCAGCAGCGCCTGGTTGCCGAACTGGAAGTTCGACAGCATGCGCAGCTCTTCCACCGCCTTGGGCGTGAGGTTCTGCGCCTCGTCCACGATGAGCAGGCAGCGCTTGCCCTTGCTGGTCTGGCTGATGAGGAAGGCCTCGAGCGTGATCAGCAGCTCGCTCTTGGGCACGTCCTTGACGCGGAAGCCGAAGGCCGCGCCCACCATGCGCAGGGTGTCTTCGGCGCCGAGCTGGGTGGTGACGAGGTGCCCGGTGATGACGTTGGTGCCGTGCAGGCCCTCGATCAGCGAGCGCAGCACGGTGGTCTTGCCGGCGCCGATGTCGCCGGTGATGACGATGAAGCCTTCGTTGCGCGAGACGCCGTACTCGAGGTAGGCCTTGGCGCGCCGGTGCTGCTTGCTGCCGAAGAAGAAGCTGGGGTCGGGGTTGAGCTGGAAGGGCTTGCTCTTCAGGCCGTAGAAGGCTTCGTACATGGCG
>JAGWLO010000133.1 GCA_028872015.1 Burkholderiales bacterium | reverse complement strand
GCGCTGCACTTCCATGCCGACTGGTGCCCGACCTGCCGCGCGCAGGACAAGGTGCTGCAGACCCTCAAGGCCGAGAAGGGCCTGGATCTGACGCTGCTGACAGTGGACTACGACGCCGAGAAGGCGCTCGAACGGCGCTTCCGTGTCAACACGCAGGCCACGATCATCGTGTTCAAGGGGCAGCAGGAAGCGGCGCGCCTGGTAGGCGACACCAGCGCCGAAGGCATCCGCCAGGCGCTGAAGTCGGCGCTCTAGGCGCGCACGCCATGCCTGTGGCCCTTTCATTGCCGCAGCTGGGCCTGAGCCTGGCCGCCGGAAGCCTGACGACGCTGTCGCCCTGCGTCTTTCCGCTGCTGCCCCTGGTGCTGGGCGGCGCGCTGCAGAAGAACCGCCTGGCGCCAGTGGCCATGGGCGCGGGGATGATCGCCTCGTTCGCCGCCATCGGCATGGTGCTGGGCGCGCTCGGCCCGGCCCTGGGCATCGATGCCGACACGGTACGCACCGCCGGCGCGGCGATGCTGATCGCCTTCGCGCTGGTGATGCTGCTGCCGGCGCTGGGCGCGCGCTTCACGCAGTGGATGCTGCCGATCGCGACCCAGGCCCATGCCGCGTCGGCCCGGCTCGACGGCGGCTCGCTCGTCGGTGCGCTGCTTCTCGGCGGCGTGCTGGGGTTGGTCTGGAGCCCGTGCTCGGGGCCGCTGCTGGGCTCGGCGCTGACGCTCGTGGCCAGCCAGGGCGGCGTGGCGCGCGGCGGCTTGGTACTGGGAATCTTCGGGCTCGGGGCCGCGGTGCCGCTCGTTGCCGTCGCCTATGCGTCGCGCCAGGGCTTCGCGCGCAGCCGCGACTGGGTGCTGGCGCGCATCGAGCGTGTGCGCCATGTCTTTGCGCTGCTGCTCGGCCTGATGGGCGTGGCGATCCTGACCGGCGGCGACAAGTGGTTTGAAGCCCAGCTGCTGCAGCACATGCCCGACGCCTGGGTCAACCTCGTCGTCGGGATCTGAACCCGCCGCAGCTCCGACCGACTGCCATCGAATCCGCCTGGGCATGCCGGCAGGTTTGGCTCTGGCGACCCTAGCGACCCTCACCTCCCACTTCACTCACAGACAGGATCCCCCATGTTCAGGAACACGCTGGTCGCTGCTGCGATCGCCACGCTCGTGGCAGGCTGCGCCACCGCCGTCGCGCCCGCGGCCCAGCCGCTGATGATTGCGCCGTCGCCGGTCACCTTCCACGGTCATGTCGCCGGGCAGCCGACCAACATGATCTTCGTGATGGTGCCGGACCCGAGCCCCGAGGTGGCCGGTTTCGGAATGAGGGCTGGCGACACACTGCGCATCGCCCTGCCCGAGGCCTTCAGGCGCAACCCGGCGGTGGCGATCAGCGCCGACACCGACCTCAACCTCGTGCTCACCAAGGGCTGGCCGCAGCGCGACGTGCGCCTCGAAGGCCAGTACCGGGTCGGCTACGACGACGCGACGCACTCGATGGTGGTGACGGCCACGCGCGACATCGCCCCCGAAGGCGCCAACGCGCCGGGCATCAAGGTGATCCACCTGCGAGGCCGCACCTTCATCAACCCGGCGCCCGGCCACTATCCGGTGACGCTGACGCACGTTGCAGCCAACGGCAGCTTGCTGGCGACCTGGCACGGACAGGTCGAGGTGCTGGAGCACGAGCCGCAGACGCGCCTGGCACCGAGCAACTTCCAGCTCGCGCCGCCGCTGAATTCGACCTTCCAGCAGGTCGCACCCGGGCAGGTGGCACCGTACGCACTGGGGCTGCTGCTCTGGGGCCCGCACGGCGTGCCGATGAACGGTGTCGGCATCGCGCCGCGCGATCTCGGCCACTACCCGCGCTACACGGGCGGGCTGCTGGTGCAAGACACCAACGGTGACCACCGGCTCGATCCGGCCACGGACAAGGTGGTGGGCGGCATCATTGGCGCCGCGCCGCAGGGCGCTACCGGCCAGGCGGCGACGAGCCCGGTGCGGCCCGACGGCACACCCATCCTGTCGGGCGAGGTGCTTCGCGATCCGGCCTACCCGGCCGCGATGGGCGGCGGCAAGGTCAACCCGGGCTTGCTGACGATCCAGTTCAAGGCCGGCGACAAGCCAGGCCTGTACCGCCCGACCGTGGAGCTGATCAGCGGCAACGCCTACCGATTCACGATCGAGGTCGAGGCCCGCTAACGGTGGCGTTCGCTCGCATCGCCGCCCGGGGTTGCAGCGCCTGCGCGCGCGAGAACGCCGGGCCTTGGGTGATGCGCTCGAAGTACGACTGCCACGCCGGCGAGCCCGGTGGCCATTGCCGCAGGAATTCGTCCTGCCAGCGACGAGGCGGATACGGCACTGGCAGCAAGGCCACGAAGGCCCCGGCGACCCGTACTTCCTTCAGCACGGGATGCGGCGAGGGCTGGGTCGCGATACGGGTGCACAGGCCGGCGAGTTCACCCGCGAAGTTCGGCATGCCCGCGGCCCCGTTGTTCGCGACCCAACCTTCACGTCCGGCCCCGAGATCGAAACCGCGCAGCGCCGGCAGGCAGGTATGGGTACTTGCGAAGAGGTCCACCGCGGCGGTGGCGAAGACCGACTGCAGCCAGGGCTGTGACGCCGGATCGTCCAGGGCCTGGACATCGAAGCGCCAGCCGGCGAGCGACTCGGCGTCGCCGTGGACGACGCCGACGTGGCAATCGGCGACGTGGTAGCGCGCCATCATCGGCAGCGCCGCCAGCCGGGCGCTCAGCACCGGATGGCGTGCGGCGGTGGCCTTGAGCCTGGCATGGATCCGGTTCGATCGATCGACGGTGGCGGCGTCAACATGCTCGGGGTAGGCACAGCCGCAGCCGGCCTCGTCGGTCGGCATGACCAGCTCGGCCTCGACGTTGCCCTGCAGGGCGTCGTGCGCGAGCACGCGCGCATCGATCTCGGCGAAGGCCGCGTCGTCGATGTCGAACCAGTGGAAGTCGCCGTTGAAGCACAGCGTCGGCGCTGCGGCCTCGGCGCGCGCCATCGCTTCGATCGCGTCCAGCGCCGGCCGGTTGCCGTACAGCCCGCCGACGACGTAGAGCGCGGGCACCTCGCGTGGCGTCGCCGCGGCGATGGCCGCCGGGCCGTAGCGGTAGCGTAAGGGGCAGGCGCGACCGGCTGCGCTCACGCTGCACCCTCCGCGCCGCGGGCAGCCGGGCCCGGCAGCATCAGCGGCAGGAAGAAGCCCGCCGTGCATAGCAGCAGCCCATAGAGGTTGACCCCCAGCAGCGTACCGAAGGCGCCGCTGCCGACGGCCCAGCCGTGCGGCACCAGGCCCAGGGCGTCGGCCAGCCCGAGCCCGATGCCGGTCCAGAACGCCAGGTGGAAGGACAGCGGTGAGTAGCGGACCCGGCCCGAGAACAGGAAGATCGGCGCCAGGCCCATGACCATGGTGCCGCTGATCGTCGTCGCCTTCAGGATGCTGGTGCCGGCGAGCATGGGAATGTTGCCCAGCAGGGCGAAGGCGACCATCGTCAACGCGCCCACCGCCATGGCCTTGGGCGACGGCAAGCGACCGGCCAGCAGCGGCAGTTCGCGCGCCACCAGCTTGGACAGCGAGGTGAAGGTCGAATCCAGCGTCGAGCCGGCCGAGCTCACCATCACCACGATCATCGCGAAGTAGCCGGCGAAGCCTAGTCCGCGCGCCACCTCGGCCGGCACGTTGCCGCTGGGCGCCAGGCCCTGCAGCCGCGCCTGCACGCCGACGAGGCTGAACGCGAAGATCGCGACGAAGCCCAGCACACCGGCGACGATGAAGGCGCGCCGCATGGTCTTCTCGGGCGTGATGAAGCCGCGGTCGGTCAGCACCGGGTCGTGGAACGGGTACGACAGCGACTGCAGCAAGGCCACGAGCACAAGGTCGCCACCCGCATCGAGCGCGAAGTGGCCTTGCGACAGCAGCGCGCGCGGCGCCTGCGCCGGCAGCACCCAGGCCAGCACCAGACCGAGGAAGAGCACGAACACCACGGCCTGGATCACGTCGCTGAAGATCGAGCTGCGCAGGCC
>JAGWLO010000061.1 GCA_028872015.1 Burkholderiales bacterium | reverse complement strand
CATCAAGCGCGCCACCGACGTGATGATCGCGGGCAAGGTGGCGGTGGTCGCCGGCTACGGCGACGTGGGCAAGGGCTCGGCGCAGGCGCTGCGCGCGCTGTCGGCCCAGGTCTGGGTGACCGAGATCGACCCCATCAACGCGCTGCAGGCGGCGATGGAAGGCTACAAGGTCGTGACGATGGAATACGCCGCCGACAAGGCCGACATCTTCGTCAGCGCCACCGGCAACCGCAGCGTCATCACGCGCGCCCACATGGCGGCGATGAAGGACCAGGCCATCGTCTGCAACATCGGCCACTTCGACAACGAGATCGACGTCGCCGCGCTGGCCGACTGCACCTGGGAGGAGATCAAGCCGCAGGTGGACCACGTGATCTTCCCGGACGGCAAGCGCATCATCCTGCTGGCCAAGGGCCGGCTCGTGAACCTGGGCTGCGGCACCGGCCACCCGAGCTTCGTGATGAGCTCGAGCTTCGCCAACCAGACCATCGCCCAGATCGAGCTGTTCACGCACAGCGACTACTACGAGGCCGGCAAGGTCTACGTGCTGCCCAAGCACCTGGACGAGAAGGTGGCGCGGCTGCACCTGAAGAAGGTGGGCGCCATGCTCACCGAGCTGAGCGACGAGCAGGCGGCCTACATCGGCGTGCCCAAGCAGGGCCCGTACAAGCCCGACACCTACCGGTATTGACCCCCCCCCGGAGCGGCCTGCGGCCGCCTCCCCCCAGGGGGCGCCGCCAGCGGCCCGGCAGAGCCGGTTCCGCGGCGGCCGCTTGAGAGCGCCGGCGCTACGCGCGGCGTGATGTCACCGACGCCTTGAAGGGCGACGCATGAAAAAGTTGCCGGTCAGCATCGAGTTCTTCCCGCCCAACACCCCGGTCGGCAGCGAGAAGCTGAAGACCGTGGTGCAGGAGCTGGCAGCGCTCGAGCCCGAATTCTTCAGCGTCACCTACGGCGCCGGCGGCAGCACGCGCGACAAGACGCTGGCCACGGTGCAGGCCATCGCGGCGATGGGCCACGCGGCGGCGCCCCACCTGTCGTGCGTGGGCAGCACCGCCGAGGGCATCGCGGAGATCCTGGCCACCTACCGCGCGCAGGGCATCCGGCGCCTGGTGGCGCTGCGAGGCGACCTGCCCAGCGGCATGGCCACGGCGGGCGAGTTCCGCTATGCCAGCGAGCTGATCGGGTTCATCCGCCGGACCCAGGGGCCCGACTGGCACATCGAGGTGGCGGCCTACCCCGAGTACCACCCGCAGCAGCGCTACGTGCGGCGCGACCTGGAGCACTTCGCGGCCAAGGTGCGGGCCGGCGCCGATTCGGCGATCACGCAGTTCTTCTTCAACCCCGACGCCTACTTCCACTTCGTCGACGAGGTGCGCCGGCTCGGCGTCACCGTGCCCATCGTGCCGGGCATCATGCCCTTCCACAACTACGCCCGCATCGCGCAGATCGCGGCCCGCGACGGCATCGACATCCCGCGCTGGGTGGCGCTGAAGATGGAGGGCTACATGGACGACGCTGCGTCCATCCGGGCCTTCGGCCTGGAGGTGGTGACGCGGCTGTGCCAGCGCCTCATCGAAGGCGGCGTGCCGGGCCTGCACTTCTACGCCCTGAACCAGTCGGTGCTGACGCTGGAGATCGGGCGCCGCCTCGGCCTGGCGTAGCCGCCGGCCTCGACCCGGCCGCGCCGGTGCAGGCGCGCAGCGGCGCGAGGATCGGGTCGTCATGGCGCGTTGCCGGCACGAACGATCTCAAGCCGGCGGCCCGGGTGTCGATATACCCATGCAGGAGCCCCGCCCCTGGGCGCGCCCACCCCATCCCTCCCCCAGCCGATGCCCGCATGAAATCCCGCTCACCGAGAACTGCAGGCGTCACCCTGGCGCTGGCCCTGGCGCTGACCCTGGCGCTGACCCTGGCGCTGACCCTGGCGGGATGTGCCGGCCAGCCGACGGGGGGCGGCGCCGCCGCAGCCCGGTTCGAGGCCGTCACGCCCGCCACGGCCTTCACCGGCCTGAGGGCCATTTCCGAGCAGCGCGCAAAGGCCGCCCACTGGAACATCGGTGGCTGGTCCGAGATGAACGGCGTGCCCTTGCTCGCGACGGATACCTACCAGCCCGACGACGCGGTGACCGGCCAGGCCGACTTCATGCAGTGGTGCCGGGTCCGGGGCGGCGTGGCGGACGCGGCCACGGCGCAGGCCGCCCGCGCGGTGCTGGCCGGCCGGCAACTCGGCGATGCACCGCCCGACGCGGTCGGCTGCACGATCGGCGGCCAGCCCTACGCCTTCGCCAAGACCTACTGGATGCACACCCTGGCCCAGTACTGGCTGGACCCGGCGCTGCTGGCGACAGCGCCGGCGATGGCGGCGACCCGGGCGCGGGCCGACGCGCAGGCCCGGCAGGCCGCCGCCGCGCAAGCGGCAGAGGCGCTGCGGCAGCGCACCGCGTTCCTGGAGCACAGCCCGCCGGGCACGACCCTGGCGTGCGCAGGCTATGTGCTCGCCCAGGGCCTGAGCGCGCCCATCACCCGCATCCCGCTGGACTGCGACGGGCTGCGGTCGAACCTGCCGGAGCTGGTCGGCAAGGGCTGGCAGGTGATGATGCAGACGGCCCGGCCCGACGGCGACTTCGGGGGCGTCGCGCGCACGCGCTACGACCTGCTGCTGCGCAAGGGCTGAGGGCCTGGAAGGAGCGCGCCGGTGCCGGCCACTCAGGCCGCCGGCCGCTGCCAGGCCACGCCCTCTTCGGTCAGGATCGCATCCAGCGGCACGTCGTGCGGCTCGGCCTGCAGGCCCGGCACGAAGCCGTTGGCGTAGGCCAGGCCCGCCGTGAACGGCCGCGGCGAGAGCGTCGCCAGCGTGCGATCGTAGAAGCCGCCGCCATAGCCCAGGCGCACGCCGCGGGGGCCGAAGCCCACGCAGGGCACCAGCAGCAGCGTGGGATGGAAGGCCGGGGTATTCTTGGGCTTGGGGATGCCGAACGCGTCTTCTTCCATCTCGCAACCCGGGAACCACATCTGGAAGCTGAGCCGCTGGCTCGCCTTGTCGATCACCGGCAGGCCGATGCAACGCGCCTCGTCGGCCTCGGCCCAGCGGAACAGCGCCGGCAGCGCATCGAACTCGCCCTTGATCGGCCAGTAGGCGCCGATGGCCTGGTCGTCGCGCGCCATCAGCCACACGCGCAGCACCTCCTGCAGGTGCATGGCGCGCTGGTGGCGGTCGATCAGGGTCTGGCGTTCGGCCTGCAGCTGGCGCCGCAGCAGCTGCTTGTCGTGCGTCGGCTCCAGCGGCGGCAGGCTCAGGTTCATGACGGCCGATTGTCCATGCCGCGCGGCCGGCGCCGAAAGCAGGGCGATGCCCGCAGGCGGCCTGCGCTAAATTCAGCCCATGCCGTGGCCCGTCGACCCTGCCTGTTTTCGTGCCCGGCCACCGCGCCGGCCGCGGGCGGGATGGCTGGCGGTCTGCACGCTGGCCCTGGCCGCCCACACCGCCGCAGCCCGCGCCGACCTGGCGCCCGGCCCGGCGACCGAAGCCCCGGCATCCGCATCCGCATCCGCATCCGAACCCGCACCCGCACCGGCCTCCGCCGCCGCCTCCGCGCCCGACACCGCCCCGGCCGCCGAGCCCTTCATCGGTCCGCTGCCCGGCGACAGCCTCATCCTGCAGGCGCGCGAAGCGCTGCGCCGGCACGACCGCGCGGCGCTGGCCGAGGCGCTGCAGGCGGCCAACGCGCTGCACCACCCGCTGGCGATGTGGGTCGATTACTGGGAGCTGTCCAACCGCCTGGCCGAGGCGCGGCAGGGCGAGCTCGACGCCTTCTACGCGCGCTGGCCCGGAACCTATGTCGAGGACCGGCTGCGCAACGACTGGCTGCTCGAGCTGGGTCGGCGCCGCGACTGGGCCGATTTCAGGGTCGAGTACCCGCGCTTCGTGCTCAAGGACGACCCGCAGGCGGCCTGCTACTGGCTGCTGACGCGCCACCTCGACGGCCACGACGTGCGCGAGCCCGCGCTGGCGGCCTGGGCCGCCACGCGCGACCCCGACGACGGCTGCGCGCTGCTGGGCAGCACCCTGGTGGCGGCGCATGTGTTCAGCGCCGACGACGTGTGGCACCAGATCCGCCTGGCCACCGAGCACGACCGCGCGCCGGCCGCCCAGGCCGCGGCGGCGCTGCTCGACAAGTCCACGGCGCGCGCGGTGGCCGACCTGTGGGCCGAGCCGCAGCGCTTTCTGCGCCTGCGGCCGCGCCTGGCCGGCCGCACGGGGCACGAGCTGGCGCTGCTGGCGCTGATGCGCCTGGCCGCCACCGACCCCGACGCGGCCGCGGCCGCGCTGGCACGCACCTGGCACGAGCGCCTGCCGCTGGCGCTGACGGCCACCGCGTGGGCGCAGATCGGCCGCGCATCGGCCGTGCAGCACCTGCCGCAGGCGGCCGAGCAGGACCGGCGCGCCTGGCAGCTGTGGACGGCCGCCCACCGGCGCGGCGTGCCGCCGCCCTGGGGCGACGAGCTGCTGGCCTGGCAGGTGCGCGCCGCGCTGCGCGAGCCCGCCGGCGACCGCCTGCGCTGGCCGCTGGCGCTGCGCGCGATCGACGCCATGAGCCCGGCCGCCCAGCAGGACGAGGCCTGGGTGTACTGGAAGGCGCGCGCCCTGCAGGCCCTGGCCGCGGCCGACCCGGCGGGCCCGGCCCGCGAGCGGGCGCGGACCGGGGCGCGCGTGGCGCTGGCCTCCATCGGTGCCCGGCTGAGCTTCTACGGCCTGCTGGCCAACGAAGACCTGGGCGGCAGCCCGCAGCTGCCCGATCCGCCGGCGGCCCCCACGCGCGAAGAGCGTGCCGCGGTGCGTCGCCAGGGCGGGCTGGTGCGCGGGCTGGAGCTCATCGACCTGGGCCTGCGCAGCGAAGGCGTGCGCGAGTGGAACTACACCACCCGCACCCTGACCGAGCGCGAGCTGCTGGCGGCCGCCCAATGGGCCTGCGAGCGCGACGCCTGGGACCGCTGCATCCAGGCCAGCGAACGCACCCGCTTCCAGGTCGACATCGGACAGCGCTACCCGCTGCCCTTCCTGGCGCCGGTGCTGGCGCAGGCGGCCCGCACCGGGCTCGAGCCGGCGGTGCTGTACGGGCTGATCCGGCAGGAGTCGCGCTTCGTGCTGGGCGCGCGCTCCTCGGTGGGCGCCGGCGGGCTGATGCAGATCATGCCCGGCACCGCGCGCTGGACGGCCAAGAAGATCGGCCTGCCCTTCGAGCCGGCGATGCTGGCCGACCGCGACATCAACCTGCAGCTGGGCATGGCCTACTTCAAGCGCGTGCTGGACGATTTCGACGGCTCGCTGCCGCTGGCCGCCGCGGCCTACAACGCCGGCCCGCGCCGCGCGCGCCGCTGGCGCGACGGCAGCACCGCGATCGAACCCGCGGCCTGGGCCGAGACCATCCCCTTCAACGAGACCCGCGGCTACGTCAAGCAGGTGCTGGCCAACGGCGTGGTCTACGCGCTGCGCCTGGGCCAGCCCGCGCCCACGCTGAAGCGCCTGCTGGGCCCGCCGATCGGGCCCCCGCCGCCGGGCCAGAACGACGACGCCGACCTGCCGTGACCCCTGCCCTCCCCCCAGCCTGCCCATGCCTTTGCCCTCGTCCGTGATCCCCTCGTCCTCGCGCCTGAAGCGCATCCTCATCCTGGGCGGCACCGGCTTCGTCGGCCGCGCCCTGTGCGAGCAGCTGTTCGAGCGCGACCCCAGCGGCAGCCTCGTGGTGCCCACGCGTCGGGCGCGACACGCCGACGCGGTGCGCCCGCTGCCCACCGTGCAGCCGGTGCCGGCCGACGTGCACGACGACGCGCAGCTGGCGCGGCTGGTGGCCGGCTGCGACGCCGTCGTCAACCTGGTGGCCATCCTGCACGGCAGCGCGGCCGAATTCGAGCGCGTGCACGTGGCGCTGCCACGCCGCCTGGCCCGGGCCTGCGCGGCCGCCGGCGTGCCGCGGCTGGTGCACGTCAGCGCGCTGGGCGCGGGGCCGGGCGCGCCCTCGAACTACCTGCGCAGCAAGACCGAGGGCGAGGCGGTGCTGATGGCCGCGATGCAGGCCGGCACGCTGGCCCCCACGCTGCTGCGGCCCTCGGTCATCTTCGGCGCCGAAGACCGTTTCCTCAACCTCTTCGCGCGGCTGCAGGCGCTGGCGCCGGTGCTGCCGCTGGCCGGCGGCGACGCGCGCTTCCAGCCGGTGTGGGTGGACGACGTGGCGCGGGCCATCGTGGCCGCGCTCGAACGCGACGACACCCTGGGCGGCATCTACGAGTGCGCCGGCCCCACCGTGTACACGCTGTCCGAGCTGGTGTACCTGGCCGGCCGCTGGTCGGGCCACGAGCGGCCGCAACTGCGCCTGCCGCTGGCGCTGGGCCGGGTGCAGGCGCTGCTGATGGAGCTGGCACCGGGCGAGCCGCTGATGTCGCGCGACAACCTCGATTCGATGCGCGTGCCCAACGTCGCCACCGGCACCCTGCCGGGGCTGGCGGCGCTGGGCATCACGCCCACCGCGCTGGAAGCCGTGGCGCCGGGCTACCTGGGCCCCCGGTACGCACGCGCGCGCCTGGGCCGCTGGCGCGCCCAGGCCGGCCGCGAATGAGCACCTTCAACCGGGCACCGCCATGCAACTGATCATCGGCAACAAGAACTACTCGTCCTGGTCGATGCGGCCCTGGGTGCTGATGCGCCAGCTGGGGCTGCACTTCGAGGAGGTGGCGCTGCGCTTCGACGACATGGGCGAGCACTCGGCCTTCAGGCGCGCAGTGGGGCGCTACAGCCCGGCGGGCCGGGTGCCGGTGCTGCTGGACGACAGCTTCGCAGTCTGGGATTCGCTGGCCATCTGCGAGTACCTGCACGACAAGTTTCCGGGCCGGGGCGTCTGGCCCGAGGACATCCAGGACCGCGCCCGTGCGCGCAGCCTGGCCGCCGAGATGCACGCCGGCTTCGGCGCCCTGCGCCAGCACTGCCCGATGAACATCGAGGCCCACCTGCCCGAGGCCGGCGCACGCGCCCTGGCCGAGCAGCCGGCGCTGCGCGGCGAGCTGGCGCGCATCGAGCTGATGTGGGCCGAGGCCCTGGTGGCCAGCGGCGGGCCGTTCCTCTTCGGCGCCTTCGGTGCGGTGGACGCGATGTACGCCCCGGTGTGCACGCGGCTGCGCACCTATGCGCTGCCGATGGCCGGCACCACCAACGACTACGTGGCCGCGGTGCTCGAGACGCCGGCGGCCCGGGCCTGGACCGCCGGCGCGCTGGCCGAGCACGACTTCGTGCCCGCCGACGAGCCCTACCGCCGGCACCGCTAGCCGGCACGCGCCCGCCATGCGCCTGTACGTGGTCGGCGGCGCGGTGCGCGACGCGCTGCTGGGACGGCCGGCCAGCGACCGCGACTGGGTCGCCGTGGGCGCCACGCCCGAGGCGATGGTGGCGCTGGGCTACCGGCCGGTGGGCAAGGACTTTCCGGTCTTCATCGCGCCCGGCAGCGGCGAGGAGGTGGCGCTGGCGCGCACCGAGCGCAAGACCGGCCCCGGCTACCACGGCTTCGCCTTCCACGCCGCGCCCGAGGTGACGCTGGAGCAGGACCTGGCGCGGCGCGATCTCACCATCAACGCCATCGCGCAGGCCGAGGACGGCACCCTGATCGACCCCTGCGGCGGCCGGCGCGACCTGCAGGCGCGCGTGCTGCGCCACGTGTCGCCCGCCTTCGTCGAAGACCCGGTGCGGCTGCTGCGCGTGGCACGGCTGGCGGCGCGGCTGCCCGACTTCACGCTCGCGCCCGAGACCCTGGCGCTGCTGCGGCGCATGGTGGCCGACGGCGAGGTGGACGCGCTGGTGCCCGAGCGCGTGTGGCAGGAGCTGGCGCGCGGGCTGATGGCCGAGCGGCCGAGCCGCATGTTCGAGGTGCTGCGCGACTGCGGCGCGCTGGCGCGCCTGCTGCCCGAAGTGCAGGCCCTGTGGGGCGTGCCGCAGCCGCCGGCGCACCACCCCGAGATCGACACCGGCGTGCACCTGATGCAGGTGCTGGACATGAGCGCGCGGCTGCAGGCCGGCCTGCCCGTGCGCTGGGCCGCGCTGTGCCACGACCTGGGCAAGGGCACGACGCCGCGCGAGCAGTGGCCGCGCCACCCCGGCCACGAGCAGCGCAGCGCGAAGCTGGCGCAGGCCGTGGCCGAACGCCTGCGCGTGCCGGGCGACTGCCGCGAGCTGGCCGACGTGGTGGCGCGCGAGCACGGCCATGTGCACGCCAGCGGCGCGCTCGGGGCGGCGGCGCTGCTGCGCCTGTTCGAGCGCTGCGACGCGCTGCGACGCCCCGAGCGCCTGCCCGGCCTGCTGCTGGCCTGCGAATGCGATGCGCGCGGCCGCACCGGGCTCGAAGCGCGGCCCTACGCGCCGGCTGCGCGGCTGCCGCCGCTGCTGCAGGCCGCACTGGCCATCGACAGCGCCGCCGTGGCCGGCGCCGCGGCGCAGCGCGGGCTGCGCGGGCCCGACATCGGCCAGGCGGTGCGGCAGGCGCGCGTGCAGGCGCTGGCGCGGGCGCTGGGGGGCGAAGGCGGCCTCGAAGGCGAGGTCGGCGACGACAGCGGGTCCGGCGGGGACGGCGACGCGCGCTGAGTCGCGGTCAAGGCGGGCGCTGGCAGCGTGCACCCGTCGGCCGGCACGAGGAGGGCGAGCAGGACGGATCAGCCGGCCGGGGGGCGCGAGACCAGCCGCAACCCGGCCGCGGTCAGCGCGCCGTTCAGCACCAGCAGCTCCAGGCCGACGCGCCAGGGGCCGAGCAGCCGCGCCTGCTGTGCATCGAGCACCCAGCACAGCAGGGGCGCCGCGATCACCACCACCGGCACCCAGGCCGGGCGCGGCCGGCGCCGGCTGACGAGCGCGAACGCGAACAGCCCCAGCAGCGGCCCGTAGGTGTAGGCGGCCAGCTTCAGGATGAGCCCGATCATGCTCGGGTCGTCCAGCGCCCGGAACCCGAGCAGCAGCGCCATGAAGAGCAGCGCATAGCCGGCATGCACGCGGTGGCGGATGCGCGTGCGCGCGGCCTCGGTGAGGTGGCGGCGGGCCGGCAGGTGCAGCAAGTCGATGCAGGTGCTCGCGGTCAGCGCCGTGAGCGCGCCGTCGGCGCTGGGCAGCAGCGCCGAGACGAGGGCGATCACGAACAGCACCTGCACCCAGGCCGGCAGCAGGCGCAGCACCACGGCCGGGAACAACCGGTCGCCGGTCGCGTGCACGCCGGCCGCGGGCGCGGCCAGCACGAGCAGCCCGCCCAGCACCAGGAACAGCGCCACCACGCCGACCATCACCAGGCCCAGCACCAGCAGGTTGGCCTGCGCGCCGGCCAGGCGCCGCACCGACAGGCTCTTCTGCATCATCTCCTGGTCGAGACCGGTCATCGCGATGGCGATGAACAGGCCGGCCACCAGCTGCTTGCCGAAGTAGTCGGCCGCCATCGGGTCGGTGCGCCAGATGCGCGACAGCCCGGCGGCGTGCAACGCCGCCAGGCCCTGCGGCAGCGACAGGCCCAGGTGCTGCAGGAGCAGGGCCGTGCAGACCGCCAGGCCGATCAGCATGGCGCCGGTCTGCAGCGTGTCGGTGTAGACGATGGTGCGCACGCCGCCCTGCAGCGTGTACAGCAGGATCATCAGCAGCACCAGCGCGGCGCTGAGCCAGAACGGCACCCCGTAGGCGTCCAGGATCATGTCCTGCAGCACCCGCACCACCAGGTACAGCCGCGCCGTCGCGCCCAGCGTGCGCGAGACGACGAAGATCGCCGCCCCGGTGCGCTGCGCCGCCGGCCCCAGGCGCTGGCCCAGGTAGCCGTAGATGGACACCAGGCCGCGCCGGTGGAACTGCGGCAGCAGCACCAGCGCGACCACGGCATACCCCAGCACCTGGCCGATGACCACCTGGAGGTAGCTGAACTGCGTCAGGCCCACGGCGCCTGGCACGCTGACGAAAGTGACGCCCGACAGCGAGGTGCCGATCATCCCGAACGCCACCAGCGACCAGGGGCTGCTGCGGCTGCCGACGTAGAAGGCCGCGTCGTCCGCGCGGCGCGACGTCCAGGCCGCCACCGCCAGCAGCAGGCCCAGGTAGGCCAGCACCCACAGCAGCAGCAGGCCCGGCCGCATCGGCCGCCTACAGCAGCTCGCCGATCAGCATCATCAGCAGGCTCAGCAGCAGCGAGCTGGCCAGCGGCACGTACCAGTCGCGGCCGCCCAGGCGGAACCGAAAGTCGCCCGGCAGCCGGCCCAGGCCGATCCTGTGCAGCCAGCCCTGCAGGCCGTTGAACAGCAGGCAGGCGAGCAGGAAGACGATGAGCCAGCGCATGCGGGTCGGCCCGGCTACAGGGTGTGGCTGCGGTCGCCCGCCGTGAAGCCCAGGGGCTCGAACCCGGGCAGCCCGCGCGCCAGGCCGAGCACCTTGAACAGCTCGCCCATCTCGTGCTCGTTCAGCAGCTTCTGCGCCGCCGCGGTCTCGCGCGGGCCGGCGCCGGCCAGCAGGCCGAGCAGGCCGCAGTTGATCAGGAAGCGCGCCTGCGTGGTGTAGCCCAGCACCTCGAGCCCGGCGTCCTGCGCCGCCAGCGCCAGGGCGCTGAAGTCGACATGGGCCGTGATGTCCTTGGCCCCGACGTCGGCCAGCGGGTCGGCGTCGGCGCGGTGCGCGCGGTGGCACATCAGCGTGCCGCCGCTGCGCTGGGGGTGGTAGTACTCGGCCTCGGGGAATCCATAGTCGATGAAGAAGGCGGCGCCGCGCCGCAGCCGCGGCGCCAGGCTGCGCACGTAGGCCTGGGCCTGGCGGTGGATCTCGGTCACGGTGCCGGGTGGCCGGGCGGCGTCGAGGGCGGCATCGGTGGGAGGGCGCAGCGCGGTGGGGCGGTCGTCCCAGCCGAAGCCGCCGGCGGCGGTCGCGACCACGCCGCGCTCGTGCCAGCGCGCGCCGTCCCAGTGCAGCAGCGTCACGGGCATCGCGTCCAGCACCTCGTTGCCGACGACCACGCCGTGCAGCTGCTCGGGCCAGGCGTCGAGCCAGCGCACGCGGCTGCCGAAGGGCGCCAGGCGCTCGGCCTGGCGCGCGCGCAGGCTGCCCGAGACGTCGACGATGGCGTAGTGCCGCACGCGGTCGCCCAGCGCCTGCAGCAGCTGCGCCGCCAGCGCGCCCGAGCCGGCGCCGAACTCGAACACGGTGTCGGCCTGCGCCGCGTCCAGCGCCTGCGCCACCTGGCGCGCCAGCGCGCGGCCGAACAGCGGCGAGAGCTCGGGCGCGGTGACGAAGTCGCTGCCCGACGCCGGGAACAGGCCGAACTGCCGGCTGCCACGGGCGTAGTAGCCCAGGCCCGGCGCGTAGAGCGCGATCGCCATGAAGCGTTCGAAGGGCAGCCAGCCGCCGGCCTCGGCGATGGCCTGGAACAGCCGCGCGTGCAGCGGGGCGTGCGGGTGCGCCGATAAACTCGCGGGCCCGGATGGTTGCATCCGATCGATTGTAGAAAGCCCCTGCGCGCATGCCCCCCGACGTGAACCGCCCCGTGGTCCCCGTGGTGCTGGTCACCGGCGCCGCCCGGCGCATCGGGCGCGCGATCGCGCTCGAGCTGGCGCGACACGGCTGGCGCGTGGCCGTGCACTACCGCGGCTCGGCGGCCGAGGCGGCACAGACGGTGGCGCTGATCGCCCAGGCCGGCGGCACGGCGCAGGCCTTCGCCGCCGACCTGGCCGACGAGGCCCAGTGCGAGGCGCTGCTGCCCGCGGTGCAGGCCGCTTTCGGACGCGTGGACGCGGTGGTCAACAACGCCTCGCTCTTCGGCTGGGACGACGTGGCCGGCTTCCGCACCGCGGCGATGGAAGCGCATTGGCGCGCCAACACCGCGCCGGCCATCATCCTGGCGCGGGCGCTGCACGCCGGCCTGGCCGCCCGCCCTGCCGATGCCGATGCCGGCGCGGCCCGCGGCTGCGTCGTCAACCTGCTCGACCAGAAGCTGTTCAACCCGAACCCCGACTACCTGTCGTACACGCTGTCCAAGGCCGCGCTGCAGGCCGCCACCGCGATGCTGGCGCAGGCGCTCGCCCCGGCCGTGCGCGTGTGCGCCGTCGCCCCGGGCGTGACGCTGCTGTCGGGCGCGATGAGCGATGCCGAGTTCGACGCCGCGCACCGCATGACGCCGCTGCAGCGCGGCTCGACCCCGCAGGACGTGGCCGGCGCGGTGCGCTTCCTGCTCGAATCGCCCGCCATCACGGGCAGCACGCTGCTGGTGGACGGCGGCCAGCACCTGCAGCCGCAGGCGCGCGACGTGATGTTCCTGGCCCGCCAGGCCGGCCCACCCCCGAAGGACGTCTGATGCAAAGCTCGCTCCACCACCCGCTGCTGCAGGACTGCCGGCGCCTGTTCCTGCGCGACTACGAGGTGTGGATCAACATCGGCGTGCACGACTTCGAGAAGAAGGGCGAGCAGCGGGTGCTGATCAACGTGGATCTTTACGTGCCGTTGACCTTGTCGACACCGCGCGCGGACAGACTCGAGGAGGTGGTCGACTACGACTTCATCCGCCGCTCGGTGATGGCGCGCGTGGCGCGCGGTCACGTGCACCTGCAGGAGACGCTGGCCGACGACGTGCTGGCGCTGATGCTGGCGCACCCGCGCGTGCGCGCGGCCTGCGTGTCCACCGCCAAGCCCGACGTCTACCCCGATTGCGCCGCGGTCGGGGTCGAGGTCTTCGGCATCAAGGCCCCGTCCGGGCCGGCCACGCCATGAGCGCCGCCCCCGAGACCCCGGCCCTGCGCAAGGCCGCCTTCGAGGCCAACAAGCTGAGCAAGCGGCTGCACCGCCAGGTGGGCCAGGCGATCGCCGACTACGCGATGATCGAGCCCGGCGACAAGGTGATGGTCTGCCTGTCGGGCGGCAAGGACAGCTACGCGCTGCTCGACATCCTGCTGTCGATGCAGCAGCGCGCGCCGGTGGCTTTCGAGCTGGTGGCGGTCAACCTCGACCAGAAGCAGCCCGGCTTTCCCGAGCACGTGCTGCCCGACTACCTGCGTTCGCGCGGCGTGCCGTATCACATCGAGCAGCAGGACACCTACGCCGTGGTCAAGCGCCTGGTGCCCGAGGGGCAGACCCTGTGCAGCCTGTGCTCGCGCCTGCGCCGCGGCATCCTGTACCGGGTGGCGGGCGAGCTGGGCGCGACCAAGATCGCGCTCGGCCACCACCGCGACGACATGGTCGTCACGCTGCTGATGAACATGTTCTTCGGCGGCCGCCTGAAAGGCATGCCGCCCAAGCTGGTCAGCGACGACGGCCGGCACGTCGTCATCCGTCCGCTGGCCTACGTGGCCGAGACCGACCTCGAGCGCTGGGCCGAGCACCGCCGCTTCCCCATCATCCCGTGCACGCTGTGCGGCAGCCAGACCGACCTGCAGCGGGTGCAGGTCAAGGCGATGCTGCGCGACTGGGAGCGCCAGCACCCCGGCCGCAGCGACAGCATGCTGCGGGCGATGGGGCATGTGGTGCCTTCGCACCTGATGGACCGGAACCTGTACCCCTTCACCACGCTCCAACCCGGCGGGGTGGCCGACCCGACGGGCGACCGGGCCTTCGACGAAGAGCCCTGTGCGCCGGTCGCGAGCGGTCTGTTGTTGCGCCCTGCCCCGGCGCAGGCTGCGCACGCTGCGCGGGCCGAAACCGAGGATCAATCATGAACACACGCACCGGGCTCCTGGTTCTGTGCGCGACGCTGCTGGGCGGCTGCGCCAGCATCGGCACGCTCAACAGCGACGTCAGCAGCTACGGCCAGTGGCCGGCAGGCCGCCAGCCGGGCACCTATGCCTTCGAGCGCCTGCCTTCGCAGCAGGCCCGCCCGGCGGCGGCCGAACGGCTGGAGGCCGCGGCCCGCGGCGCGCTGGCGCAGGCCGGCTTCCAGCCCGCCGCCGGCGGCCAGGCGCCCGATGTGCTGGTGCAGCTGGGCAGCCGCGAGAACGCCGAGGCGCCGATCTGGGTCGACCCCGTCTGGTGGCAGGGCGGCTTTCGCGGGCGCTGGGGCGGGCCTTACTGGGGCGGGCCGTACTGGGGTGGGCCGTACTGGGGCGACCCGTTCTGGGGCGGGGCGTACTACTACGGCACCCCCCGCTACGCGCTGGAAGCGGCGCTGCTGATCCGCGACCGCGCCACCGGCAAGCCGCTGTACGAGACGCATGCCAGCACCGATTCGTTCACGCGCGCCGATGCGGCCGATCTGGCCGCGCTGTTCGACGCCGCGATGGTGGACTTTCCGCACGTGGGGCTGAACCCGCGGCGCGTGACCGTGCCGATCGGGCAGCCGGCCCCGCCGGCATCGCACGCGCCTACGCCGGCGGCGGCCCCGGCGGCGGCTTCTCAGCCAGCGCGCTGAAGTCTTCGCGCCAGCCCTGCAGCGTGGCGCGCGCATGGGCGCGCTGTGACGGCGTGGTGGCGTTGTGGATGCGCGCCGCGAAGGCGCAGTTGTAGGCCACCAGCCGCTGCTGGTAGGCGCGGTAGGCGGGGTCGGGCGAGTGTTCCAGCTTGTCCACCAGGCCGCGCAGCGCGGCCAGCCGCGCGGCGTGGTCGGCAGGCTCGGCCACCAGCCGGCGCAGCGTCTGCAGGGTGTCGATCTGGCGCCGGCGGCGCTCGGCGGCCCAGGCCTCGGGGTCGAAGGGCGAGGCCGCGATGCCGGCCTCGATCACCCGGCGCTGCGGCGCCTGCAGCCGGCCGTACAGGCGCTCGACGCGCTCCACCGTGCGCTCCACCGAGGCCGCGCGGCGCGCCGCCGGATCGCGCTGCAGGTAGTCCTCGCGCATCTGCGTCATCACCTTGGCAAAGCGCCGGTCGATGGCGCGGAACTGCGGCTCGCCCAGCCCCGGCGCCAGGTCGGCAGCCTGGTCCAGGGCATGCTCGAGCGTGGGCTGCAGCGCGTCGCGCAGCCGATCGGCCCAGCGGCAGGCCAGCGCCGGCGTGGTGGGCTGGACCACATCGGCCTCGGCCTGCGCGAGCAGCGCCGCCCAGGCCGGCAGCTGCGTCTGGCGGTGCCAGGCGAAGAACTCGCCCAGCGCCGCCTTCACCTGCGGTTCTTGCGCACTGCTGAAGTCGGCATAGCCGTCGAGCCACCACCAGCTCAGCTGCGGCCCGGTGTCGTAGACCAGGCGCACCGCGCTGCAACCGCCCAGCCAGGGGCCCAGCAGCAGCACCAGCAAACCGATAATCAGGTTTTGGCAGCGAGACTTCCGCATGGCACTCAACGTCGTGATCATGGCTGCGGGCAAAGGCACCCGCATGAAATCGGCGTTGCCCAAGGTGCTGCACCGGCTGGCGGGCACGAGCCTATTGCAGCATGTCCTGCGCGCCGCGGCAGCGCTGGGGGCAGCGCGCACCGTGGTCGTCACCGGCCATGGCGCCGAGCCGGTGGAAGCCGAGGCGGCCGCCAGCGGCGCCGTCTTCGTGCGCCAGATGCCGCAGCAGGGTACCGGCCACGCGGTGCAGCAGGCGCTGCCGGCGCTGGACGACGCCAACCCGGTGACGCTGGTGCTCAACGGCGACGTGCCGCTGATCCGCCCCGAGACCGCGCAGGCGCTGGTGCAGGCCTGCGCCGGCCGCTGCCTGGCGCTGCTGACCATCACGCTGCCCGACGCCAGCGGCTACGGCCGCATCGTGCGGGCCGCTGACGGCAGCGTGCGCGCCATCGTCGAGCACAAGGACGCCACAGCGGCCGAGCGCGCCATCGCCGAGGTCTACACCGGCATCCTGGCCGCGCCCACGGCACTGCTGCGGCGCTGGGTGCAGGCGCTGAAGAACGACAACGCCCAGGGCGAGTTCTATCTCACCGACGTGGTGGCGATGGCGGTGGCCGAGGGCGTGCCGGTGGTGAGCGCCCAGGCCCCCAGCGAGACCGAGGTGCTGGGCGTGAACAGCCCGGCCCAGCTGGCCGATCTCGAGCGCCGGCTGCAGCGCCGCCAGGCCGAGGCGCTGATGGAGGCCGGCGTGCGCCTGGCCGACCCGGCGCGCTTCGACCTGCGCGGGCAGCTGGTCTGCGGCAGCGATGTCGAGATCGACGTCGGCTGCGTGTTCGAAGGCCAGGTGCGGCTGGCCGACGGCGTGCGCATCGGCGCCCATTGCGTGCTGCGCGACGCCGTCATCGAGGCCGGCGCCGTGATCCACCCGTTCACGCACATCGAGGGCGCACACGTCGGCCCCGGCGCGCTGGTCGGGCCCTACGCGCGGCTGCGGCCCGGCGCCGAGCTGGGGCCGCAGGTGCACATCGGCAACTTCGTCGAGGTCAAGAACAGCACGCTGGCCGCCGGTGCCAAGGCCAACCACCTGGCCTACCTGGGCGACGCCACGGTGGGCGAGCGCGTCAACTTCGGCGCCGGCAGCATCACCGCCAACTACGACGGTGCGAACAAGCACCGCACCGTGATCGGCCCCGACGTGCACGTGGGCAGCAACTGCGTGCTGATCGCGCCCGTGACCCTGGGGGCCGGCGCCACCATCGGCGGCGGCTCGACCATCGGCAAGGACGCGCCCGCCGGCCAGCTGACCGTGGCGCGCGCGCGCCAGGCCACGATCGCAGGCTGGAAGCGGCCGCCGAAGGCGCGTTAGGCCTCGAAGGAGACATTCTTTGCCCGCGAAGCAGAAGAAGGACGAAGGCGCACAGTTCGTCAAGTACTTCGGGCCGCTTTTGGACGCACTACGCGGCCTGGGTGGATCAGCGAAGCCAGACGAAGCGGTAGACCGAGTTTCAAGCGATCTGAAAGTTTCAGATGACGTGTTGAACGAGACACTTCCATCGGGTGGCTCTAGATTTCGAAACCAAGTTGCGTGGGCACGCTTCTACCTCGTTCGCGAGGGCCTGATTAGTTCTTCAAAACATGGGGTCTGGAGTCTCACCGAGACGGGCTTCAAGACGACCTTGACACAAGAGCAAGCGCGAAGCCTCTTCCTGAAGTGGGTCAAGATCTTCCAGGAGCAACGGAAGCAGAAGGAGGCTTCTGAGCCGGTAGCGGAGAAAGTAGCGGAAGGAACCGGTGGAGTCTCCAAGGACTATCGCGATGAAGCACTCGAAGTCCTGCTCTCCCTCGCACCCGCAGGGTTTGAACGTCTCTCGCAACGTTTGCTCCGAGAAGCAGGATTCACGCAAGTCGTCGTCACTGGCCAAAGTGGCGACGGAGGAATTGACGGATTCGGAATCTTGCAGGTCAATCCGCTGGTTTCCTTCAAGGTGCTTTTTCAGTGCAAGCGATATGCAAAGTCGGTAGCTCCGTCGCAGGTCCGAGATTTTCGTGGTGCCATGTCCGGCCGCGCGGACAAGGGAATCATCATCACAACAGGCACATTTACTGCGGAAGCAAGGCGTGAAGCTACTCGCGATGGCGCACCTCCTATCGAACTGATTGATGGCGAAAAGCTGATCGACATGCTCGAGCGGTTTGAGCTAGGCCTCAACCCCGTGACCACGTACGAACTCGACCATGCGTTCTTCAACGAGTTCAAGGCCTAACCCCTCAAGCGGAGCTCGAACGTTAGGCCGCATGGCACTCTCAGCTCTCACTGCAGCCCGAGAAGTCACTGAGCTTCACGCTTTCCTCGAGGCATGGTTCCGAGGCGACTTGCCAAAGACCGAGGAAGCCTTTCACCGGCTATCGCGCGCTTGGCCACCAGCATTCCGGCTCGTGTCGCCCGAGCATCACACGCTTGAGGCCGCAGCACTGCTCAGACAGACATACGAAGAACACGCTGCCCATCCGAATCTGCGCATTGAAGTGAGAGACGCCTCAAGTAGGCTGGCAAGTACCGGTTCCGTAGCCATCGTCGTGTACGAAGAGCGCCACATAGACGGAGGCTCAGTCGACGCTCGGTTCTGTAGCGCAATGCTGGCGGAAGGTGAGTCAAACTCACTGCCAGTCTGGCTTCATGTGCATGAGTCTCGAATCGTGCATCCCCACAATGCGGCCGAACCCCTCGCTGGAGCGGACCTCCACCGCCCCATGCACATCGAAGTCGACGACCTGTCGCGGCCCGCGGTGCAGGCGCTCCTGCAGGAGCATCTGGACAACATGTTCGAGCTGTCGCCGCCGGAGCAGGTCTACGCGCTGGACCTGTCCCGGCTGCGCGTGCCGCAGATCACGGTGTGGACCGTGTGGCGCGGGCCGCAGCTGCTGGGCTGCGGTGCGCTGAAGGAGCTCTCGCCCACCCACGGCGAAATCAAGTCCATGCGCACGCCGGCGCGCGCCCGGCGGCAGGGTGCCGGGCGGGCCGTCCTGCAGCACATCATCGCGGTCGCCCGCCGGCGTGGCTACGCCACCCTCAGCCTGGAGACGGGCTCGCACCCGGCCTTCGAACCCGCGCACGCGCTGTATCGCAGCCACGGCTTCGTGCGGTCGGGCCCGTTCGGCGACTACCGACCGAACCCGCACAGCGTCTTCATGCAGCTGCAGCTTCCGGCCGCGGCGACGCCCCCGCGCACGGACCCGGTCGCCGCGCCCGCAGCGGGCCCGGCGACCTGCGGTTGAGGCTTGCGCCGCGCGGACGAGGTTCGGCGGCAAGCCGCTGAAGCGCCGGTCACCTCCCTGTCAAACAAACGTTTCATTTGTTTGATAGAGTGCGCGCCGATGAAACCCGCCGCCGGCCCTGAAGGACCCCCTGCGAGGACCCGTGCCGCGGCCAACCCGGCACGCCATGCCGCGACCGCCGCTGCGCCGTCGGCACAGGCCGACGAGGCGGCGCAGACGCGGGCGCGGCTGCTGCGCACGGCCCTGGCGCTGTTCGCCGAGCAGGGCTTCGCGCCGACGTCCATCCGCCAGATCGCGGCCGCGGCCCAGGTCAACGTGGCCGCGGTCAGCTACTACTTCGGCGACAAGGCCGGGCTGTACGCGGCCGTGTTCCGCGGCGCGCCCGACCCCGCGGGCGACCTGCCCCCCGAAGGCATCGACACGCTGGAGGCGCTGTACGACCGCTTCCTGGCGCCGTTCCGCCAGGGCGACCTGGTGCGGCTGTGGATCAAGCTCTACCGGCGCGAGATGCTCGAGCCCACCGGCCTGTGGAAGGCGCGGGTCGAGCAGAACATGCGGCCGATGCACGCCGCGGTGGTGGCCCTGCTGTGCCGCCAGCTCGGCCTGCAGCAAGCCGACGACGAGGTGCACCGGCTCGCCATCACCGTGGTCGGGCTGGCGGTGCACCTGTTCATCGGCTGCGACGTGATCGAGCTGCTGGCGCCGCAGCTGGCGGCCGGCCCGGACCGGCTCGACGAATGGCGCGCGCGCCTGGTCGGCTATGCGCAGGCGCTGATCGACGCCGAGAAGCTGCGCCGCAAGCAGGCCGCCGGGGCGCGCCGCCGAGCCGGCACCCCCCTTCATCGACCCACCACAGGGAAGTCAGCTTGAGCATGGACACCACCCGCACCGCCCCGCGCCGCACGGCGCCGGCCGCTGCCGTCGCCCTGGCGCTGTCGCTGGCCGGCTGCGCCGTCGGCCCCGATTTCAAGCCGCCGGCGCCCCCGCGCGTGGCCGATGCGGCCCGGCCCTACACCGCGGCGGCGGTGCCGGCGGCCACCGCCAGCGCACCGGGCCCCGGGGGCGCGGCACAGCAGCTGGCGCTGGGCCAGGACGTGCCGGGCCAGTGGTGGCAGCTGTTCCGCTCGGCGCCGCTGGACGCACTGGTGCGCTCGGCGCTGGCCCACAGCCCCACCGTGGCCTCGGCGCAGGCCGCGCTGCGCCAGGCGCAGGCGCTGTACGACGCCGACGTCGGCGCGAAGACCCTGCCCGCCGTCACCGGCCAGGCCGGGGCCGCGCGTGAGCGCGGCTCGCAGGCCACCACCGGCACGCCCAGCGGCCGCGTGTTCAGCCTGTACAACGCCTCGGTCAACGTGTCCTACAGCGTCGATGCGTTCGGCGCCACCCGGCGCGAGCTCGAGGGCCTGCAGGCCGGCATCGACCTGCAGCGCTGGCAGGTCGAGGCGGCCGCGCTCACGCTCAGCGCCAATGTGGTGACGACGGCCATCCAGGAGGCCTCGCTGCGGGCGCAGCTGCAGGCCACGCGCGACGTGATCGACGCCCAGCAGCGCGCGCTGGCCGTGGTGCAGCAGCAGGCGGCGCTGGGCGCGGTGGCGCAGCAGGCGGTGCTGGTCCAGCGCACGCAGCTGGCGCAGACGCTGGCCACCCTGCCGGCGCTGGAGAAGGCGCTGGCGCAGACGCGGCAGCAGCTGTCGGTGCTGGCCGGGCGCCTGCCGGGCGACGGCGGCCTGCCCGAATTCACGCTCGACAGCCTGCAGCTGCCCACCGAGCTGCCCGTGACGCTGCCCTCGGCGCTGGTGCGGCAGCGGCCCGACATCCAGGCCAGCGAGGCGCAGCTGCACCAGGCCAGCGCGCAGGTGGGCGTGGCCACCGCCAACCTGTACCCGCAGATCACGCTGTCGGGCAGCCTGGGCGCGCAGAGCCTGCAGCTGGACCGGCTGTTCTCGGGCCCGAGCCAGGTGTGGAGCCTGGGCGGCAGCCTGCTGGCGCCGATCTTCAACGGCGGCGCGCTGCAGGCCCGGCGCCGCGCCGCCGAGGCCGCCTACGACCAGGCGCTGGCGCAGTACCGGCAGACGGTGCTGAACGCCTTCCTCAACGTGGCCAACACGCTGCGTGCGCTGGACAGCGACGCCCAGGCGCTGCAGGCCCAGGCCACGGCGGCGGCGCTGGCCCGGCAGTCGCTGGACCTCACGACGCGCCAGTACCAGGCCGGCGCGGTGAGCTCGCTGCTGCTGCTGGACGCCCAGCGCAGCCTGCAGCAGACGCGCATCGGCCTGGCGCAGGCGCGGGCGGCGCGCTACGCCGACACCGCGGCGCTGTTCCAGGCCCTGGGCGGCGGCTGGTGGAACCGGCAGGCGCTGGCGCCTGCCGGCACGCCGGTCGCTTTCGACACCGCGGCACCGGCTTCCGCACCGGGCCGTTGACGCATCGCACACCGGCCCGGCCGCGGCCCGCGCGCGGCCGGCCGGCCCTGAACACAGCAACAAGGCATCGCAGGAAGGGAATCGCATGGCCACCCGCACCACCAAGCGCATGTTCATCATGCTCGGACTCGTCGTCTTGCTCATCGCCGTGCTGGCGCTGTTCAAGTTCCTGCAGATCCGCGCGCTGATCGCGGGCCTGCCCAAGCCGCAGCCGCAGGTCGTCACCGCGATGAAGGCGGCGACGCTGGAGTGGCAGCCGCAGGTCAAGGCCGTGGGCACGCTGGTGGCGGTGCGCGGCGTGGACGTGGCCAGCGAGATCGCGGGCCTGGTGCGCCAGGTCAACTTCCGCTCGGGCCAGGACGTGAAGGCCGGCCAGGTGCTGGTGCAGATGAACGCCGATGCCGAGATCGCCCAGCAGCGCGCGCTGCAGGCCGCCGTGGAGCTGGCCACCACGGTGCTGGCGCGCGACCGCAAGCAGCTCGAGGCGCAGGCCGTGAGCCAGGCCCAGGTCGACGCCGACCTGGCCGACCTGCACGCCAAGCAGGCCAGCCTGGCCCAGCAGGCGGCGCTGGTGGCCAAGAAGACGATCCGCGCCCCCTTCACCGGGCGCGTGGGCATCACCACGGTCAACCCCGGCCAGTACCTGAACGCGGGCGACAAGATCGTCACGCTGCAGACGCTGGACCCGGTGCACATCGATTTCAACCTGCCGCAGCGCCAGCTCACCCAGCTGCAGCTGGGCCAGCGCGCCACGCTGGCGTCCGATGCCTTCCCCGGCCAGGCCTTCGAGGCCAGGATCACGGCCATCAGCCCCAAGGTCGACCCCGCCACGCGCAACGTGCAGGTCGAGGCCACGGTGGCCAACCCCAAGCGGCTGCTGCTGCCGGGCATGTACGCGCGCATCGACGTCGACAGCGGCGCCCTGCAGCGCTACCTGACGCTGCCGCAGACCGCGATCACCTACAACCCGTACGGCTCGACCGTGTTCGTGGTGCAGCCGGGCGCCAAGCCCACCGTCAAGCAGGTGTTCGTGACCACCGGGCCCACGCGCGGCGACCAGGTCGCCATCCTCAGCGGCGTGAGCGAGGGCCAGCAGATCGTCACCAGTGGCCAGCTCAAGCTGAAGAACGGCACCGAGGTCGTGATCGACAACACCGTGCAGCCGGCCGACGAGGCCCACCCGACCCCCCAAGAGAAATAGGCGAGGCGCGGCCATGAAATTCACCGACCTCTTCATCCGCCGGCCCGTGCTGGCGATGGTGATCAGCCTGCTGATCCTGGTGCTGGGCCTGCGCTCGCTGTTCAGCCTGCCCGTCAACCAGTACCCGCAGACGCAGAACGCGGTGGTCACGATCTCGACCACCTACTTCGGCGCCGACGCCGCCACCGTGGCCGGCTTCATCACCCAGCCGCTGGAATCGGCCGTGGCGCAGGCGCAGGGCATCGACTACCTGTCCTCCAGCAGCAGCTCGGGCGTGTCCACCATCACCGCCACGCTGCGGCTGAACTACGACGCCAACCGCGCCCTCACCGAGATCAGCACCCAGGTCAACTCGGTGAAGAACCAGCTGCCGGC
>JAGWLO010000004.1 GCA_028872015.1 Burkholderiales bacterium | reverse complement strand
TGACCCCCACGTTGCCCAGCGCCAGCTGCAGCAGGCACGAGGTGCGCACGACCGCATTGCCGGTGGTGTGCTGGGTCTGGCCCATGCACCACACGACCGTGCTCGGGCGGTTCTCGGCCAGGGTCTTGGCCACCAGGTAGGTGGTGGCCTCGTCGACGCCGCAGGCCTCCTGCACCTTGTCGGGCGTCCACTTGGCCATCACCTCCGCGCGCACCTGGTCCATGCCCCAGACGCGGTCGGCGATGTACTGCTTGTCCTCCCAGCCGTGCTTGAACACCTGGTGGAGCACACCGAACATGAACGGGATGTCCGAGCCCGAGCGCAGGCGCACGTAGTGGTCGGCCTTGGCGGCCGTGCGCGTGAAGCGCGGGTCGACCACGATCACCTTGCAGCCGTTTTCCTTCGCGTGCAGCAGGTGCAGCATGCTCACGGGGTGTGCCTCAGCCGCGTTGCTGCCGATGTACATCGCCGCCTTGGCGTGCTGCATGTCGTTGTACGAATTCGTCATCGCGCCGTAGCCCCAGGTGTTCGCGACGCCTGCCACCGTGGTGCTGTGGCAGATGCGGGCCTGGTGATCGGTGTTGTTGGTGCCCCAGAACGACACCCACTTGCGCAGCAGGTAGGCCTGCTCGTTGTTGTGCTTGGAGCTGCCGACGAAGAACATCGAATCGGGGCCGCTGGCCTGGCGCAGCTCGAGCATCCGCTTGCTGACCTCGTCCAGCGCCTGGTCCCAGCCGATGCGCTGGTACTTGCCGTCCACCAGTTTCATCGGGTACTTGAGCCGGTATTCGCCATGGCCGTGCTCGCGCAGCGCCGCGCCCTTGGCGCAATGCGCACCCAGGTTGATGGGGCTGTCGAACACCGGCTCCTGTCGCACCCACACCCCGTTCTCGACCACCGCATCCACCGCGCAGCCCACCGAGCAGTGGCTGCACACCGTGCGGCGCACGACGACCTGCGGGCCGCTGCCGCTGCCCGCGACGGCCGGCGCCGCCGCCGGGTCGGCCGCCTGCACCTTCTTCACCAGCGTGAGTTGCGAGGCGGCCAGGCCCGCACCGACGCCCAGTCCCGAGCGGCGCAGGAAGGCGCGCCGGTCCATGGTGGGGATGGCGCGCGAGACGCCCCGGGCGAGGCCGGCGACCAGGCCCGAGGCGGGCGTGCCGGTGGCGCTGGATTTGCGGGTGAGCAGCATGGACGGATCCTCGGGGATGGGGAGAGGCCGGGGCGTCGCAGCGGGCCGGTCTGCGGGCGTGGTCCGGCGCCTGCGCGCTCAGAGCCGTGTCGTGCGGTAGTAGCGCTGGATGTGGTCGCTGAGCCGGTAGCCCTCGGCCGCGGCCTCGGGTCCGGTGGCGGCTGCGGCCAGTGCGGCCGCCGGCGCCGGCGCGGCGCCGCGGGGCCGCAGCACCGCAGCCGCGGCCAGCGCACCGGCGGTGCCGGCACCGGCGGCAAACAGACGTCGGCGCGAAAGCCCGCCCTCGGGTGCCGCGGCCGCTGCCGGGGCCTTGAGTGGTTCCATCTTCATGTGCCCAGCTCCTGGCAAGCGGATGCGCTTGCCTATGCCACGCAGACCATACCCGATTTGGGGATGCGCCGCCTCAGGGTGAACCGCGCCTTCGACCACCTTCGACCGCCCGGCAGGCCACCGGGAGCGACCTACACTCGGCAGCTGACGCACCTCCGGACGCCCCGCCTTGGACCCCCGCCCCACCTTGCGCGTTGCCGTGCAGATCGAGCGCGAATGCCAGCCCAACCGCTGGGAGGATTGGCGTTTCCGCGTCACCCAGGTGGTGACCGACGACGGCGACTTCGGCGCCGCGCCGCGCACGCTGCGCGACGACGGCCGGCACGCCATCTTCCTGCACCCGGGGCTGAGCGTGACGCTGTTCAGCGACGAGGCCGAGGGCTACCAGCTCAACCTCGATTCGGGCGCACCGGCCTGGTTCGTCCTGTGGCGCGTGGCCGACGACGACCCGGCGCGCGCCTGGCCCGAGCGCGTGACCCTGTCCTACCACGAGGCCGGCCGCCTGCTCGACGCCCAGGAACGCGTGGACAGCCTGCCGCTGCCGCCCGAGCTGGTCAGCTGGCTGGCCGCGTTCGCCCAGGCACACCCCCGGTCCGAGCCTCGAAGGCGCCGCCGTCCGGCCTCGTTCCAGGCCCCGGACGAGCGTTGAGGCGGCAACCCGATGGCCGGGCACGAGCCGAACTTCTTCCAGCGCTGGGGCCGCCGCGCGCCCGCGCCGGACGCCGCCGCCAACGTCACGCCCGCTCCCGCGACTGCCCTGTCAGCCGCGGCGCCGCCCGGCGAGCCGCCACCGCCGCCCACGCTGGCCGACGTGGCGCAACTGGCGCACGACTCCGACTACGCGCCCTTCATCGGCCGCGGCGTCGCGCCCGAGGTGCGCAATGCGGCGCTGGGCCGGCTCTTCACCGACCCGCGCTTCAACGTCATGGACGGTCTGGACATCTACGTCGACGACTACAGCCAGCCCGACCCGCTGCCCGCCGGCATGCTGCAGCGGATGGCGCAGTCGCAGAGGCTGGGCCTGCTCGACGGCGGCCAGGAGGCCGCCCCGCCGCAGGCTGCGCCTGCCGATCCACCCGCTGCCCAGCCCCTGCCGCCCGACCCCGACCCCACCGATGAAGACCCTGATCTGCAACTGCAACCGGACGATGGCGCTGTCGGCCCCGGCGCTGCGCCAGGCCCTGACGGGCTCGGCACAGACCCGCGTTGACGGGCTGGAGACGGTGCACACACTGCTGTGCCGGCGTGAGGCGCCGGCCTTCCAGCGTGCGGCCCGCGAGACCGCGGCCAGCGGCGAGCCGCTGCTGGTGGCCTGCACGCAGGAGCAACGGCTGTTCATCGAGCTGAACGACGCCACCGAGGGCGCCGCGCCGGTGACGCAGCGGCCGATCCACTTCGTCAACATCCGCGAGACCGCCGGCTGGTCGCGCGATACCGCCGCGCCCACGCCCAAGATCGCGGCCCTGATCGCCGCCGCGCAACTGCCGCCGCCCGAGCCCGTGCCCACCGTCGGCTACCGCTCGGCCGGCCGCTGCATCGTCATCGGTGGCGCGGCGGCGGCCGAGCGCGCCGCCACGCTGCTGGCCGATCGCCTGAGCGTGAGCGTGCTGGTCACCGAGCCGGGCGGCACGCTGGCCCAGGAGCATGCCCGCGCCACCCACCATGGCCGGCTTTTGCAGCTGCGCGGCTGGCTCGGCGCCTTCGAGGCCGAATGGGCCAGCGGCAACCCGATCGACCTCGACCTGTGCACGCGCTGCAACGCCTGCGTCGACGCCTGCCCCGAGGGCGCGATCGGCCTGGACTACCAGATCGACCTGGCAGCCTGCCAGAGCCACCGCGAATGCGTGCGCCTGTGCGAGGCCGCCGGCGCGATCGACTTCGGCCGCCCGGCGATCCGGCACCGGGAGGCCTTCGATCTGGTGCTCGACCTGCAGCCGCAGCCGGCATTCGCGATGCACCAGCCGCCGCAGGGCTACTGCCACGTTGCGGCCGGGGCCGGCGAGGCTGCCCTGCGCGACGCCGTGCAGGCGCTGCGCGACCTCACCGGCGAGTTCGAAAAGCCGCGCTTCTTCCGCTGGCAGGCCAAGCTTTGCGCCCACAGCCGCAACGAGCAGATCGGCTGCAACGCCTGCATCGAGGTGTGCTCGGCCCAGGCCATCCGCAGCGATGCCTCGCGCAAGGGCAAGACGCCGGGGCAGCCGACGGGCGTGATCGTCGAGCCGCACCTGTGCGTGGGCTGCGGGGCCTGCAGCACGGTGTGCCCCACCGGGGCGATGAGCTATGCCTACCCGGGCACGGTGGACCAGGGCCGGCGCCTGCGCACGCTGCTGACCACCTATGCCCGCGCCGGCGGGCGCGATGCCGTGCTGCTGCTGCACAGCGAAGGCGCCGGCAGCCGGCAGGTGGCCGAGCTGGGCCGCGCCGCGCGTGCGGGCGCCGGCCGCGGGCGGCCCGCCCTGCGCGGCCTGCCGGCGCGCGTGCTGCCCGTGCCGCTGTGGCACACCGCCAGCGTGGGCCTGGACCTCTGGCTGGCCGCCATCGCCCAGGGCGCGAGCCAGGTGTGGGTGCTGCTCACCACCGAGGAGGCGCCCGAGTACCGCCGCGCCCTGGCCGAACAGATGGCCGTCGGCAACGCGTTGCTGGACGGGCTGGGCTACGGGGCCGGGCACCTGCGCCTGATCGAGGCCGGCCCGGGCCGGGATCCACAGCAGGAACTGGCCGCTCTCGACGCCTCGCTGCAGGCCGCGCCTGCGCCGGGGGTGCGCCAGCCCGCCACCTTTGCGGCGCAGGCCGACAAGCGCGCCACGCTCGAGCTGGCGCTGGAGCACCTGCTGGCGCAGGCGCCGAACGCACCCGAGGCCATCGCCCTGCCCGCGGCCGGTGCACCCTGGGGCACGCTCGTCGTCGACGGCGGCAAGTGCACGCTGTGCCTGAGCTGCGTCGGCGCCTGCCCGGCGGCGGCGCTGGCCGACAACCCCGACCAGCCGCAGCTCAAGTTCATCGAGAAGAACTGCGTCCAGTGCGGCCTGTGCGCCAGCACCTGCCCCGAGGGCGCCATCGCGCTGCAGCCGCGGCTGTGGCTGGCCGACGGCGGCAAGGCGCGCAAGGCCCCGCGCGTGCTGGCCGAGATGGCGCCCTACCGCTGCGTGCGCTGCAGCAAGCCCTTCGGCACGCTGCGCGCGGTCGAGAACATGATCACCAGGCTGGCCGGGCACGCCGCCTTCCAGGGTGCGGCGGCCGAGCGCCTGAAGATGTGCGGCGACTGCCGCGTGATCGACATCCACACCAGCGCCCGCGAGATCCGCATCACCGACCCATGACCGTACGCCCCGTCACGCTCAGCCTCGCCGGCGAGCACGAAGAGTTGGCCCGCGCCGAGCTGTACGGCCTGCTGGCGCAGCTGTGGCTGGCCCCGCCCGACGCGGCGCTGCTGGCGCAGTTCAGGGTGGCGGTGACGCAGGCCGCGGAGCCCGGCGCCACGCTGCAGCCGCCCTGGGAAGCACTGGTGGCGGCGCTGCGCGGCACCACGCCGCAGGCCGCCGCGGCCGAGCACGACGCGCTGTTCCACGGCATCGGCAAGCCCGAGGTGCTGGTGTACGGCTCGTACTACCTCAGCGGCTTCCTGAACGAGCGGCCGCTGGCGGCGCTGCGCACCGAGCTGGCCGCGCTGGGGCTGGCGCGCGACGCCGCCGCGCTGGAGACCGAAGACCACATCGCCTACGGCTTCGAGGTGATGCGCTACCTGATCGCCGGCGACGACGCCGCGGTGTGCAACCTCGAGCGCCAGCGCCGCTTCTTCCGCAACCACCTGCAGCCCTGGGTCGAGGCCTGCTGCGACGCCGTGCAGGCGCACCCGCGCGCCGGGCTCTGGCGCGCCGTCGCCGCCCTCACCCACGCCTTCATGCAGGTCGAGACGCAGGGCTTCGACCTGCTGGAGATTTGAGATGGCGATCGATCGGGGCGACATCACCGGCCTGGTCCTGGCCGGCGGCCGCGGCAGCCGCATGGGCGGCGTCGACAAGGGGCTGCAGAATCACCGCGGCCTGCCGCTGGCGCTGCACGCGCTGCTGCGCCTGCAGCCGCAGGTGGGCCAGGCGATGATCAACGCCAACCGCAACCTGGCTGCCTACGAAAGCATGGGCGTGCCGGTGTGGCCCGACCCGCTGGCCGACTACCCCGGCCCGCTGGCCGGGCTGCTGGCGGGGCTGGAGCATTGCGAGACACCGTACCTGGCCAGCGTGCCCTGCGACACGCCCGACTTTCCCGCCGATCTCGTCGCCCGGCTGGCGCAGGCGCTGCACGCCGAAGACGCCGAGATCGCGATGGCGGCCACGCACGAGCACGGCCTGCTGCAGCCGCAGCCGGTGTTCTGCCTGCTGCGCTCGTCGCTGATCGAGAGCCTGGTGGCCTACCTGCAGGGCGGCCAGCGCAAGATCGACCGCTGGACCGCGCAGCACCGCTGCGCCGTGGTGGCGTTCGAGGACGCGGCCGCGTTCTTCAACGCCAACACCGCGGCCGAGCTGCAGCGCCTGCAGGCGCCGTAGTGCGCGCGGTGCCGGCGTGGCACCGTACCGGCGCCGCCGTTCAGGCCGGCACCTGGCGCGGCGTGCGGAAGCGCCACCAGGGCAGCGCCTGCGTCAACGAAAGCACCTCGCCGCTGTGCACCGCGGCATAGCCGGGCAGCGCCTGCAGCGCGCTGCGCCAGCCCGGGCCCTGCAGCAGCCGCCGCAGCGCCCGCAGCGGCGGCTCGTCCAGCGCCTGGCGCAGGCAGACCAGGAAGTAGTCCTCCTCCACCAGCGGTACGAAACCCAGGCCGAACTGCTGGGCCGCGGCCTCGATGCCCAGGCCGACCTCGGCGCTGCCGCTGGCCACCGCGGCGGCCACCGCGAGGTGGCTGTCTTCGGCCGCCGCGCCGCCGGCCAGCAGCGCCGCCTGCGGGATGCCGGCCGCCTGGCACAGGTGCTCGAGCAGCAGCCGCGTGCCCGAGCCGGCCTGGCGGGCGACGAAGCGCGCGCCCCGCGCCGCGGCGGTGGCGGCATCGGCCAGCCCGGCCAGGGCCAGCGGGTTGCCGGCGGCCACGATCAGCCCCTGCCGGCGGCGGCTGCAACCCATGAGCTTGTGACGGCCGGGCCGCAACAGCGGCTTGAGCTGGCGCGTGAACACTGCTCCGCCATGGTCGCCCACGGGCACGTGGAAGCCCGCCACCGTGCAGCGACCGGCGGCCAGCGCGCGCAGCGCGTCCACGCTGCCGGCAAAGCGCAGGTCCACATGCAGGCCCTCGGCGGCCGCCTGATCGCGCAGATGCGGCAGTGCCAGGTCATGGCTGGCGAACACGGTCAGCAGCAGCTGGGTGCCGTCCAGCGCCTCGGCCAGCACACGCTCGAGATCGGCACGCAGGGCCTCGATCTGCGGCGTGAGCCGCGCGCGGGCCTGCGTCTCGGCCCACAGCAGGCGCTCGGCAAAGGGGGTCAGGCGCGCGGCGTGGCCCTTGTTCCAGTGCACCAGCGGCTGGCCGAGCTGCAGCTCCCACCGCTTGAGCGCGCCCCAGAGGTGGCGGTAGGACTGGCCACCGGCCCGCGCGGCCTGCGCGATGGAGCCATGCTCGCGCAGCGCCAGCAGCAGGTCGAACAGCGGGTTGTCGAGATCGCCGCCGCGCTGGCCGGGGCCGCCGGCGTCGGGCCGGGCCTCGAACCGGTACTGCAGGTGGACGCCGCGCTGCCTCATGGGGCGGCCACTCTAAGGCCGGCCGGTGCGGGCAACGGGCTCGCTCAAGCGTCGAGGTCGTCCCAGCTCTCGGCACTGGCGCCGGCCAGGGCGCGCACGCGCTCCTCGTCGGCGGCGAACTCGGCCGCCGGGCCCTCGTAGGCCATGCTGCCGTGCTCGAGCACGTAGGCGCGGTCGGCGATCTCCACCGCCGCGCGCACGTTCTGCTCGACGAGCAGGATCGACATGCCTTCCCCGCGCGCCGCCTTGATCACCTCGAACACCTGGCGCACGATCAGCGGCGCCAGTCCCTGCGAGGGCTCGTCGAGGATCATCACCCTGGGGTTGAGCAGCAGGGCGCGCGCGATGGCCAGCATCTCCTGTTCGCCACCGGAGAGTTGCCCGCCCTTGTTCACCTGCCGCTCGAGCAGGCGCGGAAAGAGCTTGTACACGCGCTCGATGTTCCAGGGCCCGGGCCGGTCCATCGGCACGCGCAGGTTCTCGTCGACCGTGAGGTTGCGGAAGATCTTGCGTCCCTCGGGCACGAAGCCCACGCCCAGCGCCACCACCCGGTGCGGCAGCCAGCCCGTGGTGTCCTGGCCGAAGGTGAGCACCTTGCCTTCGCGCGGCGGCGTCAACCCGATCAGGCTGCGCAGCGTGGTCGACTTGCCGGCGCCGTTGCGCCCGAGCAGCGCCACGATCTCGCCTTCGCGCACGGCCAGGCCCACGCCGTGCAGGATGTGGCTCTTGCCGTAGTAGGTCTGCAGGCCTTCGGCTTCGATCAGGTTCATTCGGCGGTCCCGAGGTAGGCGGCCTGGACGCGCTCGTCCTTGGCGATCTCGGCGGCGGTGCCCTCGGCCAGCACCGCGCCTTCGGCCAGCACCATGATGCGGTCGGCGAGATTGAACACCACCCGCATGTCGTGCTCGATCAGCACGATGCTGAGCTCGTGGTCGCGGTGCAGGCGACGGATCAGCCGCGCGACGTTGTAGGTTTCCTGGTCCCCCATCCCCGCGGTGGGCTCGTCCAGCAGCAGCAGGCGCGGCTTGAGGGCGATCGACATCATGATCTCGGCTGCGCGCTGGTCGCCGTGAGAGAGCTCGCCCACCAGCCGGTCGGCCTTCTCGGTGAGGCCGCCCATCTCGAGCAGTTGGTCCACCCGCTCGTGGATCCTGGCACTGGCCTGGCGCGACAGCCAGGGCCGAAGGCGCAGGCCCTCGGCCACCTCGACCGGGATGCGCAGGTTCTCGCGCACGCTCAGCTCGGGAAAGATCTCGGTGATCTGGAAGGTGCGCGCCATGCCGCCCACCACGCGCTGGTGCGGCGGCCAGGCGGTGATGTCCTGGTCGTCGAACAGGATGGTGCCGGATGTGGGCGGGAAGAAGCCGCTGATCAGGTTGAAGAAAGTGGTCTTGCCGGCCCCGTTGGGGCCGATCACGGCGCGGCATTCGCCGGGCTCCACGACGAGGGACACGTCATTCACCGCCACCAGGCGGCCGAAGTGACGCGAGACGTTGCGAACCTGCAGCAGCGTCACGTGGCCACCTTGCGCTTGAGGATGCCGAGCACGCCGCGCGGGAAGAAGCTGACGACGAGCACGAAGAACAGTCCGATGAACGACATCCAGTTCTCGGTGTGGCTGGAGACGTAGTCCTGCAGCACGACGAAGATCGCCGCGCCCACCAGCGGACCCCAGAACGAGCGCATGCCGCCGAGCACGGCCATGATCACGAAGTTGCCCGACAGGGTCCAGTGCAGCGAGCGCGGGTCGGTGAAGTTGCTCAGCAGGGCGTACATCGTGCCCGCCAGGGCAGCGAAGGCGCCCGAGATCACGAAGGACAGCCAGATGTGGAACTCCACCGGGATGCCCAGGAAGCGGGCGCGGCGCTCGTTCTCGCGGATCGCGATCAGGCTGCGCCCCAGCGGCGAGCGCAGCAGCAGCGCCATGATCGAGACCGCGATGGCGAACATCGCCAGGGCCAGGAAGTAGAAGGCCTTGTCGTCCTTCATGATGTCGATCGTGGCGAAGCCCAGGTGCAGCGGCTGCCGATGCCAGCCGGTCACGCCGTCGTCGCCGCCGGTGACCGTGTTCCAGCGGAAGACGATGAAGTAGAAGACCTGCGCGAAGGCGATCGTCACCATCGCGAAGTAGGTGCCGCGCAGCTTGCGGATCAGGGCCCCCACGATGGCCGCGGCCAGGGTGCCGACGGCGACGCCGACCGCGATACCCAGCGCCGTGCTGGGCGCGAGGAACTTGATCGTCATCGCCGCCCCGTACGCCCCGAGCCCGAAATAGGCGGCATGGCCGAACGACAGCACCCCGGTGAAGCCGAGCAGGAAATTGAGCGCCATCGCCGCCAGGCCGAGCACGATGACGCGGGTGGCGAGCTCGGTATAGCCGCCGACGGCGCCCATCCAGAACGGCATCGTCAGCAGCACCAGCCAGATGATCGCGGTGGACACCCGCTTGTCGAGCGCCTTCACTGCGTTCTCCCCTCTTCGCCCAGCAGGCCCTGCGGCCGCCACAGCAGCACCAGACCCATCATCACGTACATCACCGCCTCGGTGGCCGAGGGGAAGAACACCGTCGTCACGCCCGAGGCCACACCGATCAGCAACCCGCCCAGCAGCGTGCCCACCAGGCTGCCCAGGCCGCCCACGATGATGGCCACGAAGCTGGGCATGATGAGGGCGCTGCCGATGGTGGGCTGCAATCCCAGCATGCCGGCCGCGAGCACGCCGGCCAGCCCGGCCAGGTAGATGCCGAGGCCGAAGTTCAGGTTGCGCAGCACCGTCACGTTGACGCCCAGCACCGAGACGGTTTCGAGGTCGAGCGTGCCGGCGCGGATGCGCATGCCCAGGCGCGTTTTGTTCAGGATGTAGAACAGCGCGCCCACCGCCGCAGCCACCAGCACCACCATGAACAGGCGGTAGCCGGTGAGGAAGAAATACTCGCTCGACAGCGGTGTGGTGAGCCAGTCCGGGATCGGGAACGGCAGGCTCTGCGCGCCCCAGATGTACCGCGTGCCGTCCTCGAGGATGTAGGCCAGGCCGAAAGTCAGCAGCAGGCTGTACAGCGGGTCGCGCCCGTACAGCCGGCGGATGAGCACCCGCTCGACCGCCAGGCCCAGCACCGCCGTCAGGAGCGGGGCGACAACCAGGGCGCCCCAGAAGCCGATGTGCGGCATCAGCGCGTAGGCGAGGTAGGCGCCGATGGCCAGAAAGCCGCCGTGGGCGAAATTGATGACGCCGCTCAGGTTGAGGATCAGCGACAGACCCAGGGCCATCAGCGCGTAGAAGGCACCGACGATCAGCCCGTTGAAGACATTGAACAGCAGCAGTTGGGTCATCGCGGTGCGGACCTTCGGGTGAGGGATTTCAGCGGGTGCCCCGACGACAAAAGCAAAAACCGCACCTGCGGTTGCGGCTAGAGCGGTCGCCAGACGCTGCCACGCCGACCTGGCGCAGCAGCGGCACCGCCCCCGCGCTGTGGCGGAGGCGGTGGCCGGCCGGCCTCAGGCCGGCCAGGTCATCTTGCAGCCCGTCTCCTCCAGGGTGCCGGCGACATCGATCCCCTTGACCACCTCGGTCACCTTGAACAGGTCGTCCGGCCCCGCGGGGCCCTTGGCCTGCGCCTTGCTGACGTAGAGGTTGGGGATGAGCTGGTTCTGGCCGGCGCGGAAGAAGGCGCCGTCGGGCATCAGCGCCACCTCGGGCGGCAGCTTGTAGCCCTGCAGGAACTTGGCCATCTTGATCGCATCGAGCGACTTGGCGCCGTTGGCGGCCAGGGCGCAGGTCCAGGTGGCTGCATAGCCGAACCAGGTGCGCTCGGTCGGCACGCGGCCGGTCTTCTTCTTGATGTCGGCCACGAACTCGGCCACGTGCGGCACGCCGGGCTGGTTCCAGTACCACTCCACCACCCAGGTGCCGATGCGGGCATCGGGCGGCAGGCCTTCCATCGCTTCCAGCTCCTGCTGCGCGCCGGCGATGTAGAAGCGCTTGTCCAGGCCGAACTGCACCGCCTGCTTGATGACGTTGATCATGTCGTCGCCCTGGGGCAGCAGGATGATCACGTCGGGCTTGGCGGCCTGGGCCTTGATCAGGTAGGACGAGAAGTCGGTCGTGCCCAGCGGCGTGAGGTCGCCGCCGACCTTGATGCCGCCGGCCTTGGCGCAGGACTTCTCCAGCCCCGCCTGCAGCGTGTGGCCGAAGGCGTAGTCCGGGGTGATGTAGTACCACTTCTTGCCGCCGTTCTTGATGAGCGACGGCGTCACCGCGTTGGCCTCGGTCTGGGTCGTGTTGCAGATGCGGAACACGTTCCAGTGGCAGCTGGCGCCGGTGATGGCGTCCGTGTGGCCGCCGGGCACCACGTGCAGCACGCCCTTCTCGTTGCTCACCTGGGCCATGGCCAGCGCCAGCGCCGAGTTGACGTTGCCGAGCAGGAAGTCGACCTTGTCGCGCTCGATCAGCTTGCGCGCCTTCTGCACCGCGGTGCCGGCATCGCCACTGGTCGAGTCTTCCACCAGCAACTCGACCGGTCGGCCGAGGATGCCGCCCTTGGCATTGATCTGCTCCAGCGCGTGCTGGCAGCCGATCATCTCGTTCTTGCCCACGGCGGCGAAGGTGCCGGTGAGCGGGTTGTCCAGGCCGATCTTGACCTTTTCAGCCGCGCGTGCGGGGATGATGAACGGCGATGCGAGCTGCACCAGGCTCGCGCCCGCGGCGGCCTGCACCACGCGGCGGCGCCGGATGCCGGCCGCGGTTGGCAATTGCTTCATGGAGGCCTCTTTTCAGGGTCAGGATGATGCGGCCCACGATCCGCGGGGCCGACAGGCCCGGCATCCGCGCGACCCGCGCCTGCGCGCCGGCCCGCCCGAAGACACCGAGCCTGCACATGCTAGGGGGATGGCGAGGGCCGGACTATCCGGGTGAGCCCGGGTTGGGCGTCGATTCAGGCTGCCAAACTGTCGCGGTCCGACGCACCAGCCTTGAGCACGCGCACCGCGCAGTACTTGAATTCGGGTATCTTGGCCACCGGGTCGAGCGCCGGGTTGGTGAGCTTGTTGATCGCCGCCTCGAACCAGCAGAAGGCCACGAAGACGGTGCCACGGGGCGAGCTGTCGTCGGCACGCGCATACAGCGTGACGCTGCCACGGCGCGACTGCAGCGTCACCGCATCGCCGGGCGCCGCCCCCAGCGCGGCCAGGTCCAGCGGGTGCAGCATCGCCACGGGATCGGGCTCGATGGCGTCGAGCACGCCCGAGCGCCGCGTCATGCTGCCGGTGTGCCAGTGCTCGAGCTGGCGCCCGGTGATGAGCACCAGCGGGTACTCGGCATCGGGGCGTTCGTCGGCGGGGATGATGTCGGCCGGCACGAAGCGCGCCCGGCCGCTGGCGGTGGGGAATCGGTCGACGAACACCACCGGCTCGCCCGGGTCGCCCTCGGCCTCGCAGGGGTAGGTCACGGCGTGCTCGGCCCGCAGCCGCGCCCAGGTGATGCCGCCGATGCTGGGCATGGTGTGGCGCATCTCGTCGAACACGCGGGCCACCGCGGCTTCGCCGTCGCCCTCCACGGCGCCGTAGTGCGACCAGTCCAGGCCGAGCCGGCGCGCCATCTCGATGACGATCCACAGGTCGGGCCGGGCGTCGCCCGGCGGCGCGAGCACCTGGCGGCCCAGCTGCACGGTGCGGTCGGTGTTGGTGAAGCTTCCGGTCTTCTCGGCGAAGGCCGAGGCCGGCAGCACCACGTCGGCCAGCGCCGCGGTCTCGGTCAGGAAGAGATCCTGCACCACCAGCATCTCCAGCGACGCCAGCGCGTGCCGCGCGTGGTCGGCGTCGGGGTCGCTCATGGCCGGGTTCTCGCCCATGATGTACATGCCGCGCACCTGCCCGGCGTCGATAGCGCGCATGACCTCCACCACCGTCAAGCCGGGCCGGGCGTCGAGCTGCGCTGCCGGCACGCCCCAGGCGCGGGCGAAGCGTGCCCGCACGACGGCGTCGTCCACGCGCTGGTAGTCGGGATACATCATCGGGATCAGCCCGGCGTCCGAGGCGCCCTGCACGTTGTTCTGGCCCCGCAGCGGATGCAGCCCGGTGCCGGGGCGGCCGATTTGGCCCGTCATCAGCGCCAGCGCGATCAGGCAGCGCGCGTTGTCGGTGCCGTGGACATGCTGGCTGATGCCCATGCCCCAGAGGATCATCGAGGCGCGGCTGCGGGCATACAGGCGTGCCGTCTCGCGGATGGTCTCGGCCGGGATGCCACAGATCGGCGCCATCGCCTCGGGGCTGTAGCCCCGCACGTTCTCGGCCAGGGCGGCATAGCCCTCGGTGCGCTCGGCGATGAAGGCGGCGTCGACCAGGCCCTCCTCGACGATGGTATGCATCATGGCATTCAGCAACGCCACGTCGGTGTCGGGCTTGAACAGGAGCGTGCGGTGGGCGATGCGCGCCAGCTCGCTGCGGCGCGGGTCCATCACGATCAGCCGCGTGCCCCGCTCGACCGCGTTCTTGATCCAGGTGGCGGCCACGGGGTGATTCACGGTCGGGTTGGCGCCGATCACGATCACCACCTCGGCCTGCAGCACGTCCATCACCGGGTTGCTGACCGCGCCCGAGCCGATGCCTTCCAGCAGCGCCGCCACGCTGGAGGCATGGCACAGCCGCGTGCAGTGGTCGACGTTGTTGCTGCCGAAGCCCAGGCGAACCAGCTTCTGGAAGAGGTACGCCTCTTCGTTGCTGCCCTTGGCCGAGCCGAAGCCCGCCAGCGCCTGCGGGCCGTGCGTGTCGCGCAGCCGCGCCAGCGTGCCGCCGGCGAGGGCCAGCGCCTCGTCCCAGCTGGCCTCGCGAAAGACCGCCAGCGGGTGCGCCGGGTCGACCGCTGTGCCCTTGGGCATGCCGGCGCGGCGGATCAGCGGCCGCGTCAGCCGCTGCGGATGGCGCACGTAGTCGAAGCCGTAGCGGCCCTTCACGCACAGCCGGCCGTGGTTGGCCGGGCCGTCGCGGCCCTCGACGAAGAGGATCCGCTCGTCCTTGACGTGGTAGGTGAGCTGGCAGCCCACGCCGCAGTACGGGCACAGCGAATCGACACTCCGATCCGGCACCGGCAGCGCCGCGCCCGCGGCCGGCGACAACGCGCCGGTCGGGCAGGCCTGCACGCATTCGCCGCAGCCCACGCAGGTGGACGCGCCCATCGCATCGTCCATGTCGAACACGATCTGGGCGTGGCCGCCGCGGAAGGCCAGGCCGATGACGTCGTTGCCCTGGGCATCGCGGCAGGCGCGCAGGCAGCGCGTGCACTGGATGCAGGCGTCCATGTTGACGGCGATGCCGGCGTGGCTGAGGTCGGGTGCCACCGCGGGACGCGGTGCGAAGCGCGGCTTGCCCACGCCCAGCTTCCCGGCCCAATCGTCGACCTCGTTGTGCCGCGTGAAGCTCGTCTCGGGCAGGTCGGACTGCAGCAGCTCGATCACGAGTTGCTGCGCCTTGCGCGCGCGCGGGCTGGCGCTGTGCACCTTCATGCCCGGCTGCGGCTGGCGGCAGCAGGAGGCGGCGAGCACGCGCTCGCCATCGATCTCGACCATGCAGGAGCGACAGTTGCCCACCGACTCGAGCCCGTCCTTGGCGCACAGGCGCGGGATGCTCACGCCTTCGCGGTCGGCCACTTCGAGCAGTGTCTCGCCGGGCCTCGCGCCGACCTCGCGTCCATCGAGGACGAAGCGGATCTCGCTGGCCGCGCCCAGATCGCTCAGGTCGCTCATGGGCGCTCCAACTCTTCGGGGAAGTACTTGACCACGCAGTCCACCGGGTTCGGCGCCGCCTGGCCCAGGCCGCAGATCGAGGCGTCGCGCATCACCTGCGACAGATCGGCCAGCAGCGGCAGATCCCACTGCGCTTGCTCGATCAACGCGCGCGCCTTCGCGGTGCCGTTGCGGCAGGGCGTGCACTGGCCGCAGCTCTCGTGCTCGAAGAAGCGCATCAGGTTGCGCGCCGCGTCCACCGCGCGGTCGTGCTGCGACAGCACGATCACCGCCGCCGAGCCGATGAAGCAGCCGTAGGGCTGCAGCGTGTCGAAATCCAGGGGCACGTCGGCCAGCCGCGCCGGCAGGATGCCGCCCGAGGCGCCGCCCGGCAGGTAGGCGTACAGCGTGTGGCCGGGCAGCATGCCGCCACAGAACTCGTCGACCAGCTCGCGCAGCGTGATGCCGGCCGGCGCCAGCTTGACGCCCGGCTCGCGCACGCGGCCCGACACCGAGAACCGGCGCAGCCCCTGGCGGCCGTGCCGGCCCTGCGCGGCGAACCACTCGCCACCCCGCTCCAGCAGCTCGCGCACCCAGTACAGGGTCTCGAAGTTGTGTTCCAGCGTCGGCCGGCCGAACAGCCCCACCTGCGCCACGTAGGGCGGGCGCAGGCGCGGCAGGCCGCGCTTGCCTTCGATCGATTCGATCATCGCCGACTCTTCGCCGCAGATGTAGGCACCGGCGCCGCGCCGCAGTTCCAGCACGGGCAGCGTCCAGCCCGGCACGTCGGCCAGTGGCGGCGCCGCGCGCAGGCGGGCCAGTTCGGCCTCGAGCAGCGCGCGGCAGCCGTGGTACTCGTCGCGCAGGTAGATGTACACCGCATCGATGCCCACGGCCCAGGCCGCGATGAGCACGCCTTCCAGGAAGCGGTGCGGGTCGCGCTCGAGCAGCCAGCGGTCCTTGAATGTGCCGGGCTCGCCTTCGTCGATGTTCACCGCCATCAGGCGTGGCGCCGGCTCGTTGCGCACCAGGCGCCACTTGCGCCCGGCCGGGAAGCCTGCACCGCCCAGGCCGCGCAGGCCGGCGGCTTCCAGCACCGCGATCACGCTGTCGGCGCTGCGCTGGCCCTGCACGCACTCGCGCAGCAGCGCGTAGCCGCCGCCGGCTCCGTAGTCGGCCAGGTCGATCCAGGGCGCGGGCTCGTGCGTGCGGTGACCCGCGCGCACGGCGGCCAGCACGGTGTCGGCCGTGGCCGCAGCCAGCGGGTGCTGGTGCACCGCGACGGCCGGGGCCTGCTCGCAGCGGCCGATGCAGGGGGCAGCGATCACGCGGACGGAAGCGCCCAGCAGCGCCGGCAGTCTGTCGAGCAGCGTCCGGGCGCCGCTCATTTCACAGGCCAGGCCATCGCACACGCGCACCGTGAGCTCCGGCGCGGCCGGCACGCGGCCGTCGGCGTCTTCGCGCACGACCTCGAAGTGGTGATAGAAGGTCGCCACCTCGAACACCTCGGTCTGCGCCAGCCGCAGCTGCTGCGCCAGCGCCGCCAGGTGCGGCGTGCCCAGCTGCCCGTGGCGGTCGTTTAGCCGGTGCAGGTACTCGATCAGCCGGTCGCGCCGCAGCGGCTCGTCGCCGAGCGCGGCCTGCACCTCGGCCAGGGCCTGAGCATCGACGCGCCGGCCCTTCGGCGCCTGGCGCTTGCGCTGGCGGGTGGCGCCCTGCACGGCGATGGGGATGACGGGATGGTTCATGGTCGGGTTCCGACTATCGGGGGCGCGGGCCTGCGGCGTCCAATGGGATTTGCGATTCGGGCCATTCGCGTCCGTGATGGTGGCCGCGCAAGGCCGCGGCTCAGAGGGCCCTCAGCGGCCCGCTGTGGGCCGCGGCATGGGCCAGCCAATCGGGCTCTACCGCCAGTGCGAGCGCGGCTTCCAGGGCGCGCGAGGGCCGCGCTGCCACGGCCTCGATGAAGCCGATGGGCGTGCGCAACTCGGGCTCGACCAGGCGCCGCGCCAGCAGCCCCGCCGCGCCGGCCGCCGTACCCACCAGCGCTCCGGGCAACACGGCGGCGAAGGTGCCCGACTGCACCGCCACCAGCAGCGACAGCACCGAGTTGGTCTCCAGCGCCGGGCGCAGCGCCAGCCCGAGGCCGCGGAACACCTGCTCCAGGATGCCGCGGTTGTGCATCTCCGGCGTCAGCAGCGCCAGCGGCAGCGCGGCCGCGTCGGCCCAGCGCATCGGCGCGCCGTGGCGCAGCCCGGGCGCGGCCTGGGCCTCGCAGGTGACCAGGTGGTAGTGCTCCAGATACTGCGGCCAGGCCCGCAGGCGCGGCCGGGCGCTGGCGGTCCCGGCCAGCCGTTCGGTGTAGCCCAGCGCCAGGTCCAGGGCCAGGGATTCGAGCCCGGTCTCGAGCTCTTGCGACGACAGCGAGCGCAGCTGCGGCACCAGGCCGGGCTGGCGCTCGACCAGGCGGGCCGCGAAGCGGGCGGCGATCGGCAGCGCCGTGGGCACGCTGCCGATGACGAGCCGGCCCCGCACCTGTCCCGGCCGGCTGGCCAGCTGCTGCAGCAGCAACTCCTGCTCGTGCAGCACGCGCTGCGCCGTGGCCAGCACCTGCTCGCCCTCGGCGGTGAGGCCCTCGTACTGGCGGCCGCGCCGCACGATGCAGGCGCCCAGGGTCTGTTCCAGCGCACGCAGCGCGTTCGACAGCGCCGGCTGCGTGATGTGGCAGGCCGCCGCGGCACGCCCGAAGTGCCGGTGCTGGTGCAGGGCGGCGAGGTAGCGGTAGGCGTCGATCAGGTTCACGCGGCGAGCCTACATCGCCGCGCACGCGCCCGGCCACGTCAGAACAGCGCCGCCGCCTTCTGCAGCGCGATCCACACGCCGGTGAGGAACGGGATGCCCACGGCCAGCCAGGCCAGCACGCCGCCCAGGCCGAAGGCGCCGCGCGCGGCGGTCGAGTTGCCGCCCGCACCGGCCGCCGCCTCGTGGCTCAGGCCGCGCTCGGCCGCCAGCTCGGCATCGGTCATGTAGTGCCGCTCGGCCACCGGGCGCACGAGCAGGTTGCACAGCAGACCCACCACCAGCAGCCCGGCCAGGATGTACAGCGTGCGGTCGTAGGCCAGGCTGCTGGGCACGCCGGCGTCGAGCTGCGTCTGGCGCAGGTTGGCGATCAGCACCGGGCCGATCACGCCCGCCACCGACCAGGCCGTGAGCAGCCGGCCGTGGATCGCGCCCACCATCTGGGTGCCGAACATGTCGGCCAGGTAGGCCGGCACGGTGGCGAAGCCGCCGCCGTACATGGTGAGGATGGCGCACACCACCACCACGAACACCGCCGCCAGCCCGAGATGGCCCAGCGTGGGCATCAGGCTGTACAGCGCGATGCCGAGCACGAAGAACGTGTAGTAGGTGGCCTTGCGGCCGATGTGATCGGACACCGAGGCCCAGAACAGCCGGCCCAGGCTGTTGAACAGGCTGATCAGCCCCACCAGCCCCGCGGCGGCGGCGACGATGGCGGCCTTCTGCGCCGGCGTCAACGCGCCGCCCTCGGGCAGGCCCAGCAACTTGGTGCCGAACACCTCCTGCAGCATCGGCGAGGCCATCGAGATCACGCCGATGCCGGCCGTCACGTTCAGGCACAGCACGCCCCAGATGAGCCAGAACTGCGGCGTCTTCCAGGCCCGGCTCAGGTGCACGTGGCGCTGGGTGATCATGGCCTTGGCATTCGCCGCCGGCCGATAGCCCTCGGGCAGCCAGCCGGCCGGCGGGGTGCGAAAGCCGAAGGCGCCCGCGCTCATGGCGACGAAGTACAGGCCGCCCATCACGATCAGCGTGCTCGACACGCCCGGCGTGCCGTCGGCGGCGGCGAAGTGGCTCATCAACGCCACCGCGATCGGCGCGCCGATCATGGCGCCGCCGCCATAGCCCATGATCGCGAAGCCGGTGGCCATGCCACGGCGGTCGGGGAACCACTTGATCAGCGTCGACACCGGCGTGATGTAGCCCAGCCCCTGGCCGACCCCACCCAGGATGCCGCAGCCCAGCCAGAGCAGCCACAGCTGGTGCATCGCCACGCCGATGCCGCCCAGGATCATGCCGCCGCCCCAGCACAGCGCGGCGATGAAGCCGGCCTTGCGCGGGCCGGCGTGCTCGAGCCAGCCGCCCCAGAGCGCGGCCGAGATGCCCAGCATCACGATGAACAGCGTGAAGGTCAGGCTCACCGCCGGCACCGACCAGTTGCAACTGGTGGTGAACAGTTCGCTGGCCAGGCTCTGCGCCTTGCACTGCGCCGGATCGGCCACCTTCAGCAGCTTGGCCATCGGCAGCCAGAACACCGAGAAGCCGTAGGCCATGCCGATGCACAGGTGGATGGCCAAAGCGCAGGGCGGCACCAGCCATCGGTTGAAGCCGGGCCCGGCCAGGGTTCTTTCACGGCTCAGCCAACCTGCGTCGGCCGGGGTCGCACTGCCGTCTGCCAGCACTGTGGACATGCTCTGCTCCTTCGTTTGCATCGATCGGGCGCACCTTCCGGCCGGGGCCGGCGGCGGGCGGCGCCCGGCCCAACGACGGAACCGGACTGCCGCCAATGCCGATGACAGCGCAGCGGCGCCGCATCCGCCATTCAGGGCGACCCCGACCCGGCGCGTCAACTTGTCGTCGCCGGTGCGACAAGTTGCTGCCCCGCACCGCCCGAGCCGGGGGCGCCGGGCCCGCCACGCTGCCTACAATCCCGGGCGCGCGCACCATGTCCCCGCCCTTCACGCCCGAGCCCGCCCCGGCCAGCACTGCCGCCGAAGCGCGGCCGTCGCAGCGGCGCCCCGACGCCGCGGTGCTGGTGGTGGACGACGAACCCGGCATGCGCCACTTCCTGGAACGCGCGCTGGCGGCGCGCGTGGGGCACGTCAGCACGGCCGCCTCGGCCGAAGAGGCCGAGGTGCTGCTGCAGCGTCACCGCTTCGACCTGTTGATCCTCGACATCACGCTGCCCGGCAAGAGCGGCCTGGCGCTGCTGCAGCAGCTGCGCGAAGCCGGCAACCCCTGCGAGGTGGTGCTGATCACGGCCTTCGCCGACCTCGACACCGCGATCGAGGCGCTGCGCGCCGGTGCCGGCGACCTGCTGCTCAAGCCCTTCCGCGTGGCCCAGGCGCTGGGCGCGGTGCGCCAGGGCCTGGAGCGGGCACGCCTGAAGCGCGAGAACTGGCTGCTGCGGCGGCGCCTGGACCAGGGCACGCCGCCGCCGGCCGGGCTGGTGGGACGGTCCATCGTGATCAAGGGCCTGCAGGCGGCGCTGCAGCGCGTGGCCGCGGTGGACAGCACGGTGCTGTTCACCGGCGCCTCGGGCACCGGCAAGGAGCTGGCCGCGCTGGCGCTGCACCAGCTCAGCGGCCACGCCGGCGGGCCCTTCGTGCCGGTGAACTGCGCCACGGTCTCGCCCGCGCTCATCGAATCCGAACTGTTCGGCCACGCCGGCCGCGACGGGCTGTTCGTCTACGCGCAGGGCGGCACCTTGTTCCTGGACGAGGTGGGCGAGCTGCCGCTGCCGCTGCAGGCCACGCTGCTGCGGGTGCTGGAGAGCCGGCGCGTGCGGCCCGTGGGCAGCGAGCAGGAAATCCCGATCACCGCGCGCATCGTCGCGGCCAGCAGCCGACCGCTGCGCGCGGAGGTCGAGGCCGGCCGCTTCCGCGCCGACCTGTACTACCGGCTGCAGGTGGTGGAGATCACGCTGCCGCCGCTGGCCGCCCACAAGGAGGACATCCCCGAGCTGGTGGCGCACTTCGTCGCCACGCTGGCGCCGCGGCTGGGCGTGCCGCCGATCGAGGTCACCGACGACGAGATGGGCTTTTTGCAGCAGTACGACTGGCCGGGCAACGTGCGCGAGCTGCGCAACCTGGTCGAGCGCTCGCTCATCGTCGGCGCGCTCAACGTCTCGGCGCTGTACCAGAGCCTGCCGCGGCCGGCGCCGCCGCCGCGCCTGGGCGCCGCCGTCGGCCGGCCGGTGGACCTGCAGACGCTGGAGCGCCAGCACATCGGCGCCGTGCTCGAATCGGTGGACGGCGACAAGACGCGCGCGGCGATGCTGCTGGGCATCTCGCGCCGCACGCTGGAGCGACGCTGCGCCGACTGGGCCGGCGAGGCCACCGCCCACGGCGTCGCGGAGCCGGGGCGCTGAGCGCGCCGGCCGCGCACTCCGGCGGCGGCGGCGCCGCGCCGCGGCGCGGCCCGGGCTGGTCGATCCGCAGCAAGCTGCTGGCGCTGGTGCTGCTGCCGCTGCTGGGCGTGCTGCCGCTGCTGGGCGCGGGCCTGCTGTGGTGGGGCAATGCCGCCTTCGACCGCCTCCTGCTGGCCAAGGTGCGCGCCGACCTGGCCGTGGCCGACGGCTACTTCAACAGCGTGCTGGGGAGCGTCGGCACCAGCATCGACGCGGTGGCCGGCTCGCAGGCGCTGGTGGGCCTGCTGACCGGCCCGCAGGCCGGCGCGCCGCAGCGGCTCGGGCCGCTGCTGGACGGCCTGGCACAGCGCCAGCGGCTGGACTTCATCGCGCTGCGCGACCCGCAGGGCCGCCTCGTGGCGCGCAACGGCGGGCCGCTGGCGCCCGGCGAGCGCGGGGCCGCGGCAGCCCTGGCCGCCGGCAACGGCGCCGACGCCACCAGCGTCGAGCTGCTGCAGCCCGACCAGCAGGAGGTGCTGCCGCCGGCACTGCGCCCGCGCGTGGCGGTGACGCTGCTGCCCACGCGCAACGCCGCGCCCACCGCGCACCGGGTCGAGGACCGGGCGCTGGTGCTCCTGTCCACGCGCCAGGTGCTGGCGCCCGACGGCCGGCTGCTCGGGCGGCTGTGCGGCGGGGTGCTGCTCAACCGCAACCTGCCCTTCATCGACCACATCAACCAGATCGTCTATCCCCCCGGCTCGCTGCCCTTCGCGCAGTGGGGCAGCCGCGGCACGGCCACGCTGTTCCTGGGCGACGTGCGCATCAGCACCAACGTGCGCCTGTTCGCCGGCGCCAGCAGCGGCGACCGCGCCATCGGCACGCGCGTCAGCGCCGACGTGCGCGACGCCGTCCTCGGCCGCGGCCAGACCTGGCTCGACCGTGCTTTCGTGGTGGACAACTGGTACGTGTCGGGCTACGAGCCGCTGGCCGACCGCGCCGGCCGCCGCGTGGGCATCCTGTACGTGGGCCTCCTGGAGCGGCCGTTCCGCGAGATCAAGATCGCCGCGCTGGCCGGCATCGGCGCCATGTTCGTCGGCGTGATGCTGGTGGCGGCCTTCGTCTCGCTGCGCTGGGCGCGCGCGATCTTCGGGCCGCTGGAGCGGATGGAAGCCACGATGCGCCGCGTGCAGGCGGGCGCGCTGCATGCGCGCGTGGGCCCCGTGGCCAGCGGCGACGAGATCGGCCGCCTGGCGGGGCATCTCGACGGCCTGCTGCAGACGATCGAGGACGACACGCGCCAGCTGCAGCGCTGGAACGCCGAACTCGACGCCAAGGTGGGCGAGCGCACCGGCGCGCTCGAGCAGGCCCAGCGCCGGCTGCGCAAGAGCGAGAAACTGGCCACGGTAGGCCAGCTGACGGCCTCGATCGCGCACGAGATCAACAACCCGATCGCGGTCATCCAGGGCAACCTCGACCTGGTGCGCGAACTGCTGGGCGCGGGCGCGGCCGGGGTGCAGCCCGAGCTGGCGCTGATCGACGGCCAGATCGAGCGCATGCGGCTCATCGTGACCCAGCTGCTGCAGTACGCGCGACCCTCGGAGTTCGCCGGCTACGTCGAGCCGGTCGACACCGCGCAACTGCTCGAGGACTGCCTGCTGCTGGCGCGGCACCAGATCGCGCGCGGCGGCGTGGCGGTGCAGCGCGACTGCCGCGCCACGCGCCGCCCGGCGATCAACCGCCACGAGCTGCAGCAGGTGCTGGTCAACCTGATGGTGAACGCGCTGCAGGCCATGCCCGAGGGTGGCACGCTGGGCCTGGCCAGCGCCGACGTGGGCGACGATGCGGTGGAACTCCGCATCGCCGACAGCGGCCCCGGTCTGCCGCCCGACCTGCTGCCGCGCCTGTTCGAGCCCTTTGTCACCCGCCGCCGCGACGGCACAGGCCTGGGCCTGTGGATCAGCCGCACGCTGGTGGAGCGCTACGGCGGCGACATCACGGCCGCGAACGGTCCTCGCGGCGCGGTGTTCACGGTGCGGCTGCGCGGGGGCCCGGTCTGAGCGGGCGCGCGCACCTCGAACCGCGCAGGTGCCAGACCCCCTGGCGAGAGGATGTGGCGGCACAGCCCGCCTCGTAGAGTGCCCCGATCGCTGGCACCGGGGCAAGGCCCGGAGTGGCCGGCGGCAACCGGCACCTGCTGCGTGCCACCCCCTCAGCCAGGAGGCCTCTCGATGCTCACCCGCCCACTCCGTCTCTCTCTCTGGACCCTGATAGGCACCCCCGCCCTGCTGACCTTGGGGGGGTGCTGGCTCGACAGCAGCAGCGTGCCCGACGCCGGCGCCGCACCGGCCGCACCCGTGGCGGCAGCGTCCGGCCCCACGACCCAGGCCATCACCGTCAGTGGCAGCATCTACGCGGCCCCGGTGGGCGGAAGCACCGTCTCCCTGTTTGCCGCCGACGCCCAGGGCCGCGCTACCGGCGCCGCGCTGGCGACGACCACGAGCGATGCACAAGGCCACTACACGCTGTCGGTGGCCAGCCTGCCCAGCGGGCCCGTGCTCATCGTGGCCACCGGTGGCAGCTATACCAGCGAAGCCGATGGCTCGACCCAGACCCTGGGCAGCCTGAGCACCCTGCTGCCCAGCGTGGCTGCCGGTGCCAACACGGCCCAGCTCACGCCGCTGACCACCGCCATCGCGGCGGCCACGGCCAACCTGCTCGGCCAGCAGGCCGGCCCGGTGGCGACCGCCCAGGCCAGCGCCACCAGCAAGGTCAACGCCCTGTTCGGCCTGGCCGCACTCAGTGCCGACCCTTCCGCAGTGTCCGGCGACCCCAACGCCACGACGGGCAACGGCTGGCTCATCGCCGCCCTGGCCGGCACGCTGGAGCAGCTGCGCGCCAACACCGCACTGTCGCCGGCGGTGCTGTACCAGGCCCTGCAGGACGATGCCGCCGACGGCAAGCTCGACGGCCTGAAGAACGGCCAGCCCATCACGCTCACGGGCGGCGGCACGCTCTCGGCCAGCCTCTTCACCACCCAGTGGTCGGGCGCGGCCAACGCCTTCGGCAACAGCCATCCCGTCTACGCCGGCGCCACCACCTCGATCTCGGGTGCGCTGCAGGTGTCGGCGCAATCGGCAGGCGTGGCCATCGGCAGCTCAGGCTCGATCGCGCCGCTGCAGACCCAGGCCGCAGGCACGCAGATCTACTTCGCCGCCCGCGGCGACGGCCTGGTCAAGCTCGACATGAGCGACCCGGCCAACCCGGTGGCCACCAAGGTCGCTTCCATCAACAGCGCGGTGATGGTGTCGGCCGGCGGCACCTACTTCTCTTCGCTGGACGGCATCGTGATCGACCCCACGCCGATCAACACCGCCAGCGGGGCCAAAGTGTTCGCGCTGCTCTACAGCTATCGCAGCCGCACGGTGGTGGCCGTGAACCTCACGGACGGCGCGGTCGCCGACACCGCCACCTTGACCATCACCCGCACGACCGGCTTCTCGGGCGCCACGGCATCGATCGCCGGCGGCATCGCCGACGGCGTGCGCAACAAGATCTGGCTCGCCACGGGCGACGGCCTGTTGGGCCTGGACCCGAGCAACCTGAAGGCGGCGCCGGTGAGCATTGCGCAACCGGCGGGCACCCAGATCAACGAGAACCTGGGCGGCGATCCGGCGCGCGACATCGTGTACACGCCCGACTACGACGCCGGCACCTTGGTCATCTACAACCTGGCCGAAGCTCGCGCCTACACGATGGACGCCACGGCCTGGTCGCAACTGATCAACGGCTGGACGCCGTTCGAGATCGACGGCGTGGCGCTGGACAGCAGCTACCAGGTCGCGGTGATGACGCCCGAGGGCAACCGGCAGATCGGACTGCTGACCTACACCACACCCTCGGGCAGCAGTGCGGCCGTGGGCACGATCCCGAGCGGAGCCGTCTTCAAGAACTTCACCGCCGGCGGAGCCTTCTCCGGCTCGGCCATCGACGGCGTCTCGCACACGGCGCTCTTCGTCGGCGAAGGCCGCGGGCTGGGCGTGGGCGTGATCGACAACCCGGCCAACGCCAACTGGCTGGGCTTCAGCAGCTTCGTCGCCGCACCCTCCTCGAGCTACAGCTTCGGGCCGCACGACCCGCACACGGTGGGCGCCTTCAACATTCAGGGCAAGCCGTACGGCTTCGTGCTGAACGGCTACCTGTCCGGCTACCAGGTGGTGGTGCTGGATCTCAACGCCTTCCTGGCGATGCCCAGCACCAACGGCGTGACCAGCGCCGACCCGCTGACCACCGCGGCGGTGGCCAAGCTGCTGCGGTATTGAGCGCGGCCCACCCCGGTGCGGCCGGGGCGGACGGCGCGGTCAGGTCGACTTCGAGACCGTGATCGTCGGGAACTTGGCCGAGAAGTCCTTCGCCTTCAGGGCGATCTTCACCGCGATCTGGCGCGCCACGGCCTTGTAGGTGGCGGCGATCTCGCCCTCGGGGTCGGCCACCACGCTGGGGCGGCCGCCGTCGGCGTGCTCGCGGATGCTCAGCGTCAGCGGCAGGCCGCCGAGGTAGTCGACGCCGTAGTCGGCCGCCATCCTGCGGCCGCCGTCGGCGCCGAAGATGTGCTCGACGTGGCCGCAGGCCGGGCAGTGGTAGACGGCCATGTTCTCGACGATGCCCAGGATGGGCACGCCCACCTTCTCGAACATCTTCAGGCCCTTCTTCGCATCGAGCAGCGCGATGTCCTGCGGCGTGGTCACGATCACGGCGCCGGTCAGCGGCACACGCTGGCTGAGGGTCAGCGCGATGTCGCCGGTGCCGGGCGGCATGTCGACCAGCAGGTAGTCGAGCTCGCGCCAGTTCGTCTGGCGCAGCAGCTGGTCCAGCGCCTGGGTGGCCATCGGCCCGCGCCAGATCATGGCCTGGTCCTCGTCGATCAGGAAGCCGATCGACATCACCTGCACGCCGTAGTTCTCCAGCGGCTCCATGGTCGTGCCGTCGATGCTCTCGGGGCGGCCCGAGATGCCCATCATCATGGGCTGGCTGGGGCCGTAGATGTCGGCGTCGAGGATGCCCACGCTGGCACCCTCGGCGGCCAGCGCCAGTGCCAGATTGACGGCCGTGGTGCTCTTGCCCACGCCGCCCTTGCCCGAGGCCACGGCGATCACGTTCTTCACCTTGGGCAGCAGCTGCACGCCGCGCTGCACCGCGTGCGCGGCGATGCGCGTGACGATCTCGACGCTGACGTTGCCCACCCCGGGCACGCTGCGCGCCGCCGCCACCAGCGCCTTGCGCAGCGCCGCATGCTGGCTGCGGCCGGGGTAGCCCAGCGTGAGCCGCAGCGAGACATCGGCGCCGTCGAGGCGCAGGTTGTCGATGGCGCGCGCGCCGACGACATCGCGCCCGGTGTTGGGGTCGACGACGGTCTGGAGCGCTTGCAGCAGCGCGGCTTCGGTGGGGGCGGTGGTCATGGTCCGGCGGTGTCGGGGGCGGCGCAGTCTAGCGCGGGCCTCGGCGCGGCGCCTTATCGCAGCCGGCGCGCCCGCGGCGTGCGGCGTGCGCCTTCGATGTCGAGCATGAAGCTGCCGAAGGCGGCGCGGCGCACCGTGACGCGCGGGTTGTCCAGCTCGTAGGCGGCCGAGGTGTCGTCGGTGATCTGCCACACCTGACCGTTGCCCAGCGTGATGCGCGTGCCCGGGTCCCAGCCCTCGAAGTGGCCGGGAATGAAGCTGGTGACTTCCTGCAGCTGGGTGGACGGCGACTGCGGCAGGCCGAACGCCGCTTGCTGCTGCGCCAGCGTCGGCGCGGCGGGCGGGGCCGCGGGCTGCGCGTCGATCGGCAGCGCGTCGTAGCAGGCCAGGCGGGCGCCGGCATCGCCCAGGGCGCGGCAGTGGCGCAGGCCAGCCTCGGCATCGGCCTGCGCCGCTCCGGCGGTGGCCAGCAGCAGGGCGGCCAGGATCGGGGGGAGTTTCATGGCCGCAAGTGTGCGCGAGATCGGCGCCCCACCCCGGCCGCCTAAAATCGACACCATGCCGCGCCAGCTGTTCGTCACCACCGCCCTGCCCTACGCCAACGGCCCGTTCCACATCGGGCACATCATGGAGTACATCCAGGCCGACACCTGGGTGCGGTTCCAGCGCCTGCGCGGGGCGGAGGTGCAGTTCGTGTGCGCCGACGACGCCCACGGCGCACCCATCATGATCGCGGCCGAGAAGGCCGGCCAGACGCCGCAGCAGTTCGTGGCCGCGATCGCCGCCGGGCGCCGGCGCTACCTCGACGGCTTCCATATCGCCTTCGACCACTGGCATTCCACCGACGCGCCCGAGAACCACGCGCTGGCGCGCGAGATCTACCTGGCGCTGCGCAAGAACGAGCTCATCGACACGCGCGTGGTCGAGCAGTTCTTCGACCCGGACAAGGGCATGTTCCTGCCCGACCGCTTCATCAAGGGCGAATGCCCGAACTGCGGCGCGCCGGACCAGTACGGCGACAACTGCGAGGTCTGCGGCGCGGTCTACGCGCCGACCGATCTGAAGCACCCGTACTCGGCCCTCTCGGGCGCCACGCCGGTGCTGCGCAGCAGCGAGCACTTCTTCTTCCGCCTGTCCGACCCGCGCTGCGTCGAGTTCCTGGAGAGCTGGACCCAGGATGGCCGGCTGCAGCCCGAGGTGGCGAACAAGGTGCGCGAGTGGTTCAAGCGCGACGCCTCGGGCCAGCCGGGCCTGGGCGACTGGGACATCAGCCGCGAGGCGCCCTACTTCGGCATCGAGATTCCCGATGCGCCGGGCAAGTACTTCTACGTCTGGCTCGACGCGCCGGTGGGCTACCTCGCAGCGCTGAAGTCGCGGCTGGACACGCTGGGCATCGACTTCGAGCGCTACCTGGCGCAGCCCGAGCTGGAGCAGGTGCATTTCATCGGCAAGGACATCGTCACCTTCCACACCCTGTTCTGGCCCGCGATGCTGAAGTTCAGCGGCCGCAAGACGCCCGACCGCATCCACGTGCACGGTTTTCTGACCGTCAACGACGGCGAGAAGATGAGCAAGAGCCGCGGCACCGGCCTGAGCCCGCTGCGCTACCTCGAGCTGGGGCTCGACCCGGAATGGCTGCGCTACTACCTGGCCGCCAAGCTCAACGCGCGGGTCGAGGACATCGACTTCAACCCCGACGACTTCGCCGCCCGCGTCAACAGCGACCTGGTGGGCAAGTACGTCAACATCGCCAGCCGCGCCGCGGGCTTCCTGCACCAGCGCTTCGGCGGCCGGCTGTCGGCCGATCTCGGGGTCGAAGGCCGCGCCCTGCTCGACGGCCTGCGGGCCCATGCCGAGACCGTGGCCAGGCTCTACGAGGACCGCGAATTCGGCAAGGCGGTGCGCGAGGTGATGGCGCTGGCCGACCGCGTCAACGGCTACGTCGACCAGCACAAGCCCTGGGAGCTGGCCAAGCAGCCGGGGATGGACGCCGCGCTGCACGATGTTTGCAGCGTCTGCATCGAGGCCTTCCGCCTGCTCACGATCTACCTCAAGCCCGTGCTGCCGGCGCTGGCGGCACAGGTCGAGACCTTCCTCCGCATCGAGCCGCTGCAATGGGCCGACCACCAGCGGGCCCTGGGCGGGCACGGCATCGGCGCCTACCGGCACCTGATGCAGCGCGTCGACGCCAAGCGGCTGCAAGCGCTGTTCGAGGCCCCGCCTGAACCGGACGCCGCCGCCGTGGCCACGCCGCCCGGGGGCGAGCCGATCGCCGCCGAGATCGGCGTCGATGCGTTCTTCCAGGCCGATCTGCGGATCGCCCGGATCGTCGGCGCCGAGCCCGTGGCCGGCAGCACCAAGCTGCTGCGCCTGACGCTGGACGTGGGCGAGGGCCGGCACCGCAACGTGTTCAGCGGCATCGCGGCCAACTTCCGGCCCGAGCAGCTGGTGGGCCGGCTCACGGTGATGGTTGCGAACCTGGCGCCGCGCAAGATGAAGTTCGGCCTCAGCGAAGGCATGGTGCTGGCCGCCAGCCACGCCGACGAGAAGTCGCAGCCCGGCGTCTACCTGCTCGAGCCCGGCCCCGGCGCCGTGCCCGGCATGCGCGTGCGCTGATCCCCGTCAAGCCGCCCTGCGGGCTGTTGCCGCATGGTCGTCGCCAACCGAGCCGACCCGATGCCACCGCCCCAGCTGCACCGATTCCGCCCCCGCATGCGCGATGCGCTGCGCGGCTACGACCGCCGGCGCCTGCTGGCCGATCTGGGCGCCGGCGTCACGGTAGCCATCGTCGCGCTGCCGCTGGCCCTGGCCTTCGCCATCGCCTCGGGCGTCAAGCCCGAGCAGGGGCTGATCACGGCGGTGGTGGCCGGGCTGCTCATCTCGGCCCTGGGCGGCTCGACGGTGCAGATCGGGGGCCCGGCCGGTGCCTTCATCGTCATCGTCTACGGCATCGTCGCGCGCTACGGCGTGGCCAACCTGCTGATCGCCACCGTGATGGCCGGCGCGCTGATGTTCGCGCTCGGGCTGTTCAAGCTGGGCGTGATGATCCGCTACATCCCGGTGTCCATCGTCATCGGCTTCACCAACGGCATCGCGGTGCTGATCGCGCTGTCGCAGCTGCGCGATCTGATGGGCCTGCAGACCGGCAAGATGCCGGGCGACTTCTTCGCCGTGGTGGCCACCCTGGCGCGCCACCTCGACAGCTTCAACCCCTACGCATTCGCCATCGGCGCGGGCTGCGTCGTGCTGCTGGCGCTGTGGCCGCGGCGGCCGGGGCACGTCCTGTCGCGCGTGCCCGGTCCCATCGTGGCGCTGGTGGTGCTGACGCTGCTGGCCTGGGGCTTCAAGCTGCCGGTGGAGACCATCGCCTCGCGCTTCGGCGAGCTGCCGCGCGGGCTGCCGCCCGTGGTGCTGCCCAGCTTCAGCTGGGAGACGGTGCAGCGGCTGGCGATCCCGGCGCTGACCATCGCGCTGCTGGGGGCCATCGAGTCGCTGCTGTGCGCGCGCGTGGCCGACGGGCTGATCACGGCGCCGCGCCACGATGCCAACCAGGAGCTGATGGCGCAGGGCGTGGCCAACATGGTGGCGCCCTTCTTCGGCGGCATCCCGGCCACGGGCACGATCGCGCGCACCATCACCAACGTCAAGGCCGGCGCCACCAGCCCGGTGGCCGGCATCGTGCATGCCGTGGTGCTGCTGGCCGTCCTGCTGGCGGCCGCACCGCTGGCGGGCCTGATCCCGCTGGCGGCGCTGGCCGGCATCCTGATGTTCGTGGCCTGGAACATGTTCGAGGGCCACCAGTTCTCGCGCCTGCGGCTGTTCTCGCCCGGCTACCGGCTGCTGATGCTGGGCACCTTCACGCTGACCATCGTGTTCGACCTCACGGTGGCCGTCGAGGTGGGGCTGGTGCTGTCGTGCATCTTCTTCATCTGGCGCATGGGCCAGCTGTTCAGCGTGCGGCCGCACGTGGCGCCGCCCGGCACCGCGCTGCCCGAGGGCGTGCAGGCCTTCGAGCTCTACGGCTCGCTGTTCTTCGGCGCCGTCGGCAAGATCGAGGCCCTGCCCGAGCAGCTGCCTGCCGGCACCCGCGCCGTGGTGCTGGAGATGCAGCGCCTGGTGCTGATGGACAGCTCGGGCCTGGATGCGCTGGTGCAGATGCAGCGCACGCTGCAGCGCCAGGGCGTGGCACTGGTGCTGGCCAACGTGAACGAGCAGCCGCTGGCGCTGATGCGCAAGACCGGCTTCGAGGCCGAGCTCGGGGCCGAGAACATCGTGCCCAGCGTGGCCGCGGCGTTCGGCGACGACGCCCGGCCGCCCGCCGGCTTGCCGCCGGGCTCAGCGCCCTGACGCCGCGCCGCGCCGCCAGGGCCGGGGGGCGCGGGCGAGTTGCGCCAGCTCGGCCGCAGCGGCGTCGCCGGCCCGCGCCGCCTGCGCCGCCAGCCAGCCGACGGCGAACCAGGCCGCGGGCTCCTGGTCGGCGCGCTGGCGCCACAGGGCCTGCGCAGTGTGCAGGTCGTTGAGCTCCCCCAGGGCGTCTAGGGCCCGGCCGATGCGCGCCAGCAGCGCCTGCGCCGGCTTGCGGCGGAACAGCGGCAGCAGCGTCTCCAGCGTATAGCGAAAGCGCTTGAGCCGCTTGCGCATGCGGTGCCGCTGCTCGGCGGGCGCCCCGGCAAAGGCCGCGGCATCGGCCAGCACCCGACGCCAGGCCGGGCGCAGCACCGCGCGCGCCGCCTCGGCCAGCGACAGCGGGGCCGCCGCCGCGGCCCGCGGCGCCGGCACCAGACCGAAGGCCAGGCTGCGCAGCAGCAAGGCCGTGAACAAAGGGCTGCGCACGATGGCGCCCGGGTCCGGATCGACGCCGCCCGCCGCGCCCGCGGCCGGCACGCTGGCGGCCGGCGCGCCGGCCGCCAGCAGCCGCGGCGCGAGCAAGGCCATGACGTCGGCATCGCGGGCCGCGCCGAGCGCACCGAACGGGTCGCGCCAGGCCTGCTCGAGCGCGAGCGCCGCCTCGGCATCCCCGCCCCAGGCGCCGAGTTCGCGCAGCACGCTGCGCAGCCGGCGCAGCGCCACACGCAGCTGGTGCAGGTGCTCGGGCGTGCCGGCGCCGGCGGCCAGCTCGCTGGCGTTGGCCAGGGCCTGCGCCAGGGCCGAACGCAGCGCTGCCGCCCGCACCGCATGCGCATCGGCCCCGGCGGGCCAGGCCGGCCGCGTGGCCCGGGTGGCGGCGGTCTGCGACAGCCCGAGCGCCAGCCGCAGACCGCGCTCGGACTTGGTGCGGCTGTCCCACCACAGCCCGAAGCGCGCCGCCCAGCGCGCGGCCAGCAGGGCCAGGGCCTGCGGCGGCCCGCTGACGAGCTCGAACTCGATCTCGTCCACCGCCAGCCGCTGTTCGCCGGCCAGGATGTGTCCGCGGTCGTAGGCGATCTCGATCAGCGCGCCACCGCTGCGCACGCGGCGGTGCAGGCGGCGGATGTCGGTGCGGTACAGCGGCTGCAGCGCGGCCCCGTCGCCCAGCGCGGACAGCAGCGCCGCCCCGGCCGGGGTGCCGGCGTGGCGCTGCGGGTCCAGCACCGGCTCGCCGGCCTGCGGCGGCAGGCGCAACGAATGCTCGGGCCGCGCCATCACGTCGTCGCCGCGGCCCTTCAGGGTCTGCACCCAGACCCGGCCTTCCTTGCGCAGGCGCAGCGCCAGCCCGGCCGCCGCCAGCCGCCGGTCGGCGGTATCGGCGTACACGGCCTGCAGCCGCGTGGTGCGCGCGGTGGCGGTGGCCACGGCGCGGCGCAGGGCCTCGCGCCGCGCCGCCGGCACCTGGAACTTGAGCTCCACTTCCAGCGGCTGCGCCGGCGCGGGGGCCTGGGCGGCTAGGCGCATCCGGCAGGCCCCATCGTCACCCCGCAACGTAAAATCGAAGCGTCCATTCTGCCGCGCCCTGCCCCGTGCGCCTTGCCATGCCGCTGTTCTGGAAGCCCTACACCTCCGACGTCACCGACTTCATCCAGTCGCTGAAGGCCAGCAAGCCGACGCTGGAGGCTGATCAGCGCGCCGGCCGTGCCCTGCTGTGGGACCGCCGGCTCGACCGCGGCGCCCTGGCCGAGTGGCGCGAGGCCAAGGTGCCGCAGCAGCCCTACGTGTACCAGACCAAGACCGACGCTTGAGCGCACGCCCCGCCGCGCCCGAACTGCCCGCCGACAGCGCGGTGCCGCTGCCCGAGGTGGTGGACCAGGTCGCCGTGGCGCGGCTGTACGGCGAGCCGCTGTTCAGGCTGCCGCAGGACCTGTACATCCCGCCGGATGCGCTGGAGGTCTTTCTCGAGGCCTTCGAGGGTCCGCTCGACCTGCTGCTCTACCTGATCCGGCGCCAGAACTTCAACATCCTCGACATCCCGCTGGCCAGCGTGACGCGCCAGTACCTGACCTACGTCGACCAGATCCGGCGCCACAACCTCGAGCTCGCCAGTGAATACCTGCTGATGGCGGCGATGTTGATCGAGATCAAGTCGCGCATGCTGCTGCCGCCCAAGAAGAGCGCCGACGGCGCCGAGCCCGAGGACCCGCGCGCCGAACTCGTGCGGCGGCTGGTCGAGTACGAGCAGATCAAGCTCGGCGCGGCCCGGCTCGACGCGCTGCCGCTGCTGGGGCGCGACTTCCTGCGCGCGCAGGTGCACATCGAGCAGAGCCTGGCGCCGCGCTGGCCCGAGGTGAACCCCGACGACCTGCGTGCGGCCTGGGCCGAGATCCTGCAGCGCGCCCGCCTCAACCGCCACCACACCATCAGCCGCGAGCAGCTCTCGGTGCGCGAGCACATGAGCATCGTGCTGCGCCGGCTGCAGGGCCGGCGCTTCCTCGAGTTCCACGAGCTGTTCGAGGCCGCGCGCGGCGTGCCGGTGCTGGTGGTGACCTTCGTCGCGCTGCTCGAGCTGGCGCGCGAGAGCCTGCTGGAGGTGACGCAGGCCGAGGCCTACGCGCCGATCTACGTCCGCCTGGCCTACCGGCCGAGCTGAGGGGCCCCGGATGCCGCCCAGCCGCCTCCTGGCCGACCGTCCGCACCGGGCCGCCTTCGTCGGCGGCTGCGTTGCCGTCACCGCCGGCGTGCTGCTGCACCTGCCGATGTACTGGATGGGCCGCGACAACGGCTTCCGCCTCGCCGACATGGCGATGGACGCGGCCATGCTGTGGGGCATGGCGCTGATCGTGGCCGGCCTCGTGGTGGCCGCCTACGGCCTGCTGCCGCGCGCGCCCTCGGCCCGCGACGCCGCAGCGGCGGTGGCGGTGCTGGCGCCCGAGGATGCGCGCCTGGGCCCGGCCCACTGGCGCCTGATCGGCGTGCTGACGCTGGCACTGGTGATCGACGTCATGAAGCCGGCCAGCCTGGGCTTCGTGGTGCCGGGCATGCGCGCCGAGTACGGGCTGTCGGCCCGCAGCGTGGCCTGGCTGCCCTTCGCCGCGCTGTGCGGCACCGTGGCCGGCTCGGTGCTCTGGGGCTGGCTGGCCGACCTGTACGGCCGCCGGGCCTCGATCCTGCTGTCGGCCGTGATGTTCGTGGGCACGGCCATCTGCGGGGCCATGCCCTCGCTGTGGTGGAACGTCGGCATGTGCTTCCTGATGGGCGCGGCGGCCGGCGGCATGCTGCCGGTGACGTACGCGCTGCTGGCCGAGACCATGCCCTCGCGCCACCGCAGCTGGGTGCTGGTGCTGGTGGGCGGCCTGGGTGCCGTGGGCGGCTACCTGGCCGCCAGCGGGCTGGCGGCGTGGCTGATCCCGCACTTCAGCTGGCGCATCCTGTGGCTCCTGAACCTGCCCACCGGCTTGCTGCTGGTGCTGCTGAACGTCCACATCCCCGAGTCGCCCAAGTACCTGGTGGCCCGCGGGCGGCTGGCCGAGGCCGTGGCCACGCTGCGGCGTTTCGGCTGCGAGGTGCTCGACGCCACGGCCCAGGCGCGCCAGGAGGCCGCGGCGGCGGTGCGCCGCCGCGCCGCCGGTGCGGGCCCGGCGCACAGCACCGGCCGCGGCCTGGTGGCGCGCACCTGGGCCCTGAGCATCGCGGCCGGGGCCTGGGGGCTGATCAACTTCGGGCTGCTGCTGTGGATGCCCGAGCACCTGATCGAGCGCGGCTACAGCATGGCGCTGTCGGGCCTGCTGCTGGCGGCCTCGGCCCTGATCGCGATTCCCACCGTGTTCGCGGCGGCGCTGGCCTACGGCCGCTGGAGCAGCAAGGGCGCCTTGCTGGTGGCCATCGGCGTGACCGCGCTCGGCCTGCTGGGCGTGGTGCGGCTCGAGCTGGCCGACCCGACGCAGGCCAGCCCGGTGTGGCCGATCGCGCTGCTGATCATCGGCACCAACGGCATCATCGCGATGCTGCTGCCCTACGCGGCCGAGAGCTACCCGCTGCGCCTGCGCGGCCGCGCCACGGGCTGGGTGGCGGCCTGCACCAAGGGCGGCGGGCTGGTGGCACAGCTGCTGAGCCTGCTGGGCTGGGTGCCCGCGATGCGGGTGGCCGCGCTGCTGGCGCTGGCGCCGGTGCTGGTGGCGCTGGCGCTGGTGTGGCGCTACGGCCGGGAGACGCGCGGGCGCGACCTGCGCGATCTCGACCCGCCGGCGCTGGCTGCCACCGACTGAGCACGGCGCGCCCGAAAAGGCGGCCCGGACGGCCCCGCCGGCGCATGGGCCGCCGGCTCAGGACGGCGCCGGCCACAGCCGGCCGGCCTCGAGCTCGGCGCGCCACACCGCGGCCCAGGCCGCCACCGCCGCCAGGCTGGCCGCCAGGCCTTGGTCGTTGGCCGCCCGACGTGCCACCAGCACGTCGGTCAGGCTGCCTTCGCCCAGCGCGTAGCCGCGTGCCACGGCGTCGGCGCTACGCGCCAGCTGCGCCGCGGCATCGGCCTCGCGCTGCCAGTTGGCCAGCGCCAGCGCGCGCTCGCGCAGGCGCATGCCGGCCTCGGCGGCCGTGCGCCGCGCCACCTCGTCGCGCAGCGCGCCGGCGGCGGCCAGCCGGGCCGCACTGGCCTGCGCCGTGGCCTGGCGGTAGGTGCCGCCGAGGGGCACGCTGAACGTCAGCGCCACCACGCGCTCGCCCGGCGACGGGCCGCCGCCCACGCGCATGCCCAGCGTGGGCGCGGGCGTGCGCTCGGCGTCGTCGACACGGGCCTGCGCGGCCGCGACCTGCACCTCACGCTCGGCCGCGCGCAGCTCCACGCTGGCCTGCACCAGAACGGCCACCGCCAGGGCGGCGGGCTCGGCCGGCGGGGGCAGGGCTTCGTCGCCCGGCTGCAGGCCCGCGAACGTGGCCAGCAGCAGCGCCCGCTCGGCCTGGGCGCGCCCCTGCGCCAGCTGCCACTGCGCTTCGGCCTGGGCCAGCGCAGCCTGGGCCTGCAGGCGCTCGACCTCGGCGGCGTCGCCGAGCTGGCGCCGGCGCGTCACGGCCTGGGCCTGGCGGCCGAGCAGCTCGACCTGATCGCGCCAGACCCGGGCCTGCTCGCGGGCCTGCAGCCAGCGCAGCTCGCCTTCGAGCAGCAGGCGCGCCTGCTCGCGCCAGGCACGGTCGCGTGCCAGCGCGGCCTGCGCCACCCGCGCGTCGCCCAGCGCGGTGGCCGCCTGCGCCTTGCCGGCGCTGCGCCAGGGACGTTCGAGCGCCAGGTCCCACTCGCGGCCGCCGGGCTGCGTCGGCACGTAGCGGCGCCGGCCGCCGCTGCCCGACACCGTCCACTCGCCGGGCCCGGCGCGCAGGGCGCGGCCGCCGGCCTGCTCGGCCTGCAGCGCGTACGCGGCCGCCGCCACCGCGGGCGAGGCGGCCAGCACCTGCTGCACCTGGCGCGCATCGGGCAGCGGCGCCTGTGCCCGGGCCGCGGCGGTGGGCAGCCACGCCAGGGCCAGGCCGGCCAGCCCGGCGCGCCAGGCCGCACCCACACCGCCCGCCCTGCCGGCACCGCCCGCCGCGCGGGGCGCACCCTTCGCGTGCCGCCTCATGCCGCGTCCCCGGCCTGCAGCGGTGCCGCGCCGAAGGGCTCGAAGCGCTCCACCGCGGTGATCCAGTAGCCGCCGTCCACGCCCGCCAGCAGCGCCCGCAGCGGCGCGATCAGGGCTTCGCAATCGGCGCGCTCGAGGATGAGCTTGACCTCGGTGCGCTGGGCGTAGCCCTGCACCTGCTCGTCGCCGCGGCGCATCCGCACCAGCGGCCCGCGTGCCGACACCGGGTGCATGCTGAACTCGGCCGGCACCGCGCCCGGCGCACACAGAAAGTCGATCAGCCGGTCTTGCGCCTGCGGCGGCACCAGCATCGTCAGGCAGACAGGGCTCACGCGTTCGGTCCTTCGCGGTCGGTGGGCAAGGCGGGCACCGCCGGCGCCACGCCGGCGGTGGTGAAGTCGGGCGCCTGCGGCGCCACGCCGAAGCGGCGGAACAGCAACGGCAGCAGCAGCAGCGTCAGCGCGGTGGCGCTGAGCAGGCCGCCCGTGACGACGATGGCCAGCGGCTTCTGGATCTCGGCGCCCGGTCCGCTGGCGAACAGCAGCGGCAGCAGGCCCGCGCCGGTGATGGCCGCCGTCATCAGCACCGGGCGCAGCCGGCGCCGTGCGCCTTCCACCACCGCCTGCGCCAGCGGCAGCCCCTGGGCCAGCAGCTGGTTGAAATGGCTCACCATCACCACCCCGTTGAGCACCGCGATGCCCAGCAGCGCGATGAAGCCCACCGAAGCCGGCACCGAGAGGTACTCGCCCGTCAGCGCCAGCGCGAACACGCCGCCGATGAGCGCCAGCGGGATGTTGGCCAGCACCAGCAGCGCCTGGCGCACGCTGCCGAAGGTGCTGAACAGCAGAAAGAAGATCAGCCCCAGCGCCACCGGCACCACCAGGGCCAGCCGGCGCGCGGCGCGCTGCTGGTTCTCGAACTGGCCGCCCCACTCGATGACGTAGCCCGGCGGCAGGGCGATGTCGGCGGCCACGGCGCGGCGCGCCTCGTCCACGAAGCCGACCAGGTCGCGCCCGCGCACGTTGGTCTGCACCACGGCGTAGCGCTGGGCGCGCTCGCGATCGATCTTCACCGGCCCCTCGAGCTGCTCCACCCGCGCCACGCTGGTCAGCGGGACCGCCTCGCCGTGGTCGTTGACCAGGCGCAGCGCCGCGAAATCCGCCGGCGAGGCACGCAGCGCCGCGCTGCCGCGCACCACCAGCGGCGTGCGCCGGCCGCCCTCCTGCACCACGCCGGCGGGCTGGCCCTCGACCCAGGCGCGCAGGTTGTTCTCGATCTGCTCGGCGTCGAGCCCGAAGCGGCCCGCCGCCAGCCGGTCCACCCGCACCTGCAGGTACTGCACACCCTCGTTGCGCACCGTCAGCGTGTCGGTGGCGCCTTCGAGCCGGGCCACCCGCGCCTCGATGGCGGTGGCCAGCGCGTTCAGCGGCGCCAGCTCGGGGCCGAAGATCTTGATCGCCACGTCGCCGCGCACGCCGGTGAGCATCTCGGAGACGCGCATCTCGATCGGCTGCGTGAAGGCGATGTCCACGCCCGGGAAATCGGCCATCACCGCGCGCAGCTGCCCGGTCAGCCATTCCTTGTCGGGGCGGCGCCACTGCTCGCGCGGCTTCAGCACCAGGAAGGTGTCGGTCTGGTTCAGGCCCATCGGGTCCAGGCCCAGCTCGTCGGAGCCGCTGCGCGCCACCGCCGCCTGCACCTCGGGCACGCGCGCCAGCACCGCCTGCTGCACCCGCAGGTCGATCGCGGCCGAGCCGTCCAGCCCGATCGAGGGCAGCTTCTCCAGCTGCAGGATGATGTCGCCCTCGTCCAGCGTGGGCAGGAAGGTCTTGCCCACCAGCGCGAACAGCGCCACCGCCGCCACCAGTGCCAGCCCGGCGCCGGCGTACAGCGCGCGCTCGTGGCGCAGGGCCCCGTCGAGCACGCGCCGGTAGCCGCGCGCCAGCTGGCGCATCAGCCAGGGCTCGTGCGCGGGGCCGGCCTTCATCAGCCACGAGGCCAGCACCGGCACCAGCGTCAGCGACAGCAGCAGCGAGACCGCGAGCGCGAACACGATGGTCAGCGCCACCGGCGCGAAGAGCTTGCCCTCCAGCCCTTCCAGGCTGAGCAGCGGCAGGAAGACGATGATGATGATGGCGATGCCGGCCAGCACCGGCGTGGCCACTTCGCTGGCCGCGCGCCACACCAGGTGCAGCAGCGGCAGGCGCTGGGCGCGCCGGCCGTCGGTGAGCGCGGTCTCGATGTTCTCGATCACCACCACCGCGCCGTCGACCAGCATGCCGATGGCGATCGCCAGCCCGCCCAGGCTCATCAGGTTGGCGCTGAGCCCGAACCAGCGCATCAGCACGAAGGTGCCCAGGGCGGCCAGCGGCAGCATGGCGGCGACGACGATCGCCGCCCGCAGGTTGCCCAGGAACGCCAGCAGCAGCAGCACGACCAGCAGCACGGCCTCGGCCAGCGCCTTGCCCACCGTGCCCACGGCGCGGTCGATGAGGCTGGAGCGGTCGTAGAACACCGACACCGTCATGCCCTGGGGCAGCTGCGGCGCCAGGGCCTGCAGCCGCGCCTTGACGCCGGCCACCACGTCGCGCGCGTTCGCGCCGCGCAGCCCCAGCACCAGCGCCTCCACCGCCTCGGCCTGGCCGTTGCGGGTGACGACGCCGTAGCGCGTGAGCTCGGCGATGCGCACGCCCGCCACGTCGCCCACGCGCACCACGCCGCCGTCGGCCGCGCGCAGCACGGTCTGGCGCACGTCGTCCAGCGTGCGGATCGCGCCTTCGGTGCGCACGATCAGCGCCTCTTCGCCCGCGGCCAGCCGGCCGGCACCGTCGTTGCGGTTGCCCGCCGCCAGCGCCGCCTGCAGCTGCGCCAGCGACACGCCGCGTGCCAGCAGTGCCGTCGGGTCGGGCGTGACCTCGAAGCTGCGCACCCGGCCGCCCAGGCTGTTCACGTCGGCCACGCCGGGCAGGCCGCGCAGCGCCGGCCGCACCACCCAGTCGAGCACGCTGCGCTTTTCTTCCAGCGACTGCGGGCCCTCGAGCGTGAACATGAACATCTCGCCCAGCGGCGTGGTGATCGGGGCCATGCCGCCGCTGACGCCGGGCGGCAGGTTCTGCATCGCGCCGGCCAGGCGCTCGCCCACCTGCTGGCGCGCCCAGTAGACGTCGGTGCCCTCCTCGAAATCGAGCGTGATGTCGGCCAGCGCGTATTTGGAGGTCGAGCGCAGCATGGTCTGGCGCGCGATGCCCAGCACCTCCTGCTCGATCGGCACCGTGATGCGGGCCTCCACCTCCTCGGGCGTCATGCCCGGCGCCTTCAGGATCAGCTTGACCTGGGTGGTGGAGACATCGGGGAAGGCGTCGATGGGCAGGCCGCGCCAGGCCAGCGTCCCGCCGGCGACCAGCAGCACGGCCACGATCAGCACCAGCAGCCGCTGGCGCAAGGAGTAGGCGATCAGGTGGGTCAGCATGGGCGCGCGCTCGGAGATCGGTGTTCAGGGCCGGGCCAGCGGCAGCAGCGCGGCCGTGCCCTGCACCACCACGCGCGCGCCGGGGGGCAGGCCGCGCACGCCGGCCGAGCCACCGGCTGCCGAGACCACCGTCACCGGGGTGAGGCGGTAGCGGCCCGCGGTCTGCTCCACGAACACCGCCGTGGCGCCGCCCTGCCGCACCACGGCGGCAGCCGGCACCAGGAATTCGTCGCGGGCGGCGCGCGCCACCTGCACCTCGACCAGCTGGCCCGGGCGCACCTGGGCCGCGGCAGGGCCGGCCAGTTCGGCCCGCACCAGCACGGTCTGCGTGGCCGGGTCCACCGCCTGGCCCAGACGGACGATGCGCGCCTGGGCCTCGGGCGCCGCCCGCCCCTCGGCCCCGGCGATGTGCACCGGGTCGCCCACCGCCAGCGCCTGGGCGTCGCGCGCCGGCACCTGCAGCTCCAGCCACAGCGGCGCCAGCGTGGCCACGCGTGCCACCGGCGTGGCGGCCTCGATGCGCTGGCCGATGGTCACGCCCACCTCGAGCACCGCGCCGGCGATCGGGCTGGCCAGCACCAGGTCGCCGTCGCCGCGGCCGCCGGCCAGGGCCAGCGCGCGCTGGCGCTCGGTCGCCAGCGCCTGGGCCTGCTGCTGCGCGGCGCGCGTGGCTTCCAGCCGCGCTGCGGCGATGAGCCCCTCGCGGAACAGCTGCTCGTCGCGGGCCAGCGACTTCGCGCCCAGCTCGGCCTGGCTGCGCGCCAGCAGCACGTCGCGCTGCAGCTCCTGCGCCTGCGCGCTGCGCACCACCGCCACCGTCTGACCGGCACGCACCGGGTCGCCCACGGCCACCAGCAACTGCTGCACCACCCCGGCCAGCGGCGCCGAGACCACGCGCTGCTGCGTGGGCGGCACCAGCACGCGCGCCGGATAGCCCGCCCGCGGCGCCGCCGGCGTGACCGCGACCGCCTGCGCCACGATGCCCAGCGCCTGCACCTGGCGCGGCTCGAGCGTGACCAGCCTGGCGGCCGGCGGCGCTGCCGGGGCCTCGGCCCGGGCGCGGGCCGGCACCAGCAAGGCCAGCGACAGCAAGGCCAGCGACAGCACCGACATCGGCGCCGATGTCGCCGCGAATGTCGGCGGGAGCGCCGGCACCCCGCAACCCCGACCGCGAACCCCCAGGACCTTCATCGCCACCCATCCTTCAGCGGCCCGCACCCGGGCCATGACGGGGCGCAGCTTGGCCTGCGAACCTGAAGCCCGGCTGAGGCCGCGCACGCGGGCCCGGTGCTACCGTTGCGGCACCGAGAACGACGCGATGCGATTGCTGCTGCTCGAAGACGACCCCATCCTGGGCGAAGGCCTGCGCGACTACCTGCGCGCGGACGGCCACGTCGTCGACTGGGTGACGCGGCTGCTCGACGCACGCGTGCTGGCCGCCGAGCCCTACGACGCCTTCCTCGTCGACTGGCAGCTGCCCGACGGCTCGGGGCTGGACTGGGTGCAGGGCCTGCGCGAGCGCGGCGTGCGCACGCCCACGCTCATGCTCACCGCGCGCGACCTGCTGGGTGACCGCGTGCGCGGGCTCGACGGCGGCGCCGACGACTACCTCGTCAAGCCCTTCGAGCCCGAGGAGCTGACGGCGCGGCTGCGCGCCGTGTGCCGGCGCGCCGCGGGCAGCGCCGGTGCGCGGCTGCGCATCGGCGCGGTGGAGGTCGACCGCACCGCCCGCAGCGCCTGGCGCGACGGCGTGCGGGCGGAGCTCACGGCGCGCGAATGGCAGGTGCTGGAGGCGCTGGTGCAGCGGGCCGGCCGCATCGTGCCCAAGTCCGACCTGGAGGCGCTGGTGATCGGCTGGGAAGGCGAGGTGTCGAGCAACGCGCTCGAGGTGCATGTCTCGAACCTGCGCCGCAAGCTGGGCCCCACGCTGATCGAGACCGTGCGCGGCCTGGGCTACCGGATCGCGGCGTGACCGCGCTGCCGTCGATCCGGCACCGCCTGTCGCGGCTGCTGCTGGGGGTGGGGCTGGCCTGGGCGCTGGCGGTGTCGGCCGCGGTCTGGCTGGCGGTGCGCCACGGCGTGGACAGCGTGCTCGACGGCGCGCTGCAGGAATCGGCCGAGATCCTGTACGGCCTGCTCAACTTCCACACCAGCCGGCTGCCGCTGGACGGCGCGGGCCGCGGCGGCGCGCTGCCCGCGCCGGCGCATGCCGAGCACCTGGTGTGGCAGATCGTCGGCGCCGACGGCCGGCTGCTGCTGCGCTCGCACAAGGCGCCGCCCGCGCCGCTGCTGCCGCATGCGGCCGCCGGCCTGGCCGACGCGGCCGGCGGCTGGCGCGTCTATGCCCTGCCCTACGGCAGCCCGGGGCGCATGCTGCTGGTGGCGCAGTCGGGCCGCGAGCGGCACGGCGCGCGGCTCGACGCCGCCTGGCTGGCGGTGCTGGCCGCCCTGCTCGTGGGCGGGCCCTGCGCGCTGCTGTTCGCGCGCCTGGTGCGGCGCGAGCTGCAGCCCCTGCAGACCCTGTCGGCCGAGGTGGCCGGCTACCAGCCGCTGGCCGCCGACGCCCGGCCGCCGGCCGCCGGGCGCGCCGAGCTGCTGCCGCTGCGCGACGCGGTGGTGAGCCTGGGCGAGCGGCTGGCGCGCCGCGTGTCGAGCGAGCGCGCCATCGCCGCCCATGCCGCGCACGCGCTGCGCACGCCGCTGGCCGGCCTGTCGGCGCAGCTGGCCGTGGCGCAACGCGAGGGGATGCCGGCGCTGCAGCCGCACCTGCAGCGCGCGCGCGAGGCGGCCGAGCGGCTGCGCCGCGTGGTGGGGGCGCTGATCACGCTGTTCCGCGTCGGCGCCGCACCGGCACCGCAGCCGGTGGACCTGGCGGCGCTGGTGAGAAGCCTGCCGATCGAGCGGCTGGCGCTGTCCTTTGCCGGCGACGGCGCCATCGAAGCCGACCCCGACCTCATCGCCGCGGCGCTGCTGAACCTGCTCGACAACTCGCTGCGCCACGGCGCGTCGCGCGTGCAGCTGACCTGCCGCCACGAAGCCGCGCAGACCGTGATCGGCATCGTGGACGACGGGCCGGGCGTCAGCGCCGAGCGGCGTGCCGCCCTCCGCGCCGCCCTGGCCCAGCAGGCACCCGGCGCCGAGGGCATCGGTCTGGGCCTGCTGCTGGCCGACCAGGTGGCGCGCGCCCATGGCGGCGAGCTCGCCTTGCTGGACCCGGACCACGGCTTCGGGATCGAACTGCGCCTGCGCCGCCAGCCCGAGCCGGCGTGAGCCGGGCTCGGCGCAGCGGACCGGGCCGCGCCGGGTCAGTGCGCCTGGTCCCAGTTCAGGCCCACGCCGACCTCGGCCAGCAGCGGCACCCGCAGCTGCGCCACGCCCGCCATCAGGCGCGGGATCGCTTCGCGCGCCCAGGGCAGCTCGGCCTCGGGCACCTCGAGCACCAGCTCGTCGTGCACCTGCATCACCATGCGCGTGGCGCGCTGCTCGGTGTCGAGCGCCGCCTGCACCGCGATCATCGCCAGCTTGATCAGGTCGGCCGCCGTGCCCTGCATCGGCGCGTTGATGGCCTGGCGCTCGGCGCCGGCCCGGCGCGGGCCGTTGCCGCTGTTGATCTCGGGCAGCCACAGCCGGCGGCCGAAGACGGTCTCGACATAACCCTTCTGCTTGGCCGACAGGCGGGTCTCGTCCATGTAGCGCCGGACGCCGGCGAAGCGGGCGAAGTAGCGGTCGATGTAGTCCTTGGCCGCCTTCTGCTCGATGCCCAGGTTGCTGGCCAGGCCGAAGGCGCCCATGCCGTAGATGAGCCCGAAGTTGATCACCTTGGCGTAGCGGCGCTGCTCGCTGCTGACCTCGGGCACGGGCACGCCGAAGACCTCGCTGGCGGTGGCGCGGTGCACGTCCACGCCCTCGGCGAAGGCGCGCAGCAGCGCCGGGTCCTCGCTGATGTGGGCCATGATGCGCAGCTCGATCTGCGAGTAGTCGGCACTCATCAGCACATGGCCGGGCGGCGCGATGAAGGCCTCGCGCACGCGCCGGCCCTCGGGCGTGCGGATGGGGATGTTCTGCAGGTTGGGGTCGTTGCTGGCCAGCCGCCCCGTCACGGCCACCGCCTGGGCGTAATTGGTGTGCACGCGGCCGGTGGCCGGGTTCACCATCAGCGGCAGCTTGTCGGTGTAGGTGCCCTTCAGCTTGGCCAGTCCGCGGTGGTCGAGGATGCGCGCCGGCAGCGGGTAGTCGGCCGCCAGTTCGGCCAGCACCTCCTCGTCGGTGCTGGGCGCGCCGCTGGCCGTCTTCTTCTTCACCGGCAGGCCGAGCTTGCCGAACAGGATCTCGCCGATCTGCTTCGGGCTGCCCATGTTGAAGGGCTGGCCCGCGATCGCGAAGGCCTCCTGCTCCAGCGCCACCATGCGCTCGGCCAGTTGCTGGCTCTGCCGCCCCAGCACGGCGGCATCGATCAGCACGCCGTGGCGCTCGATGCGTTCGAGCACGGCGCTGACCGGCATCTCGATCGTCTCGTAGACGCGGCGCAGGCCGGCGTCGGCCTCGATCTGCGGCCACAGGGCCCGGTGCACGTCCAGCGTCATCTCGCTGTCCTCGCCCGAGTACTCGGCCGCCTTGTGCACGTCGACCTGGGCGAACGGGATCTGGTTCGCGCCCTTGCCGCAGACGTCTTCGTAGCTCAGCCCCTTGCGGCCCAGGTGGCGGTCGGCCAGGCTTTCCAGGCTGTGCGGCTTGTGCGCCTCGACGACGTAGCTCTGCAGCATCGTGTCGTGGCGGTAGCCCTGCACCGCGATGCCGGCGTTGGCGAACACGTGCAGGTCGTACTTGATGTTCTGGCCCACCTTGGCCTTGGCCGCATCCTCGAGCCAGGGCTTCAGGCGCGCCAGCACCTCCGCCATCGGCAGCTGCACCGGCGCATCGGCGTAGCTGTGCGCCAGCGGCACATAGGCCGCGCGGCCGGGCTCGGTGGCGAAGCTGATGCCCACGAGGCGGGCACGCAGGGCATCGAGCGAATCGGTCTCGGTGTCGACCGCCGCCAGCGCGGCCGCCTCGAGCTGGGCGATCCAGGCGTCGAGCCGGTCCCAGCCCGTGATCGTCTCGTACGCGCGGGCCCGCCCGGCCGCGGACGGGGGTGCGGCGGGATCGGCGGGACCGGCGGGTGCAGCCTCGGGTGCCTCGGGCGCCGCGGCCAGCGCGCGCAGCCAGGTCTTGAAGCCGTAGCGGCGGTAGAAATCCTGCAGGCCGGCCGCATCGGCCGGCCGCAGGGCCAGCGCGTCGAGCGCCGGCCAGTCGGCCACGTGGCCGCTGAGGTCGCAGTCGGTGGCCACCGTGATCAGGCGCCGGCCGAGCGGCAGCCAGTCCAGGGCCTTGCGCAGGTGCTCGCCGACGGCGCCCTTGATGCCGTCGGCGGCGGCCACCACGCCGTCGAGCGAGCCGTAGTCGGCGATCCACTTCACCGCTGTCTTCGGCCCCACCTTCTCGACCCCGGGCACGTTGTCCACGCTGTCGCCGACGAGGGTGAGGTAGTCCACGATGCGATCGGGCGGCACACCGAACTTGGCCGTCACGCCCGCCACGTCCAGCCGCTCGGGCGGCTTGGCCATGGTGTTGATCAGGGTCACCTCGGGGGTGACCAGTTGCGCGAGGTCCTTGTCGCCGGTGGAGATGAGCACCCGGTGGCCGCTGGCGGTGGCCACGCGGGCCAGGGTGCCGATGGCGTCGTCGGCCTCGATGCCGGGCACCTGCAGCACCGGCCAGCCCAGCAGGCGCACCACCTCGTGGATGGGCTCGATCTGCAGGCGCAGCGGCTCGGGCATGGGCGAGCGGTTGGCCTTGTACTGGGCGTACCAGGCATCGCGGAAGGTCGGGCCGGGCGCGTCGAACACGCACACCGCGTGCTCGGCCGGATGGCGCTCGCGCAGCCAGTTCATCATGGCCACGAAGCCGTGCACGGCCCCGGTGGGGAAGCCGTCGGGCGAGCGCAGGTCGGGCATGGCGTGGTACGCCCGGTACAGGTAGCTGGAGCCGTCGACCAGCAGCAGGGTTTTCTCGCTCATGCGGCCATTGTGGCGTGCCCCCCGGGCCGCACCGGGCACCGGCCTAGAATCGAGGGATGCCTGTCCTGACCGCCCTCAAACGCGCCTCGCTGACGCTGGCCGTGCTGGGCAATGCGCTGGCGCTGGCGGCCGAACCGGGCGCCGGCGAACCGGCGGCCGCCGAGCCCGCGGCTGCGGCATCGGCCCCGGCCGGGGCGGCCTCGGCGCCAGCCAATGGCATCACGGTCACCGAAGACAAGTACGTGCGCATCGAGCAGACGCGCGTGCGCGGCCAGGTGCAGCGGGTGGTGGTGCACAGCAAGCTGCGTGGCGTGAAGCCGTACGAGATCCTGCTCGACCCCGGACGCGACCCCGCGCTGGGCCGCGGGGTCGACGGCCAGCGCGCCTGGTCGGTGTTCGATTTCTAGCCCGGCGATGGCGGTCTACACCGAGGTCGGCTTCGAGCAAGCCGATGCCCTGCTGCAGCGTCTGGGCCTGGGCGCCCTGACCGACCTGCAAGGCATCCGCTCCGGCATCGAGAACACCAACTACTACGCCACCACGGTGCAGGGGCAATGGGTGCTGACGCTGTTCGAGCGCCTGGGCGCCGAGCAGCTGCCCTACTACCTGCAGCTGATGCAGCACCTGGCGGCCCAGGGCATTCCGGTGCCGGCGCCGCAGGCCGATGCCCGCGGCGGGCTGGTGCACGCGGTGGCCGGCAAGCCGGCCTCGGTGGTGACGCGGCTGCCTGGCAGCCACCGGCTGCGGCCCGATGCCGACCATTGCGCGCAGGTCGGCCAGATGCTGGGCCGCATGCACCTGGCGGGCGCCGATTTCGCGCTCTCGCAGCCGCATCTGCGCGGCCTGGCCTGGTGGGTGGAGACCGCGCCGGTGGTGCTGCCGCACCTGGGGCCGGCGCAGGCGGCGCTGCTGCGCGAGGAGATCGCGTTCCAGCAGCAGCTGGCGGCCTCGCCGGCGGGCCAGGCCTTGCCGCGCGGGCCGATCCACGCCGACCTGTTCCGCGACAACGTCATGTTCGACGACACCGCCGGCCCCGACCGGCTGTGCGGCTTCTTCGACTTCTATTTCGCCGGCACCGACAGCTGGCTGTTCGACCTGGCGGTGTGCCTGAACGACTGGTGCAGCGACGCCCACACCGGCGCGCTGGACGAGGCCCGCGCCGGCGCCTTCGTCGCCGCCTACGAGCGTGCACGCCCGCTGACCGGCGGCGAGCGCCGCGCCCTGCCGGCCATGCTGCGCGCCGCGGCGCTGCGGTTCTGGATCTCGCGCCTGTGGGACTGGCACCTGCCGCGCAGCGCCGCACTGCTGCAGCCCAAGGACCCGGGCCATTTCGAGCGCGTGCTGCGGCAGCGCATCGCCCAGCCCTGGCATCCGCAGCGTGCCGGCGGGCTGGACGCGCCACGGGCCTGAGCTGGTCCGGCCCCGCAGCAGCATGCCTCTCGTCCTCAAGCCTGTCCCGGCCGCGCGCGGCCCGCGCTGGATCGCCGACGCCTTCCGCCTCTATGCACGGCGGCCGCTGGGCTTCTCGGCGCTGTTCGTCGTCTTCCTGCTGGCGGCGCTGCTGGTTTCGGTGCTGCCGCTGCTGGGGGCGCTGCTGCAGATGATGTCGCTGCCGCTGCTGTCGCTGGGCTTCATGGTGGCCGGCCAATCGGCGCTGCTCGGCGGGCCGGTGCACCCGCGCCAGTTTCTCGAGCCGCTGCGCGGCGATCCGGTGCGACGGCGCGCCCTGGTCACCTTGTGCGTGGTGTACGGCGTGGCCGCGGTGGCTGTGCTGCTGCTGGCCGACACCGTGTCGCACCACGCCTGGGACCGGCTGCAGGGCCTGCTGGCCAAGGGCGACGGCGCGCAGAACGAGATCGACGCCCTGCTCTCGGAGCCCGGCATCTCGGCCGGCCTGCTGACGGCCACGCTCGGCGGCACGCTGCTGTCGGTGCCCTTCTGGCATGCGCCGGCGCTGGTGCACTGGGGCGGCCAGGGCGTGCGCCAGGCCCTGTTCTCGAGCACGCTGGCGGTGTGGCGCAGCAAGGGTGCCTTCGTCACCTACCTGCTGGGCTGGGTGGGCGTGCTGCTGCTGTTCGGCTTCATCAGTGCCGTCGTCTTCGGGCTCATCGGCGCGCCGCAACTGACCAGCCTGCTGGGCGTGCCCGCCGGGCTGGTGTTCTCGACCGCCTTCTACCTGTCGGTGCTGTTCACCTTCAATGACAGCTTCGGCAACGCCGGCGCGGCCGACGCACCGCCGCCCGGCGCGGTGTGACCGCGCCGCGGCGCGCTCAATCCACCGGCGTCAGCTTGGCGATGGCCAGCGCCAGCCACTTGGCGCCGTGGCGGCCGAACTGCACCTGCGCGCGGGCGTCGGCGCCCAGGCCCTCGAGCGTGGTCACCACGCCTTCGCCGAACTTGGTGTGGAACACGGTCTGGCCGACCCGCAGCCCCTGCCGGCCCGGCGCCGAGGCCGGCGCGAACGGCGGCGGCGCCGGGGCGTGCGGCGCCACCCGCCCCGCACCCACGATGCCGCCGAGGCCGCTGCCGCGCTGCCAGGCCTGCTGGTACTCGCGCGCATAGCCCGAGCCGAAGCCCTGCGACTTCGGCGTCAGCCACTTGAGCGTGCCTTCGGGCAGCTCCTCGAAGAAGCGGCTCTTGACGTTGTAGCGCGTCTGGCCGTGCAGCATGCGGGTCTGGCTGAAGCTCAGGTACAGGCGCTGGCGGGCGCGCGTGATGGCCACGTACATCAGGCGCCGCTCTTCCTCCACGCCGTCGGCGTCGGACAGCGATTGCTCGTGCGGGAACAGGCCTTCCTCGATGCCGGTGATGAACACGGCATCGAACTCCAGCCCCTTGGCCGCGTGCACCGTCATGAGCTGGACCGCGTCCTGCCCGGCCTGGGCCTGGTTGTCACCCGCCTCCAGCGAGGCGTGGGTGAGGAAGGCGGCCAGCGGCGACATGATCTCGCCCGTCTCGCCATCGGGCACCGCGCCGGCCGACTGCTCGTCCACCGGCAGCGCCACCGCGTCCTTGCCGAAGCCCTCCTGCGTGACGAAGCTCTCGGCGGCGTTGACCAGCTCTTCCAGGTTCTCGATCCGGTCCTGCCCTTCGCGGTCGGTGCGGTAGAACTCGAGCAGGCCGCACCTTTGCAGCACCTGCTCGATGATCTCGCGCAGCGTCAGGCCGCTGGTGGCGGCGCGCAGGTCCTCGACCAGCGCCACGAAGCCCTGCAGGTTCGCCCCCGCCTTGCCCGGCACCGCGCCCACGCTCTGGGCCAGGCTGCGGCCGCTGGCGCGGGCGGCGTCCTGCAGCTGCTCGATGCTGCGCGCGCCGATGCCGCGCGCGGGGAAGTTGACCACGCGCAGGAAGCTGGTGTCGTCGTTGGCGTTCTCCAGCAGCCGCAGGTAGGCCAGCGCATGCTTGACCTCGGCCCGCTCGAAGAAGCGCAGGCCGCCGTACACCCGGTACGGCAGCCCGGCGTTGAAGAGCGCGCTCTCCAGCACCCGGCTCTGCGCGTTGCTGCGGTACAGCAGCGCGATCTCGCTGCGCGGCATGCCGGCGCGGTGCAGCTGCTGCACTTCCTCGAGCAGCCACTGCGCCTCGGCGAAATCGCTCGGCGACTCGAACACCCGCACCGGCTCGCCGGCACCGGCGTCGGTGCGCAGGTTCTTGCCCAGGCGCTGGCGGTTGTGGCCGATCAGGCCGTTGGCGGCATCGAGGATGTGGCTGGTGCTGCGGTAGTTCTGCTCCAGCTTGATGACCGCCGGCACGCGGTACTCGCGCTCGAAGTCGGCCATGTTGCCCACGCGCGCGCCGCGGAAGGCGTAGATGCTCTGGTCGTCGTCGCCCACCGCGATCACGCTCTGGGCCGGCCGGCCCGGGGACGCCTGGGCCCCCGCGCTGCCGGGCGGTGGGGCGAACATCTTCAGCCAGGCGTACTGCAGCCGGTTCGTGTCCTGGAACTCGTCCACCAGGACGTGGCTGAAGCGGCGCTGGTAATGCTCGCGCAGCGGGTCGTTGTCGCGCAGCAGCTCGTAGGTGCGCAGCATGAGCTCGGCGAAGTCCACCACGCCTTCGCGCTGGCACTGGTCTTCGTAGGCCTGGTAGATCTCGACCAGCTTGCGCGTCTGCTCGTCGCGCAGCTCCACGTCGCGCGGGCGCTGCCCTTCCTCCTTGCGGCCGGCGATGAACCACGTCACCTGCTTGGGTACGAAGCGCTCTTCATCGAGGTTCATGCCCTTGATCACGCGCTTGACGGCCGAGAGCTGGTCGCTGCTGTCCAGGATCTGGAAGCCCTGCGCCAGGTTGGCCAGCTTCCAGTGCGCGCGCAGGAAGCGGTTGCACAGGCCGTGGAAGGTGCCGATCCACATGCCGCGCACGGCCACCGGCAGCATCGCCGACAGGCGCGTCAGCATCTCCTTGGCCGCCTTGTTGGTGAAGGTGACTGCCAGCACGCCGCCCGGCGACACCTGGCCGGTGTTCATCAGCCAGGCGATGCGCGTGGTCAGCACGCGGGTCTTGCCCGAGCCCGCGCCGGCCAGGATCAGCGCCGGCACCGCCGGCAGCGTGACGGCGGCGCGCTGCTCGGGGTTCAGGCCCCGCAGCAGGCGGTCTTCGGCGCTGCGCGCGGCATCATCGGTCATGCGCCGATTCTAGGAGCGCGCCCCGGCGCCGCCGCGCCGTGCCGCGCTCAGCCGTCCAGCGTGTGCATCGTCATCAGCGTCATCGGGTGGCTGTCGTCGTCGGGCGACGAGGCGTAGGCGCGCTCGGGTGCCAGGCGCGCGCGCATCCACGCGACGAAGTCCGGCGAGGCCAGCGGCCGGCTCAGCAGGTAGCCCTGGATCTCGTCGCAGCCCAGGCCGTCCAGGAACTCGGCCTGGGCCTCGGTCTCGACCCCCTCGGCCACGATCTTCATGTTCAGGCTGTGCCCCATGGCGACGATGGCGGTGGCGATGGCCTGGTCTTCGGCGTCGTGCGCCAGCTCGCTGACGAAGGAGCGGTCGATCTTCAGCGTGTCGATGTCGAAGCGCTTGAGGTAGCTCAGCGACGAGTAGCCGGTGCCGAAGTCGTCCATCGCCACGCGCACCCCCATGGCGGCCAGGGCGCCCAGCACGCCGCGCGTGGCGCCGTTGTCGTCCATCAGCAGCCGCTCGGTGAGCTCGAGCTCGAGGCGCTGGGGGTTGATGCCGGCTTCGCCCAGCGCATCGCGGATGAAGCCGGCCAGGAAGGGCTGGCCGAACTGGCGCGCCGAGAGGTTGACGGCCAGCGACAGCGCGGGCAGGCCGGCGCGGTCCCAGGCGGCGAGCTCGGCGCAGGCGGTGCGGATCACCCAGGCGCCCACCGGCAGGATCATGCCGCTGTCTTCCAGCGCCGAGATGAAGCGGTCCGGCGGCACCAGGCCGCGGCCCGGTGGCTGCCAGCGGATCAGCGCCTCGACGCCCACGACCTCGCCCGTGCTCAGCCGGGCCTTGGGCTGGTAGTGCAGCACGAACTCCTGGCGCTCGACGGCGTGACGCAGCTCGTTCTCCAGCTGCAGGCGGGCCGCGAGTTCGGCGCTGAGCTCGGCGCTGAAGAAGCTGTAGGTGCCGCGGCCCATCGCCTTGGCGCGGTACATGGCCATGTCGGTGTGGCGGATCAGGCCGTCGAGGTCGGTGTCGTCGGCCGGGTACATCGAGATGCCGATGCTGGTGGAGACGTGGCGCTCCTGCTCCAGCAGGTGGATCGGCTTGTCGAGCGCCTCGATGATGCGGCGCGCGATCATCGCCGCGTCCTCGGGGCCGGTCAGCTGCTCGGCGATGATGGTGAACTCGTCGCCGCCCAGGCGCGACACCGTGAAAGGCGCCTCGGTGCCGGCGCGGGCGACCGAGTCACCGTCGCGCAGGCAGCCCTTCAGCATCTCGGCCACCTGGCGCAGCACCTGGTCGCCCACCTCGTGCCCCAGGCTGTCGTTGATGAGCTTGAACTTGTCCAGGTCGAGCAGCATCAGCGCCATCGGCGTGCGGCTGCGCCGGGCCCGCGCCATGGCCTGCGCCAGCCGGTCGCGGAACAGGGTGCGGTTGGGCAGCCCGGTGAGGCTGTCGAAGTTGGCGAGGTAGCTCAGCTGCTCCTGCGTCAGGCGGCGGTCGGTGATGTCGCGCAGGATCAGGATCGACTGCTCCACGCCGTCCAGCCGCGTCTGGCTCACGGTGAGCTCGACCGGAAAGGTGCTGCCGTTGGCGCGGTGCGCGATGGTCTCGCACTGCCCGGGCTCGAAGGCTTGCACCGTGCCGGGACCGGTATTGGCCAGCGGATCGAGCCAGCGCGTCAGGCGCTGGCCGCACAGGGCCGCCGGCTCGGCACCGAGCAGCCGCGCGGCCACCGGGCTGCACAGCACGATCCGGCCTTGCGCGTCGGCGGTGAGCAGGCCGCTGGCCGAATGCTCGAACAGGTGCAGCAGCTGGCGCGCGCCGTTGCGGCGGCTGCGGCGGCGGCCCGGCAGCTGGCGCGCCGGCGCCGGGCGGCCGAAGATCCGGTGCAGCGTTCGGCGCAGCCATCGGGCAAGGGGTCGCAGCATGCGGCGCAGTGCCCGGCCGCGGATGGCCGGGGAGTGGGGGGTTGCAGGGTAGTGCACCGGGCGCCGCAGCGGCGGGGCCCGTGCCACATCTTTTGCGACCTATGCCACGGCAAGGCCCCCGGTTTCATGGGGGCGGGCTCGCCAGCGCCGGGCGCACCAGGCCGGGCAGCCCCTCGAAGCTGTTGTCCTTCGTCAGCAGGCCGCTCGCGCCGCTGGCACCCGCGGGGCTTGAGGCGCCGCTTGGCGATGGCGGCCGCCCCGGGGCCGCGAAGCAGGCGCTCAAGCTACCATTCCCTGCCAGACGCCGCCGACCGCCCCGGGGCCCGCACCATGGAAATCTTCGACTACGACAACATCTTGCTGCTGCCGCGCAAGTGCCGCGTGGACAGCCGCGCCGATTGCGACACCTCGGTCGCCTTCGGCCCGCGCCGCTTCACCCTGCCGGTGGTGCCGGCGAACATGAAGACCGTGATCGACGAGCCGATCAGCCAGATGCTGGCCGAGAGCGGGCACTTCTACGTCATGCACCGCTTCGACCTCGACAGCGTGGCCTATGCGCGGCGCATGCGCGACCGGGGTCTGTTCGTCTCGCTCAGCGCCGGGGTGAAGCCGGCCGACTTCGCTGTCATCGATCGCCTGGCGGCCGAGGGCGTGGGGGCCGACTACATCACGATCGACATCGCGCACGGCCACGCCGAAAGCGTGCGCCGCGCCATCGAGCACATCAAGCAGCGCCTGCCACAGGCCTTCGTGATCGCCGGCAACGTGGCCACGCCCGAGGCCGTGATCGACCTGGAGAACTGGGGGGCGGACGCGACCAAGGTGGGTGTGGGCCCGGGCAAGGTCTGCATCACCAAGCTGAAGACCGGCTTCGGCACCGGCGGCTGGCAGCTCAGCGCGCTGAAGTGGTGCGCGCGCGTGGCGACCAAGCCGATCGTGGCCGACGGCGGCATCCGCCACCACGGCGACATCGCCAAGAGCGTGCGCTTCGGCGCCGCGATGGTGATGGTGGGCTCGCTCTTCGCGGGCCACGAAGAATCGCCAGGCGCCACCGTCACGCTGGAGGGCCGGCGCTACAAGGAGTACTACGGCTCGGCCAGCGACTTCAACAAGGGCGAGTACAAGCATGTCGAGGGCAAGCGCATCCTCGAGCCGATCAAGGGCCGGCTGTCCGACACGCTGCGCGAGATGCGCGAGGACCTGCAAAGCAGCATCAGCTATGCCGGCGGCAGCAGCCTGGCCGACCTGAAGAAGGTGAACTACGTGGTGCTGGGGGGCGAGAACGCCGGCGAGCACCTGTTCATGTAGGCGGCTTCCTGTAGTCTGCCGGCCCATGACCGAACTCGCCAAATCCTTCGAACCTGCCGCCATCGAACGTCGCTGGGGCCCGGTCTGGGCCGCCGCGGACGCCAACCGCCCATCGCTGGACCCGGCCCGACCGTCGTTCAGCATCCAGCTGCCGCCCCCCAACGTGACGGGCACGCTGCACATGGGGCACGCGTTCAACCAGACCATCATGGACGCGCTGACGCGCTACCACCGCATGCGCGGCCACAACACGCTGTGGCTGCCGGGCACCGACCATGCGGGCATCGCGACGCAGATCGTGGTCGAGCGCCAGCTGCAGGAAAGCGGCCTGTCGCGCCACGAGCTGGGGCGCAAGAACTTCGTCGCCCAGGTCTGGGACTGGAAGGCCAGCAGCGGCGCGACGATCACGAACCAGATGCGCCGCCTGGGCGCCAGCGTGGACTGGTCGCGCGAGTACTTCACGATGGACGAGAAGCTCTCGGCCACCGTGGTCGAGACCTTCGTGCGCCTGTACGACGAGGGCCTGATCTACCGCGGCCAGCGCCTGGTGAGCTGGGACCCGCAGCTCAAGAGCGCGGTCTCCGACCTCGAGGTCGAGAGCGAGGAGGAAGACGGCTTCCTCTGGCTGATCCGCTACCCGCTGGAGAACGGCAGCGACAGCCTGGTCGTGGCGACGACGCGGCCCGAGACGATGCTCGGAGACACCGCGGTGATGGTGCACCCGGACGACGAGCGTTATGCCCGGTTCGTCGGCCAGCGCGTGCGGCTGCCGCTGGCCGACCGGCTGATCCCGGTCATCGCCGACGCCTACGTCGACCGCGAGTTCGGCACCGGTGTCGTCAAGGTGACGCCGGCGCACGATGCCAACGACTACGCGGTGGGCCAGCGCCATGGGCTGCCGACGATCGGCATTCTCGACCTCGACGCCCGCGTCAACGCCCAGGCACCCGAGCCCTACCGCGGGCTCGACCGCTTCGAGGCGCGCAAGCGGGTCGTCGCCGATCTGGAAGCGCTGGGGCTGCTGGTCGAGACGCGCAAGCACCGGCTGACCGTGCCGCGCTGCGCGCGCACCGGCCAGGTCGTCGAGCCGATGCTCACCGACCAGTGGTTCGTCGCCGTCAACAAGCCCGGCGCCGACGGCCGGAGCATCGCCGCCAAGGCGATCGACGCCGTGGCCAGCGGCCGCGTGCGCTTCGTGCCCGAGCAATGGGTCAACACCTACGACCACTGGATGGCCGACCTGCAGGACTGGTGCATCAGCCGCCAGCTGTGGTGGGGGCACCAGATTCCGGCCTGGTACGGCAGCGCGGGCCAGATCTTCGTCGCCCGCAGCGAGGACGAGGCGCGCCAGCGCGCCGCCGCCGCCGGCTACGCCGGGCCGCTGACCCGCGACGAGGACGTGCTCGACACCTGGTACTCGTCGGCGCTGGTGCCCTTCAGCACCCTGGGCTGGCCCGAGGCCACGGTCGAGCAGGACCTGTTCCTGCCCTCCAGCGTGCTCGTCACCGGCTTCGACATCATCTTCTTCTGGGTCGCCCGGATGATCATGATGACGACCCACTTCACCGGCAAGGTGCCGTTCCGCGACGTCTACATCCACGGCCTGGTGCGCGACGCCCAGGGCCACAAGATGAGCAAGAGCGAGGGCAACGTGCTCGACCCGGTCGACCTGATCGACGGCATCGAGCTGGCACCGCTGCTGGCCAAGCGCAGCACCGGGCTGCGCAAGCCCGAGACCGCGCCGCGCGTGCGCAAGGACACGGAGAAGGAGTTCCCGCAGGGCATCCCCGCCTTCGGGGCCGACGCGCTGCGCTGCACGATGGCCAGCTACGCCAGCCTGGGCCGCAACATCAACTTCGACACCAAGCGCTGCGAGGGCTGGCGCAACTTCTGCAACAAGCTCTGGAACGCGAGCAAGTTCGTGCTGATGCACTGCGAAGGCCAGGACTGCGGCCTGCGGGAGCACACCAAGGCCGAATGCGCGGCGCCGGTGCTCGACGCGGCCGGCCAGGTCGTGGCGCCGGCCGGTCCCTTCCACGGCTACATGCGCTTCAGCGCCGCCGACCGCTGGGTCAGCGGCGAGCTGCAGCGGGTCGAGGCCGCGGTGACGCAGGGCTTTGCCGACTACCGGCTCGACAACGTCGCCAGCGCGATCTACGCCTTCGTCTGGGAGGAGTTCTGCGACTGGTACCTGGAGGTCGCCAAGGTCCAGCTCGCCACCGGCGGCGCCGCCGAGCAGCGGGCCACCCGGCGCACGCTGATCCGCACGCTCGAGACGGTGCTGCGCCTGCTGCACCCGATCGCGCCCTTCATCACCGCCGAGCTGTGGGACGCGGTGGCGCCGGTGGCCGGGCTGAAGCAGACCGAGACCGTGGTGACGGCGCGCTATCCGCAGGCCCAGCTCGAGAAGATCGACCCCGCGGCCGAGCGCTGGATGGCGCAGCTCAAGGGCGTGGTCGCCGAATGCCGGCGGCTGCGCAGCGAGATGGGCCTGTCGCCGGCCGAGCGCGTGCCGCTGCTGACGCTGGGCGATGCGCGCTTCGTCGAGTCGGCCGCGCCGCTGCTGAAGGCGCTGGCGCGCCTGGGCGAGGTCCGGGTGCTGAGCGACGAGGCGGCCTTCGCCGCCGCGACGCAGGCCGCACCGGTGGCGCTCAGCGGCGAGCTGCGACTTGCGCTGCAGGTCGAGATCGACATCGCCGCCGAGCAGGCCCGGCTGGCCAAGGAGATCGCGCGGCTGCGGGGCGAGATCGGCAAGGCCGAGGCCAAGCTCGGCAACGCCGCCTTCGTCGACCGGGCGCCCGAGGCGGTGGTGGCGCAGGAGCGCGCGCGGCTGGCCGACTTCAGGCTGGCGCTGGGCCGCCTGCAAGACCAGCAAACTCGTCTGGCTGCGTCGACCTGAAATCGCTGCGCGCCGGCGCACCCTGCAGGTACTCGTCGATGCGCGCGGCCACCGCCCAGGCGCTGCGCTGGCGCGACTGCAGCGTCGTGCCGGCCACCCGCGGCGTCACCTGCAGGGTGTCGATGTGGCGCAGCGGCCGGCCGGGGTCGAGCAGGCCCGGCTCCATGCTGTCGAACCAGGCCGCGGCCAGCGGCCCCTCGGACAGCGCACGCGCCAGCGCCGGCTCGTTGAAGAGGCTCGAGTGCGACAGGCTCACGATGACCTGGTCGCGCTTGCTCTCCGACAGCAGCCGCTCGCCGAACAGGCCGGCAAAGCGCGGGAAATAGGCCAGCAGCACGCACACGGCATCGCTGCGCTGCATCAGCTCCTGCAGGCCCACGGCTTCGACGCCCGAGCGCGACCACATCGGGTCGTTGGCGTGGACGCCCGGGTCGTAGCCGATGGTGCGCGCGCCGAAGGCCGCCAGCAGGTGCGTCAACGGCTTGACGGTGGGCGACATGCCGACCACGCCCACCGTGGCGCCTCCGAGTTCGCGCCCCACCAGCAGGCCCTCGCCGCTGATGATGGGCACCCGGCGCAGCATCTGCAGCAGCGCGCCGAGCATGAACTCGGCCTCGGCCAGCGCACTGGCGGTGGCCGGGCGCACGACCTCGATGCCGGCGCGCGCGCAGGCGTCCAGGTCGATGTTCTCCGAGCCCACCGACAGCCGGCCCACGATGCGCAGCTGCGGCGCGCGCTGCAGCGCCGCGCCATCCAGCGCCACCGAGGGCGGGATGATGATGGCGCGCACCCGCGCCAGCTCGAGCCGGAAGGCCTGCGGATCCTGGGCGAGCTCGGGCGCCACCTTGACGGCATGGCGCGCGCCGAGCCAGTGCAGCACGTCGGAATCCAGGGGTTCGACGATCAGCACATCCATCGGCGCGGGCGGGACGGTGTCATACGGCAAGCGATAGGCCACATGCCACAATCGGCCTGGAAGCGGCAATTCTAAAGTGATGCATGCACGTCAATAAGGCGATATTCCCGGTTGCAGGCCTCGGCACGCGGTTCCTGCCGGCCACGAAGGCCCAGCCCAAGGAAATGCTGCCCGTGGTCGACAAGCCGCTCATCCAGTACGCGGTGGAAGAGGCCTACGCTGCCGGGGTGCGCGAGATGATCTTCGTCACCGGCCGCCACAAGCGCCCGATCGAAGACCATTTCGACATGACGTTCGAGCTCGAGGTGGCGCTCGAGCAGGCGCACAAGCACGAGTTGCTCGACGTCGTGCGCAGTGTCAAGCCCGACGACATGGAATGCATCTACGTGCGCCAGCCGCAGGCGCTGGGCCTGGGCCACGCTGTGCTGTGCGGCCAGCGCCTGGTGGGCAACCAGCCCTTCGCGGTGCTGCTGGCCGACGACCTGATGGTGGGCGAGCCGCCGGTGCTGGCGCAGATGGTCGAGCAGTTCGGCGAGTGGCGGGCCTCGATCCTGGCGGTGCAGGAAGTGCCGGCCGAGCACACGCGGCGCTACGGCATCGTCGACGGCACGGTGGTCAACGACCGCCTGGTCGACGTCAGCCGCATGGTCGAGAAGCCGGCGCCGGAGGATGCGCCCTCGCGCCTGGGCGTGGCCGGTCGCTACATCCTGACGCCGGGGGTGTTCCACGAGATCGCAAGCCAGAAACGCGGCGTGGGCGGCGAGATCCAGCTCACCGACGGCATCGCCTCGCTGCTGCGTCGCGAGAAGGTCTTCGCCTACCGCTACCGCGGCAAGCGCTACGACTGCGGCAGCAAGGAGGGCTTTCTCGAGGCCAACGTCGAACTCGCGCTGGCCCACCCGCAGTTGGGGCCGGGCTTCCGCGAGTTCCTGAAGGGCCTGAGCCTGTAGCCTGCGCGCTGCGGCCGGCTCAGCGCCGGCGCAGCACGTGCACGAACTCGTCGCCCTGCTGCGTCTGCTCGACGAGCTCGTTGCCGGTCTGGCGCGCGAAGGCCTGGAAGTCGCGCATCGAGCCGGGGTCGGTGGCGAACACCCGCAGCAGATCACCGCTGGCCAGGTCGGCCAGCGCCTTCTTCGCCTTCAGGATGGGCAGCGGGCAGTTCAGCCCGCGGGTGTCGAGGTCTTTGCTGGCAGCGTCCATGGCCCGGGATTCTATGAGGCCGACGCGGCCCGCGGCGGCAGCTCGATGAACTGCGGCTCGTGGCCGCGGGCGCGCAGCCAGTCGGCCAGGGCCTGGCCGGTGCCGGCGCGCCAGCAGCGCAGCTCGGGCAGCGCGAACAGGCGGTACTCCGCCAGCTCGGGCGACAGGCGCACCTCGCCGCAGGCGAGCACGTGGTAGGCGATGATCACCTGGTTCATGCGCTGGAAGTCGTAGACGCCGATGAGCGAGACCTGCTGCACCTGCAAGGCCGTCTCTTCCAGCACCTCGCGCGCGATGCCCTGCTCGGGCGTCTCGCCGGCCTCCATGAAGCCGGTGATGAGGGCGAACAGGCGCCCCGGCCAGGCCGCGTTGCGCGCCAGCAGTACGCGGCCTTCGCGGTCGCTGCACTCGACCACCGCCGCCAGCACCGGGGTCGGGTTGTTCCAGTGCGTCCAGCCGCAGGCGGCGCAGCGCAGGCGCTCCTTCGGGCCGCCGTCTTCGTCGCGCACCAGCAGCGCCAGCGGCTGGCCGCAGCTCAGGCAGTAGCGGGCGTCGGGGCTCATGGTCGGGTCGCCGCTGGCATCACGCCTGGGCCATCGGCCGTCAGGCCGGGAACACGCCGGTCGAGAGGTAGCGGTCGCCGCGGTCGCAGACGATGAACACGATGGTCGCGTCCTCGACCTGCTGCGCGATCTGCAGCGCCACCCAGCAGGCCCCGGCGGCCGAGATGCCGGCGAACAGGCCCTCCTCGCGCGCCAGCCGCCGCGCCATGGTCTCGGCGTCGGCCTGGCTCACCAGCACCAGCTCGTCCACCTGGCGCGGGTCGTAGATGCGGGGCAGGTAGGCCTCGGGCCATTTGCGGATGCCGGGGATGCGCGAGCCCTCGGCCGGCTGCGCGCCGACGATGCGCACCGCCGGGTTCTGCTCCTTCAGGTAGCGCGAGACCCCGGTGATGGTGCCGGTGGTGCCCATCGCGCTCACGAAATGCGTCACGCGGCCGGCGGTGTCGGCCCAGATCTCGGGGCCCGTGGTCTCGTGGTGGATGCGCGGGTTGTCGGGGTTGGCGAACTGGTCCAGCACGCGGCCCTTGCCTTCGCGCTGCATCTGCTCGGCCAGGTCGCGCGCGGACTCCATGCCGCCCGAGCGCGGCGTGAGGATGAGCTCGGCCCCGAAGGCCTTCATGGTCTGCGCACGCTCGATGGACAGGTCCTCCGGCATGATCAGCACCATGCGGTAGCCGCGGATGGCGGCGGCCATCGCCAGCGCGATGCCGGTGTTGCCCGAGGTGGCCTCGATCAGCGTGTCGCCGGGGCGGATCTCGCCGCGCTGCTCGGCGCCTGCGATCATGCCGATCGCAGGCCGGTCCTTCACCGAGCCGGCCGGGTTGTTGCCTTCGAGCTTGCCCAGCACGACGTTGCCGCGGCGCGCACCGGCATCGCCGGGCAGGCGCTGCAGGCGCACCAGCGGCGTGTGGCCGATGACGTCTTCCAGGGTCTTGTATGCGGGTCGGGTGGCATCCGACATCGGGCGCTCCTGCGGCTCTACGGGGGGCGGACGATTGTCGCAGCGCCCGGCGCTGCGCGCAGCGGTGCGGCCGAAGGTGCGTGTGATAATGAATCCGGCTTCGGCGCAACCGAACAGCCGCCATGGCCCGCGTGACGAAATCGGTAGACGTAGCGGATTCAAAATCCGCCGCCGCAAGGCGTGCCAGTTCGAGTCTGGCCGCGGGCACCAGCCGCCTTCGCAGCCGGCCTTTCCTGCCTAAGCCATGCCGCCGCTCCCACCTGCCACCAAATACCTGATCCTGGCCTGCACGGCCATCTTCTGCCTGCAGCTGTTCCTGCCGCTGGAGAACACGTTCGCCCTGTACTCGCTGGGCAGCGGCCTGTTCATGCCCTGGCAGCTGGTGACCTACGCCTTCCTGCATGCCAGCGTGCCGCACCTGTTCTTCAACATGCTGATGCTGTGGATGTTCGGTGCCGAGCTGGAACAGGTGTGGGGCCCGCGGCGCTACCTGCAGTACCTGCTGGCCGGCGTGCTGGCGGCGGCGGTGGCGCAGTTGCTGGTGGCGATGCTGATGGGCTCGGCCTCCGAGACGCTGGGGGCCTCGGGCGGCATCTACGCGCTGCTGCTGGCGTACGCGCTGGTGCTGCCGGGGCGCCGCTTCGACCTCGTCGGCTTCCTGCCGATGCTGTTGCTGTTCCTGCCCTCCACCGCCCTCAACGTGCTGGGACTGCTGCTGTACTTCGCGCTGCTGACGAACCGCCAGTCGGTGCCGATTCCGCCGGTGGTGGTGCCCGCGCGCGTGATGGTGATCGCGCTGGGCAGCATCGAGCTGGTGATGGGCCTGTTCGGGCGCGACGGCATCGCGCACTTCGCGCACCTGGGCGGCATGGCCGGCGGCTACCTGATGATCATGTACTGGCGCAACTGGCGTCCGGCGGGCCGCCGCCGGCGCTGAGCGCCGCGGCCGGCCGCACCGCGCCCGCCGGGCTCAGGACGCGCCGGCGGCCAGGCCGTCGAGCACGGTGGGGTAGCGCAGCCGCAGCCGCAGCTCGTGCTTCAACCGCCGGTTGTCGAGCCGGCGTGATTCACCCATGAAGCTCAGCTGGGCCGGGCTCAGCGCCGTGGCAGCCTGCGCGCGCGTGACGCGCGGCGCCCGCGGCAGGCCGCAGCGGTCGGCCACGAGATCGAAATGGTCTGCCATCCGCAGCTCGCTGTCGTCGCTGGCGTGGTACACGCGCTGCGGCGCGCCGCGCAGCAGCGCGGCCACGCAGGCGCGGGCCAGGTCGTCGGCATGGATGTGGTTGGTGTACACGTCGTCGCCCGCCACCAGCAGCGGCGTGCCGCGGCGCAGGCGCTCGCGCGGGTCGCCGCCGGCGCGGTCCAGCGCGTAGATGCCGGGAATGCGCAGCACCGACACCACCGCACCGCTGCGGCGGCCGAACCAGCGCAGCTGGGCCTCGGCGTCGACGCGCCGCCGCGCGCGGTCGGTGGCCGGGTTCACGGCCCGCGTCTCGTCCAGCCGCTGCCCGCCGCAATCACCGTAGACGCCGCTGGTGCTGGCATACACCAGCCGGCGCACACGGCCGCCGCGGGCCAGCGCGCGCAGCAGCGCGGCGGTGCGCGTGTCGTGCTCGCCTGCAGCCGGGGGCGGCGCGAGGTGCAGCACGGCATCGGCCAGCCCGCCCAGCCGGCCCAGCGTGGCGGGCTCGTCCAGGTCGCCCCACAGCGGCACGGCGCCCGCGGCGCGCAGCAAGGGCAGACGGGCCGGGGTGGAGGTCAGCGCCAGCACGCGCCAGCGCGGGGCCAGGACTCGCAGCACCCGCAGGCCGACATCGCCACAGCCCACGATGAGCAAGGTCGGGCGCTGCACGGGGCGGGGGCTGGCGGTCATGGCGGGCACAATCCGCGGCCGAGTTTACGTGCGCCCTCCGCGCCGCCCGCCGCCCGCCACCGCCCCGCCATGAGCTTCACGATCACGCTGCAGCCGTCCCAGCGCACCTTCGCCGCCGAACCCGACGAGCCCATCCTCCGCGCGGCCATCCGCCAGGGCATCGGCCTGCCCTACGGCTGCCGCGACGGCGCCTGCGGCTCGTGCAAGAGCCGGCTGCTGCAAGGGCGCGTGGTGCACGGCCCGCACCAGCTCAAGGCCCTGTCGGTGGCGGAAGCGCAAGCCGGCTACGTGCTGACCTGCTGCGCCCGGGCGCAGGCCGATTGCACGATCGAAGTCCGCACCGTGCCCGGTCAGGGCGAGTTTCCGGTGTTGAAGCTGCCGACGCGGGTGATGTCGATCGAGCGCGCCGCACCCGACGTGGCCGTGCTGCGGCTGCAACTGCCGGCGAACCAGAACCTGCAGTTCCGCGCCGGCCAGTACGTCGAGTTCATCCTGCAGGGCGGCCTGCGCCGCAGCTACAGCATCGCCAATGCGCCGCATGCGCTGGGCAGCCCGCCGGCGATCGAGCTGCACGTGCGCCACATGCCGGGCGGCGTGTTCACCGACCACGTGTTCTCGGCCATGAAGGAGCGCGACATCCTGCGCCTGGAAGGCCCCTTCGGCAGCTTCTTCCTGCGCGAGGAATCGACCAAGCCGCTGGTGCTGCTGGCCAGCGGCACCGGGCTGGCACCGATCAAGGCCATCGTCGAGCAGCTGCAGCACAAGGCGCTGGCGCGGCCGGCGGTGCTGTACTGGGGCGCACGCCGGCGCGCCGACCTGTACCGCCACGACTGGTGCCTGCAGATGGCCCGGACGATGCCGAACCTGCAGTACGTGCCGGTGCTGTCGGAGCCGGGTGCCGACGATGCGTGGTCGGGCCGCACCGGCTGGGTCCACCGGGCCGTGATGGCCGACTGGCCCGATCTCGGCGGCCACCAGGTCTACGCCTGCGGCGCGCCAGTGATGGTGGAGGCGGCACAGCGCGACTTCACGGCCGCCTGCGGCCTGCCGGCCGAGGAGTTCTACGCCGACGCCTTCACGTCCGAGGCCGACAAGCATGGCGCCATGGCCGCTGCCTGAGCGCCCGCGGTCCCTGCGCTACTGGCCCAGGTAGGCGGCGCGCACGCGCGGGTCGGCCAGCAGCTCGGCGCCGGCGCCGCTCATCGTGATCTCGCCCGAGTCCATGACGTGGCCGCGGTCGGCCAGGGCCAGCGCGCGGCTGGCGTTCTGCTCCACCAGCAGCACGGTCGTGCCCTGGGCGTGGATCTCGGCCACCACCTCGAAGATCCTGTCCACCATCAGCGGCGCCAGGCCCATGGAAGGCTCGTCCAGCAGCAGCACGCGCGGGCGTGCCATCAGCGCGCGGCCCATGGCCAGCATCTGCTGCTCGCCGCCACTCATCGTGCCGGCCAGCTGGTGTCGGCGCTCCTTCAGGCGCGGGAAGCGCTCGAACACGCGCTCGATGTCGGCGGCGATCTCGCGGTCGCGGCGCACGAAGGCGCCCATCTGCAGGTTCTCGAGGATGCTCATGCGGGTGAAGGTGCCGCGCCCCTCGGGCACCATCACCAGGCCCTGGCGCGCCAGGTCCCAGGCACCCTGGCCGCGGATGCTGCGGCCCATGAACCGGATCTCGCCCGCGGCCGGGGGCTGCAGCCCGGTGATCGCCTTCAGCGTCGTCGTCTTGCCGGCGCCGTTGGCGCCGATCAGGCTGACCAGCTCGCCTTCGCGCACCTCGAAGCTGACGCCCTTGACGGCCTGGATGCCGCCGTAGGCGACCTTCAGGCCACTCACTTCGAGCAGGACGGGGGCGAGCCCCGCGGACGATGCCATGGTCAGTGCTGCCCCGGGCCGAGGTAGGCCTCGATCACCTTGGCGTCGCGCTGCACCTCGGCCGGCGTGCCCTCGGCGATGGGGCGACCGTAGTCGAGCACCGTGACGCGGTCGCACAGGCCCATCACCAGCTTCACGTCGTGCTCGATCAGCAGGATGGTGCGGCCGTCGCCGCGGATGCGGTCGATGAGCTCGCGCAGCACCGTCTTCTCGGTGGCGTTCATGCCGGCGGCCGGTTCGTCGAGCGCGATCAGGCGCGGATCGGTGGCCAGCGCGCGCGCAATCTCGAGCCGGCGCTGGTCGCCGTAGGACAGCGTGCGCGCCTTGTAGTCGGCATAGCGCTCGATGCCCACGTAGGCCAGCAGCTCGTGGGCGCGCGCCGCGATCGCCGCCTCCTCGGCGCGGAAGCCCGGCGTGCGCAGCACCGCCCCCAGCAGCCCCGAGCGCGTGCGCACGTGGCGGCCCACCATCACGTTCTCGAGCACCGTCATCTCGGCGAACAGGCGGATGTTCTGGAACGTGCGCGCGATGCCGGCCCGCGCCACCTCGTGAACGGCGCTGGGCTGGTAGGCCCGGCCGCCCAGTTCGAAGCTGCCCGCATCGGGCGCATACAGGCCCGTGATGACGTTGAAGAAGGTGGTCTTGCCCGCGCCGTTGGGGCCGATCAGGCCGTAGACCTGGCCCGCCTCGATGCGCACGCCCACGTCGGACAGCGCCTGCAAGCCGCCGAAGCGCTTGCTGACGCCCTGCACCCGCAGCACCGTCTCGGCCATCGTCAGGCGCCGGGGGGCGGCGGCGCCGCGGACTTGCCGTGCTCGGGCGCCGGCCACAGCCCGCGCGGGCGCAGCAGCATGATGCCGATCATGGCCAGCGCCACCAGCAGCTGGCGCAGGATGGCGGGATCGAGCCGGCCGCCGGTGAGATCCTGCAGCGGGCTGGCGGCGTAGCGCAGCACCTCGGGCAGCGAGGCCAGCAGCACCGCGCCCAGGATCACGCCCGGGATGTGGCCCATGCCGCCGAGCACCACCATGGCCACGATCATGATGCTCTCCTGCAGGCTGAACGACTCGGGCGAGACGAAGCCCTGGAAGGCCGCGAACATGGAGCCGGCCACGCCGCCGAAGGTGGCGCCCATGCCGAAGGCCAGCAGCTTCATGTTGCGGGTGTTGATGCCCATGGCCTTGGCCGCGACTTCGTCCTCGCGGATCGCCATCCAGGCGCGGCCGATGCGCGAGGCCTGCAGGCGCTGGCAGATCAGCACGCTCAGCACCACCAGCCCCAGGAACAGCCAGTAGTACAGCGTCACCGACGGGATGCGGTAGTCGCCGATGGCCAGCGGGCGCCCGAAGCTGAAGCCGAACAGGTGCATCGGGTCGATGCGGTCCAGCCCGCGCGGGCCGTTGGTGATGTTGATCGGCTGCTCGAGGTTGTTCATGAACACCCGGATGATCTCGCCGAAGCCCAGCGTGACGATGGCCAGGTAGTCGCCGCGCAGCTTCAGCACCGGGGTGCCCAGCAGCACGCCGGCGATGGCGGCCAGGCCGGCCGCCAGCGGGATCACGGCCCACACGGGCGTGTGCATGCCGCCGGGCAGCGCGCGCGCGATCCAGGCGAAGTTCTCCACCAGCTGCGGCGAGGCCAGCAGCGCGTACATGTACGCACCCACGGCGTAGAAGGCGACGTAGCCCAGGTCGAGCAGCCCGGCGTAGCCGACCACGATGTTCAGCCCCAGGGCCAGCATCACGTACAGCAGGGCGTTGGCCATGATGCGCACCCAGCCCGCGCCGTAGGGCTCCACCAGCAGCGGCAGCGCCAGCAGCGCCAGCGCGCACAGCCCGAAGACGACCAGCCTGCGCATCGGCATCGCTTCAGGCCCGGTCGGCCACGCGCTCACCCAGCAGCCCCGAGGGCCGCAGCGTGAGCACCAGGATGAGGGCCACGAAGGCGAAGATGTCGGCGTACTGGCTGCCCAGCACACCGCCCGTCAGCGGCCCCAGGTAGCCCGCGGCCAGTGCCTCGACCAGGCCCAGCAGCAGCGCCCCCACCACCGCGCCGGCCAGGTTGCCGATGCCGCCCAGCACCGCCGCGGTGAAGGCCTTCAGCCCGGGCAGGAAGCCCATGGTGTGCTGCACGGTGCCGTAGTTGGCGGCCCACATCACGCCGGCCAGCGCGGCCAGTGCGGCGCCGATGACGAAGGTGGCCGAGATCACGCGGTCGGGGTGCACGCCCATCAGCGCGGCCACGCGCGGGTTCTCGGCCGTGGCCCGCATCGCACGCCCCAGCCGCGTGCGGTTGACGAGCACGCTCAGCCCCGCCAGCACCACCACCGTCAGCAGCAGGATCAGGCATTGCGTGACCGTGATCACGGGGCCGCCCAGGCTGATCGGCGTGGCCGGCAGCAGCTGCGGGTAGGGCTTGGGGTCGGGCTTCCAGATGATCATGGCCAGCGTCTGCAGCAGCAGGCTCATGCCCATGGCGGTGATCAGCGGCGCCAGCCGCGGCGCCTTGCGCAGCGGCCGGTAGGCCAGCTTCTCGATCGTGAAGTTCAGCGCTGCGCAGACGATCACCGCGCACAGCAGCGAGATCAGCATCAGCAGCCAGCCCGGCAGGCCCGAGCCGGCCAGCAGCGTGACCACGGTCCAGCTGGTGAGTGCCCCCACCATCAGCACCTCGCCGTGGGCGAAGTTGATGAGGTTGATGATGCCGTACACCATGGTGTAGCCCAGCGCGACCAGGGCGTACATGCTGCCGAGCACGAGCCCGTTGATGATCTGCTGGAGGAAGGTCTGCATGTCGCTTGGTGGGTGCCCGGGCCCGCCGCGAGCCCGCCCGACGCCGTGCAGGAAGCTGGCCTTGCCGGTGCCGCGCCGCCGGCGGGCGGCCGGCGTTGGGCGCGGATTGTAGGTGCGGCCCGCGCGGGTTCAGGGCGCGGCTTCGGCCGCCGGCGGCGGGGCTGCGCCGGGCACGGCCGACGCGGCCGCGTCCTGCTCGCGCAGCGCCGCCAGGCGCTCGCCGATGCGCTGCTCGAGCCCGCGCGGCACCGGCTCGTAGAAGCGCCGGCCGACCAGCCCGTCGGGCAGGTAGCGCTCGCCCGCGGCATAGGCGCCGGGCTCGTCGTGGGCGTAGCGGTAGCCGTCGCCGTGGCCCAGGCCCTGCATCAGCCGGGTGGGCGCATTGCGCAAGTGCATCGGCACCGGACGCGAGCCCTCGCCCTGCACCTGCTCGCGCACCGCGCCCCAGGCCTTGTAGACGGCGTTGGACTTGGGCGCCACCGCCAGGTACACCGCGGCCTGGGCCAGGGCGAGTTCGCCCTCGGGCGAGCCCAGGCGCTCGAACACCTCGGTCGCGTCCAGCGCCAGACGCAGCGCGCGCGGGTCGGCCAGGCCGATGTCCTCGGTGGCCATGCGCAGCAGCCGGCGCGCCGCGTAGCGCGGGTCGGCGCCGGCGTCGAGCAGGCGCGCCAGCCAGTACAGCGCGGCGTCGGGGTCGGAGCCGCGCACCGACTTGTGCAGCGCCGATATCAGGTCGTAGAAGACGTCGCCGCCCTTGTCGCCGCGGCGCAGCAGCGCGCCCAGCGTGGCCTCGAGCCGGGCCTCGTCCAGCAGCGTCGCACCGACGTGGGCGGCGGCCAGGTTCTCGTAGGCGTTGAGCAGCCGCCGCGCGTCGCCGTCGGCATGCGACAGCAGCGCGCTGCGCGCGCCCGGCGTCAACGGCGGCGCGCCGAGCACGGCTTCGGCGCGCCCCAGCAATCGGTCGAGCTCGGCCTCGCCCAGCGGCTCGAGCACGTGCACGGTGGCGCGTGACAGCAGCGCCGAGTTGACCTCGAACGAGGGGTTCTCGGTGGTGGCGCCGATGAAGCTGAACAGGCCCGACTCGACATGCGGCAGGAAGGCGTCCTGCTGCGCCTTGTTGAAGCGGTGCACCTCGTCGACGAAGACCACCGTGGCCCGGCCCTGGGCGCGCAGGGCGCCGGCCTGCTCGACCGCGTCGCGGATGTCCTTCACCCCCGCCAGCACCGCCGACAGCACGATGAAGTGGGCGCCCGTGGCGCCGGCCAGCAGCCGTGCCAGCGTCGTCTTGCCGACGCCGGGCGGGCCCCACAGCAGCATCGAGGGCAGCCGGCGCGACTCGAAGGCCACCCGCAGCGGCCGCCCGGGCCCGAGCAGGTGCGCCTGGCCCACCACCTCGTCGAGGTGACGCGGGCGCAGGCGCTCGGCCAGCGGCGCCGTCGCCGCAACGGCCGCCGCCTCGTCGAACAGGGCCGCCTGCGGCGCCATCGGCGGGGGCGTCAAGGCCGGATCACGTCGGCCCCGTCGGGGGGCGTGAAGCGGAAGCGCTCGGGCGGCAGCGCGACGTTGGCCTGGAAGGCCGAGAACCGAAGCTCGGAGTGCTGGCCGAAGCTGTCGACGATCTCGACTGCGGTCAGCGCGCCGCCCTTGAAGCCGACGCGCATGCTCTGGAAGGGGCCGTCCTTGACCTTGGGCGTGGCCAGCACCCAGTCGGTGCCGTCGCTGCTGGGCTGCGCGGCCAGGTTGAACTGCTCGTCGAGCGAGCCGCCGGCCAGCAGCGCTGCCGGCGTGGCCCCCAGCGCCTGGCCCAGCGGCCGGGTGCTGACCTGGTCGAGCCCGGGGTCGTAGATCCAGACCTGGCTGCCGTCGGCCACGATGAGCTGTTCATAGGGCCGCAGGTATTCGAAACGGAAGCGGTTCGGGCGCTGGAACTCGAACTCGCCGCTGGACACCTTCTTGCGTGCACCGTCGACCGAGGTCACGGTCTGCGTGAAGGCGGCGCGGCCGCTGTGCACGTCGCGGATGAAGGCGCGCAGCGCATCGACCGCGTCGGCCCGGGCGGCACCGGCGCCGACGGCCAGCCCCGCGCCCAGCAACGCCTGCAGGAAGTGGCGGCGCGGGCTCATTCTTCGCGCCGGGGCACGAGGATGTCGCGGTTGCCGTTGTGGCCCATCGCCGAGACCAGCCCCGATTGCTCCATCTGCTCCAGCAGCCGCGCCGCGCGGTTGTAGCCGATGCGCAGGTGCCGCTGCACCAGCGAGATCGAGGCCCGCTTGTGCTGCAACACCACCGCCACTGCGTTGTCGTACATCGTGTCGCCCTCGCCGCCCGCACTGCCACTGCCCCCGGCGCCGGCCTCGGCCTCGCCGTCGAGCACGCCGCCTTCGAGGATGCCCTCGACGTAGTTCGGCTCGCCCTGGGTCTTCAGGTAGTTCACAACGCGGTGCACCTCGTCGTCGCTGACAAAGGCACCGTGCACGCGCATCGGCAGGCCGCCGCCGGGGGCCAGGTACAGCATGTCGCCCTGGCCCAGCAGCGCCTCGGCGCCCATCTGGTCGAGGATGGTGCGGCTGTCGATCTTGCTGCTGACCTGGAAGCTCAGGCGGGTGGGAATGTTGGCCTTGATGAGGCCGGTGATCACGTCCACGCTGGGCCTTTGCGTGGCCAGGATCAGGTGGATGCCGGCGGCACGCGCCTTCTGCGCCAGGCGCGCGATGAGCTCCTCGATCTTCTTGCCCACCACCATCATCAGGTCGGCGAGTTCGTCGATCACCACCACCACGTGCGGCAGGCGGTCCAGCGGTTCGGGCTCGTCCGGCGTCAGGCTGAACGGGTTGGGCAGCTTTTCACCGCGCTCGGCCGCCTCGGCGATCTTCTTGTTGTAGCCGGCCAGGTTGCGCACGCCCAGCTTGCTCAGCAGCTTGTAGCGGCGTTCCATCTCGCCCACGCACCAGTTCAGCGCGTTGGCCGCCTGCTTCATGTCGGTGACCACCGGCGCCAGCAGGTGCGGGATGTCCTCGTACACGCTCATCTCGAGCATCTTCGGGTCGATCAGGATCAGGCGCACGTCGCGCGCCTCGGCCTTGTAGAGCAGGCTCAGGATCATCGCGTTGATGCCCACGCTCTTGCCCGCGCCGGTGGTGCCCGCGACCAGGCAGTGCGGCATCTTCGCCAGGTCGGCCACCACCGGGTTGCCGACGATGTCCTTGCCCAGGCCCAGCGTCAGCAGCGAGCCCGAGGCGTTGTAGACCTCCGAGCCCAGGATCTCGGACAGCCGGATCGACTGCCGCCGCGCGTTGGGCAGCTCCAGCGCCATGGTGGTGCGGCCCGGGATGACTTCGACCACGCGGATGCTCACCAGCGACAGCGAGCGCGCCAGGTCGCGCGCCAGGTTCACCACCTGCGCGCCCTTCACGCCCGTGGCCGGCTCGATCTCGTAGCGCGTGATCACGGGGCCGGGCGAGGCCGCGACCACGCGCACCTCGACGCCGAAGTCCTTGAGCTTCTTCTCGATCAGGCGCGAGGTCATCTCGATCGCCTCGGGCGTGACGGTGTCCTGGCGCGTGCCACCGGCGGCATCGAGGAGGTCGACCTGCGGCAGCTTGGTGTCCACCAGCTCGACGAAAAGCGGCTGCTGGCGTTCCTTGGCCACGCGTTGCGATTTCGGAATCGCGGCCAGCGCGGGCTCGATCACCAGGGCGCGCGGCTCGCTCGGCTCGCCCTCGATCTGGCGCTGCACCTCGACCACCTGTTCGCGCTCGCGCGCGGCGAGCTCGCCCAGGCGGCGGTCTTCCTCGGCTTCCTGGCGGCCCTGGCGCGATTCGCGCAGGCGCTCGAACTGGCGGCCGATGCGCTCGGCCCAGTCCAGCCACGAAAAGCGCAGCGCCAGCGCCGAGCCGCAGACCAGCCCGGCGATCCACAGCACGCCCGAGCCGGCGAATCCCAGCCAGCGCATCGACAGCGGCCCCAGCGTGTAGCCCAGCACGCCGCCGGCGTGGCCGGGCAGCAGGTCTTCCCAGCGGTACAGGCGCGTCCACTCGAGGGCGCAGCTCGAGGCCAGCAGCAGCACCAGCCCGAGCCAGAACAGCGTGCGCGCCGGCGGCTCGGCGGGCGGCGCGCCGCGCATCAGCCGCGCCAGCGCCGACAGCCATGCGCGCAGGCCCACCGGCACCAGCCACCAGGCCGAGAAGCCGAACAGGAAGTACACCATGTCGGAGACGCGCGCGCCCAGCAGGCCGGCCTTGTTGGCCACCGGGCCGCCCGTGCCCGAGGTGGTGAAGGCAGCATCACCCGCGCTGTGGGTCACCATCGCCAGCACGAACAGCCACCAGCCCAGCGCGCCGGCCACCAGCCAGGCCTTGCGGCGCCAGCGCTGCAGCGCGTCGCCGGCCAGCACGGGGCCTGCGGGGGCGCCGTCGGCGCCGATGGAACCGAGGGGAAAACTCATGCCGCGCATTGTGGCCGAAGGCCCCGGCTGCCGGGCCCGGCGCAGCGCCGCCTCACTCGTTGGCCAGGCGTTCCTTGATGATGACCGAGCCGTTGTCCTGGGTCTCGATGACGCCGCGCTCTTCGAGATCCTTCATCACCCGGCTGACCATCTCGCGCGAGGCGCCCACCACCTTGGCCATGTCCTGGCGGCTGACCTTGTGGCGGATGATCTTCACCTCGTCGATGTCCTCGGCCATGTCCAGCAGGGTGCGCGCCACACGGCCGTAGACGTCGAGCAGGGCCAGCGACTCGATCTGGCGATCGGCATTGCGCAGCCGCCGCACCAGGCCGCGCAGGATGCCGTAGGCCAGCGTCGAATGCTCGGGCAGGCAGCGCGCGAAGTCGCTGCGCGAGAGCACCAGCATGTCGGTCTGGATCTCGGCCCGCACCGTGGCCGAATGCGGCTCGTTGTCGATCAGGCTCATCTCGCCCACGTAGTCGCCCGACTCGAGCACCGCCAGGATGACCTCGCGCCCGCGCTGGTCGGCGGTGAGCACGCGGGCCCGGCCGTTGAGCAGGATGAACAGCGAGTTGCTCTTGCGTCCCTGCTCGACCACGAGTTCGCCGCGCCGGAAGCGGCGCTTGACGACGCTGTCGGCGATCGCCTGCGCCTGCTCGGCGGTGAGCATGGAGAACAGCGGGACACGGCGGATCAGGTCCAGGTTGGACAGCATCGACATCGATAGCGCTCCTGTGGTCGTCTTGTCTTCCTGCCCGGGTCCCTGCGCCGGTCAGGGCCGGCAGCGAGTGCAAGAATCCGCGTATTGTGCCGACGCCGTGGGCCCGCAAACTCCGGGCCGGCCCCGATGCGCAGGCCACCGTCGGGTCGGCACGCCCCTACCGCACCCCTCCATCGCCAGATCGCCATGACCAGCCCATCCCCCGCTCCCACGCCTGCCGGCAGCCACGCCCGCGTCCTCATCCTGGGCTCGGGCCCGGCCGGCTACACCGCGGCGCTGTACGCCGCGCGCGCCAACCTGCAGCCCACGCTCATCACCGGCATCGCGCAGGGCGGCCAGCTGATGACCACGACCGATGTCGACAACTGGCCCGCCGACGTGGCAGGCGTGCAGGGTCCCGAGCTGATGCAGCGCTTCCTGCAACACGCCGAGCGCTTCGACACCAAGATCGTGTTCGACCACATCCACAGCGTCGACCTGGCCGCTCGCCCGTTCACGCTGCGCGGCGACTCGGGCACCTACACCTGCGACGCCCTGGTGGTGGCCACCGGCGCCAGCGCCAAGTACCTGGGACTGCCCAGCGAGCAGGCCTTCATGGGCAAGGGCGTCAGCGGTTGCGCCACCTGCGACGGATTCTTCTACCGCGGCGACGAGGTCTGCGTCGTCGGCGGCGGCAACACCGCGGTCGAGGAGGCCCTGTACCTCTCCAACATCGCGAGCAAGGTGCACCTGATCCACCGCCGCGACAAGTTCCGCGCCGAGGCGATCCTGCTCGACAAGGTGCAGGCCAAGGTCGCCGCCGGCAGGCTCGAGCTGCACCTGTGGCAAACGCTGGACGAGGTGCTGGGCGATGCCCGCGGCGTGACCGGCGTGCGCCTGCGCAGCACGGGTGGCGCCGGCGGCCCCGCGGGCCAGGACGGCCCCACACGCGAGCTCGCCGTGAAGGGCTGCTTCATCGCCATCGGGCATCAGCCCAACACCGAGATCTTCAAGGGCCAGCTGGAGATGAAGGACGGCTACATCGTCACCCGCACCGGCCTGGAAGGCATGGCCACGATGACCAGCGTGCCCGGCGTCTTCGCCGCCGGCGATGTGCAAGACCATGTCTACCGCCAGGCCATCACCAGCGCCGGCACGGGCTGCATGGCGGCACTGGACGCCCAGCGCTACCTGGAGCAGCAGGAGGGCTGAGCAGTCTGGTTATAATCGCGGGCTTTGCCGGCTGCAGCGCAGCGTCGTGCGCCGCCGGCCGCAGCAACAACAACTGGAGAAGCGTCATGGCACGCGTCTGTCAAGTCACCGGCAAGCGCCCGATGGTGGGCAACAACGTCTCGCATGCGAACAACAAGACCAAGCGCCGGTTCCTGCCGAACCTGCAGTACCGACGCTTCTGGGTCGAGGGCGAGAACCGCTGGATCCGGCTGCGCATCAGCAACGCGGCGCTGCGCCTGATCGACAAGGTGGGCATCGAGAAGGTCGTCGCCGACCTCCGGGCCCGCGGCGAAATCTAACCGTCTAGGAGAACAGCATGGCCAGCAAAGGCGGACGCGAGAAGATCAAGCTGGAGTCGAGCGCCGGCACCGGGCACTTCTACACCACGAGCAAGAACAAGAAGACCACGCCCGAGAAGCTCGAGTTCCTGAAGTTCGATCCCAAGGCACGCAAGCACGTGCTCTACAAGGAAGTGAAGCTCAAGTAAGGCCGGCCGCCTCCGCGCGGCCCGTCTTGAGACAAAGAAGCCCGCCTACCGGCGGGCTTTTCGCTGGTCGCGCCGCCGCAGTGGCCGGCGCGCCCGGACCCCGGGATCAGTGCACGACCTCGATCTCGGAGCGCTTGCCGCCCTTGTAGGTGTAGAGCGTGAGCGCGCCGTTCTTGATGTCGCCGAACGGGTCGAACGAGATCGTGCCGGTCACGCCCTTGTAGTCGGTGGTCTTGGCCAGCACGGGCAGGTACTTGGCCGGGTCGGCCGAGCCGGCCTTGACCATGGCCGCCACCATCACGTTGACGGCGTCGTAGACGTAGGGCGCGTAGATCTGCACGTCGGTGCCGAACTTCTTCTTGTACGCGGCCTTGAAGTCCTCCAGCGCCTTGCGCCCCGCGGGGTCCACGCCACCGGCCTCGGCGCAGATGACCTGGCCGTCGGCCATGCTGCCCGCCGCCAGCTCGGGCAGCCGCGCGGTGCAGATGCCGTCGCCGCCGACCAGCTTGGCATGGATGCCCAGCTGCTTCATCTGGCGCAGCATCGGCCCGGCCTGTGCGTCCATGCCGCCGTAGAAGATGATGTCGGGGTTCTTGGCCTTGATGGCGGTCAGGATGGCGGTGAAGTCGGTCGCCTTGTCGTTGGTGTACTGGCGCGCGACGACCTTGCCGCCCGAGGTTTCCAGGCCCTTGGCAAACTCGTCGGCCACGCCCTGGCCGTAGGCGCTGCGGTCGTCGATCACGGCGACCGAGCGGCCCTTGAGCTGGTTGTAGGCATAACGCCCCAGCGTACCGCCAAGCTGCATGTCGTTGGCGACCACGCGAAAGGTGGTCTTGTAGCCTTGGTGCGTGTATTTCGGGCTCGTCGACGAGGGGCTGATTTGCGGGATGCCGGCATCGCTGTAGATGCGCGAAGCCGGGATCGAGGTGCCCGAGTTCAGGTGCCCGATGACACCGTTGACGCCTTCGTCCACCAGCTTCTGCGCTGCGGCCGTGCCCTGCTTCGGATCGGCCGCATCGTCTTCGGCCAGCAGCACGAACCTGGCCTTCTTGCCGCCGATCATCACGCCCTTGGCGTTGAGTTCGTCGATGGCCATGCGGGCGCCGTTCTCGTTGTCCTTGCCCAGGTCGGCCTGCGGGCCGCTGGTGGGCGCGACGTGGCCGATCTTCACCACCAGGTCCTGCGCCAGCGCCGGCCCGGCCAGTGCCAGCGCCGCGGCGGCAATCAGCGAATTCAGTGTGCGTTGCATCGGTAGTTCTCCGAAATGAAAAGCGGCCGCCATGGCAGCCGGGAACAAACCATGAAGGCGCGGACGATACCCCAAGGGTGCAGGGCTCAGCGCAGCTCGTCCAGTGCGCGCCGCACCGCATCCTGCACCAGCGCGCGCAGCAGCGGACCGAGTTCGTCACGGGTCTCGCGGATCAGTCCTTCGGCCGCGCGCGCCAAGGCAGGCGCCAGCGCGTCACCCAGGCGCTGCTCGAACAAGGTGTCGATCTGCGGGGCCAGCGCATCCAGCACCAGCGCGACCAGCACCGCTTCGTCGAACCTGGGCGGCGCGGCGGCAGCCAACGCCGATGCCGACGGCGCATCGATCGGCCAGGCCGTGCGTTCGGCGGGGGACTCGGCAGCCGGCACGGCAGGCAGCTCGGCCTGCGCCGGCGCTGCCGCGGGCACCGGGGCGGCCTCATGCCACCCGGGCAGCGCATCCAACTCGACCACCTCGGTCAACGTGGGCAGCCGGTCGACGCTGACCGGCCGCTCGTCAGTCGCGCGCGGCCAGGCCGACATGGTGCGTGACGGGCAGTTGGGCGGCCCGGTAGGCGCGCCAGCGGGCACGGCCGCGCTCGACCTCGTCGGGCTCCAGGCCCACGATCTCGATCAGGCGCTCGAAGGCGGCGGGCCGGGCCGGCGCCCCGGCTCCCACGTTGACCAGCAGGGCCGGCGCGGGGTCGACCGCATCGGCGTGCTCGGCCAGCCAGATCGGCGTGCGCGCCAGCCGGCCTGCATCGGCCGCCGGCAGCCGCAGATGCGGAATGAAATCGCGCTCGTCCAGCACCCACAGCCCGCGGTCGATCTCGGCCAGCCGCGCCGGCGGCGCCGTCAGCAGCAGCCGCGTCCCGCGGCGGTAGGCCTTGCGCAACAGCCGGCAGGCGTAGACCGCACAGTCGCCGATGCCGGTGTGGAACTCGACCGCGGTCTGTGCCATGGCCGCCGCGCCCGGGCCGTGCTAGCGGGCGTGCGCGAGCACGAAGTTCACCAGCAGCGGCACCGGCCGCCCGGTGGCGCCCTTGGCCGCGCCCGAGCGCCAGGCGGTGCCGGCGATGTCGAGGTGGGCCCAGCGCAGCTTGGCGGTGAAGCGCTTGAGGAACATGGCCGCCGTGATGGCCCCGCCGGCGCGCGGGCCCACGTTGGCCATGTCGGCGAAGTGGCTCTTCAGGGCCTCGTCGTACTCGTCGTCCAGCGGCATGCGCCAGGCCGGGTCGAGCCCGGCCTCGCCCGCCTTCAGCAGGGCCTCGGCCAGCGCGTCGTCGGCGCTGAACAGGCCCGAGCGGTGGTGCCCCAGCGCCACCACGCAGGCCCCGGTCAGGGTGGCGATGTCCACCACCGCGGCGGGCTTCAGGCGCTCGGCGTAGGTGAGCGCATCGCACAGGATGAGCCGGCCTTCGGCATCGGTGTTGAGGATCTCGATCGTCTGGCCCGACAGGCTCGTGACCACGTCGCCCGGCTTGACGGCGCGGCCGCTGGGCATGTTCTCGCAGGCCGGGATGATGCCGATCAGGTTCACCTTCGCCTTCAGCGCGGCCACGGCGTGCAGCGTGCCCAGCACGCTGGCCGCTCCGCCCATGTCGAACTTCATCTCGTCCATCTCGGCCGCTGGCTTGATGCTGATGCCGCCGGTGTCGAAGGTGATGCCCTTGCCCACCAGCACCAGCGGCGCCTCGGCCTTGGCGCCGCCCTGCCAGCGCGCGACGATGAACTGGAGCGGCTCGTCCGAGCCTTGCGCCACGGCCAGGAAGGCGCCCATGCCCAGCTTCTCGCAGGCCTTGCGGTCGAGCACCTCGACCTTCAGTCCCTGTTCGCGGCCCAGCTTGCGCGCCTGCTCGGCCAGGTAGGTGGGCGTGCAGTGGTTGGCCGGGCGGTTCGCCAGTTCGCGCGCCAGCCGCGTGCCGGCCGCGATGGCCTCGCCGCGGCGCAGGCCCGCGGCCAGCGCCGCGCTTTCGGTCTTGGCGCACAGCAGGCTCACGCCGGCCAGGCGCGCCGCCGCCGGCGCGCTGGGCTTGGTCGCGCTGTACAGGTACACCGACTCGCTCACTGCCAGCGCCAGCGCCTCGGCCAGCGCCGCGCTCCAGCCCGCGTCGCCGGCCAGCGCCACGGCCAGCTGGCGCGTCCCGCCGCTCTTGACGTAGCCCAGCGCCAGGCCGAGCGCACGGCGCAGCGCCTTGGGCGTGGCTTCGGCCAGGCTCGCGAACAGCACGCGCTGCGCCTTCACGCCGGCCGCGCGGTGCGCGTACAGCGTCTGCCCGGGCTTGAACGCGAAGTCGCCGTCCTTCACCGCCGCGGCCAGGAGCTCGGCCAGCGGCTTGTCCAGCCCCGCGGGCACGGCCGTGCCCGCCACCAGGACCAGGAGGCCATCGGCTGCCACGTTGGCCAGTCCCGCCGCGCCGATCACCTGGGTCTTGAAGTCCATAATTACGCCTCGAGCAAAAGCAGAAGATGTTATTCGATTCGACATTGCGCCGAGAGCTGGCGCGGGGCTTCGGCGCCACCCTGGTCGTGGTGCTGACCATCGTGCTGACGATGTTCCTGATCCGCACCGTGGGCCAGGCGGCCGATGGCGCCGTGGCGCCGCAGGACGTGGCGCTGCTGCTGGGCTACGTGGCCCTGGGCAACCTGCCCACGATGATGGCGATGTCGATGTTCGTGGCCATCGTCGTCACGCTCGGCCGCATGTACCGCGACAGCGAGATGGCCATCTGGTTCTCCAGCGGCGCGGGCATCTCGCGCTTCCTGCGGCCGGTGCTGCGCGTGGGCATGCCGGTGGTGGCGGTGCTGGGGCTGCTGCTGCTGGTGGCCTGGCCCTGGGGCAACCGCAACAGCAACGAGCTGCGCGACCGCTACCAGAAGCGCTCCGACCTGTCGCGCGTGGCGCCGGGCGTGTTCCAGACCTCGGCCGACGGCCGCCGGGTGTTCTTCATCGAGCGCGAAAGCCCTGATGGGGTGCAGGCGCGCAACGTGTTCATCCTGGCGCGGCTGCCGCATGGCGAAGCGGTCACCACGGCCCGCACCGGCCACCTCGAGACCGACGGCAGCCAGCGCTTCCTGGTGCTGGACCGCGGCCAGCGCAACGAGGTCGACGCCAGCAGCGGCGAGCGCAGCCTCTCCAGCTTCGAGCGCTACCGCCTGCTGACGAGCGACAACGCCGCCGCCTCGGCCGAGGCTCAGCCGCCCAAGGCCACCGACACGCTGACGCTGCTGCGCAGTCGCGAGCCGGCCGACCGCGCCGAGCTGACCTGGCGCTTCGGCCTGCTGCTGGGCGCGGCCAACCTGCTGCTGCTGGGCGTGGGGCTGGCCGCGACCCACCCACGCCGCGCCAGCAACTGGAACCTGGTGTTCGCCCTGCTCACCTTCCTCGTCTACTACAACCTCATCAACCTGTCGCAGGCCTGGGTCGCCAGCGGCCGGGTCTCGATGGCGGGGGCCCTGCTGGGCCTGCACGGGGGTGCCACGGCCTTGGCGCTGGCGCTGCTGTGGTGGCGCGACCATGCCGCCGTCATGCGCCGGCCCTGGCACGCTTCTCCCGCGGCCCGGCCCGGCGCATGAAGACCGTCCGCCGGCTGCTCTACCGCGACATCGCGGCCTCGGTGGCCTTCGTGGCGGCGGCCTTCCTGTCGCTCTTCTTCTTCATCGACTTCGTCGATGCGCTGGACGGCGTGGGCCGCAACGGCCGCACCATCGGCGACGCGGTGCTGGCCACCGCGCTGGAGGTGCCGGGCCACTTCTACGAGCTGTTCCCGATCTCGGTGCTGATCGGTGCCATCTACGCGCTGGCCCGGATGGCGCAGTCTTCCGAGTTCACGATCCTGCGCACCAGCGGCCTGGCGCCCACGCGCGCGCTGTCGCTGCTGGCGGTGCTGGGCGTGGTGTTCGGCGTGATCACCTTCGTCACCGGCGATTTCATCGCCCCGGCCTGCGAACGCGAGAGCGTGCTGCTGCAGGCCCGCACCGGCGGCGGGTTGAAACTCGACGGCTCGGGGGCCTGGCTCAAGGAGAAGCGCAACACCCCCGAGGGCGAGCGCAGCTACTCGGTGAACGTGGCCGGCGCCAGCGCTGGCGGCGAACTGGTGGGCATCCGCATCTTCGCCTTCGACACCGACGGCCGGCTGCGCACGCGCACCCAGGCGGCCGAAGGCCGTGTCGGCAGCGACGGCACGTGGACGCTGCGCGATGCCGAGGTCACCGACTGGCCGCAGCCCGCCGCTCCCGACCCGCGGATCACCGTGCGCCGCGTGCCCGAGCTGCGCTGGCCCAGCACGCTCACCGCCAGCGTGGTGGCGGCGGCGGTGCTGCCGCTGTCGACCATGTCCACCCTGGAGCTGTGGCGCTACAGCACCCACCTCAGCGACCAGGAGCAGGCCACCCAGCCCTACCGCATCCGCTTCTGGCGCAAGGCGCTGTACCCCCTGGCCTGCCTGGTGATGGTGGCGCTGGCGCTGCCCTTTGCCTACCTGCATGCACGCGCCGGCAGCGTCAGCCTGAAGGTGTTCGGCGGCATCATGCTGGGCATCAGCTTCGTGCTGCTGAACAACCTGTCGGGCCACATCGGCATGCTGCGCGGCTGGACCCCCTGGGTGGCGGCCGCCACGCCCAGCCTGCTGTACCTGCTGCTGTCGATGGGCGCCTTCGCCTGGCTCGTGCGCTACCGTTAGGGCCATGACGAACGCCGCGCCCACGGGCCTGATCCTGTTTGCCCACGGGGCGCGCGACCCGCGCTGGGCGGCGCCGTTCGAGGCCATTGCCGCACGCGTCGCGGCGGCGCAGCCGCAGGCGCTGGTGCGGCTGGCCTTTCTCGAGCTGATGGCACCCACGCTGCCCGAGGCCGGGGCCGAGCTCGCCCGGCAGTGCGCGCGGGTGCAGGTGCTGCCGTTGTTCCTGGGCGCCGGCGGGCATGTGCGGCAGGACCTGCCGCGCCTGGTCGAGGCCCTGCGCACGGCCCACCCGGGCACGCAGTTCGAGCTGCATCCGCCGGTGGGCGAGCACGCGGCGGTGCTGGCCGCCATCGCCGCCGCCGCCGCCGCCATGCTGGGCGGCACGGCATGAACCTGCACCAGTTCCGCTTCGTGCAGGAGGCGGTGCGCCGCAACCTCAACCTGACCGAGACGGCCAAGGCGCTGTTCACCTCGCAGCCCGGCATCAGCAAGGCCATCCTCGAGCTCGAGGAGGAGCTGGGCGTGGACATCTTCGCGCGCCACGGCAAGCGCCTGAAACGCATCACCGAGCCGGGGCGCCAGGTGCTGGTCTCCATCGAGATCATCATGCGCGAGCTGGCCAACCTGCGCCGCATCGGCGACGAGTACTCCAAGCAGGACGCCGGCACGCTGTCGATCGCCACCACCCACACCCAGGCGCGCTACTTCCTGCCCGAGCCGGTGGCCCAGCTGCGCCGCCGCCATCCCAAGGTGCAGGTGGTGCTGCACCAGGGCATGCCCGAGCAGGTGGCGCGCATGCTGCTGGACGACGTGGCCGAGATCGGCCTGGCCACCGAGGCCCTGGACAAGTACGACGCGCTCATCACCCTGCCCTGCCACGAATGGCAGCACGTGATGGTGGTGCCCGCGACACACCCGCTGGCGCAGGTCGAGCGCCCGACGCTGGAGCAGCTGGCCGCGCAGCCGCTGGTGCTCTACCAGCCCACCGTCACCGGCCGCACGCGCATCGACCAGGCCTTCGAGCGTGCCCGGCTCAAGCCGCTGGTGGCGCTGGAGGCCATCGACTCGGACGTCATCAAGACCTACGTGCGGCTGGGCCTGGGCGTGGGCATCGTCAGCGAGCTGGCCATGCGCGCCGATCCGCTGCACGCCGAGTCTGCCGACCTGGTGGCGCGGCCGCTCGGGCACCTCTTCGGCAGCAACCTCACGCGCGTGGCGTTCAAGCGCGGCGCCTACCTGCGCCAGTTCGTCTACGCCTTCGCCGAGCTGCTCTCGCCGCACCTCAGCATGACCCTGGTGCAGCGCGCGATGAGCGGCCAGGGATCGGACTATGAACTCTGACCACCCCGGCACCATGCACCCTGCCCTCGCCAGCACCCCCGCCCTGCGCAGCCGGCTGCCCCAGGTGGGCACCACCGTCTTCACCGTGATGTCGGCGCTGGCGCAGCAGACCGGCGCCGTCAACCTGGGCCAGGGCTTCCCCGATTTCGATGCCGACCCGGCGCTGCTGGACCACGTGGCCGACGCCCTGCGCGACGGCCTGAACCAGTACCCGCCGATGGCCGGCGTGCCCGCCCTGCGCCAGCGCGTGGCGGCCAAGCTCGAGACCCTGTACGGCCGCCGCTACGACGCCGAGCAGGAGATCACCATCACCGCCGGTGCCACCCAGGCCATCCTGACCGCGGTGCTGTGCTGCGTGCACCCGGGCGACGACGTGATCGTGTTCGAGCCCTGCTACGACAGCTATGCCCCGGCCATCGCGCTGGCCGGGGGCCGCGTCGTCCGCGTGCCGCTGACGCCCGGCCGCTTCCGCCCCGATTTCGACCGCCTCGCCGCCGCGCTGACGCCGCGCACGCGGCTGGTGATGATCAACAGCCCGCACAACCCCAGCGCCACGGTGTGGACGCGCCCGGAGATGCAGCGGCTGGCCGACCTGCTGGCGCCCACGCAGGCGCTGCTGCTGTCCGACGAGGTCTACGAGCACATGGTCTACGACGGCATCGCGCACACCAGCGCGGCGTCGATCCCGGCGCTGGCGGCGCGTGCCTTCGTGGTCTCGAGCTTCGGCAAGACCTTCCACGTCACCGGCTGGAAGGTGGGCTACGTGGCCGCGCCCGCGGCACTGAGTGCCGAGTTCCGCAAGGTGCACCAGTTCAACGTCTTCACCGTCAACACGCCGATGCAGCACGCCCTGGCGCGCTACATGGCCGATTCCGCGCCCTACCTGAACCTGGGCGCCTTCTACCAGCGCAAGCGCGACCTGTTCCGCGACGGCCTGGCCCGCACGCGGCTGCAGCCGCTGCACACCGGCGGCAGCTACTTCCAGCTCGTGGACTACAGCGCCGTGAGCGCGCTGCCGGAGGCCGAGTTCTGCGCATGGCTCACGCGCGAGATCGGCGTCGCGGCGATCCCCCTGAGCGCCTTCTACGAAGGCGGCCTCGAGCAGGGCCTGGTGCGCCTGTGCTTTGCCAAACGCGACGAGACCCTGAACGCCGCGCTCGCCCGCCTGCAGCGGCTGTAGGTGCAGGGCCGGGGTCCACGCTTTCGAGCAGGCTGTACGCGGCGTCGGCGGCCGCCGCGTTGGCCGGGCGGGACTTCTGTGGGGGGCGAAGCTCGCGATGCGACCGGGGCTGACGGTGCGCACCGTCGACTGCGAAATCGCCGGCAAGGGCTTGCTGCAGGCGGCGGCACTGGGCCGGTTCACCATCGCCCGGCAGCGGGACGAGGGCAAGATCCCGCGCGGCGAGTCGATACGCTGGCTCGCCCTGGATGCGGCCCGAAGGGCACAGGCCCTCCTTCGTCGACACGATGACCGCACTGCACTTCGAGCCCGGCCGGTGACGCGCCGGGCAGCGATGCGCCAGCCGTCCTGCGCGCTGCCGACGGCACCTCTGCCGGCGGCCGGCGTCGCCGACGAAAAGGGCTGGATCGTGCGGGCGCAAGCGCGCCACCGCCGGCGACTCGCGCATCGCGCCTCAGGTGGTCTGCGCCGTGCTGCCGCCCAGGCTCTCGCAGGCGCGGCGCAGTCGTTGTTCCGCCGCATCGGCCACGGCCTTGACCTCGGGCTTGCCGACCAGATTCACCATGATCTGCGGGTCGAGGAAACCGACCACCACGCGCTCCGGGGCTTCCTCGCGGACGATCACGTTGCACGGCAGCAGCAGGCCGATGTCGGGCACGGCCTGCAGGGCCTGGTGAGCCAGGGGCGGGTTGCAAGCGCCCAGGATGCGGTAGGGCAGCATGTCGATGCCGAGCTTGTCTTTCATGGCCTGCCGCACATCGATGTCGCTCAGCACACCGAAGCCTTCTGCCTTCAACGCGGCGAGCACCTGGGCGAGCGCGCGGTCGAATGTGATGCCGCTCAGGGTGGTGGTGAATCCGTACATGGGGAACCTCCGGGCTGTGCGCGGCGTCTCGGATCCAGCGCGGGGACGGTGCAGGCGAGACCGAGCCCTCATGCTTGCGTCGCGCCTAGAAAGGACAAGGGGTTGGCGACTCGCAACGCCAACCCCTTGATTTTCTTGGCTCCCCGACCTGGGCTCGAACCAGGGACCTACGGATTAACAGTCCGGCGCTCTACCGACTGAGCTATCGGGGAATACAGCCCATGATTATATCCTGCCGAGTCACGGGCCCAGCCAGACGCTGCTCGAGCGCCGCAGCGGTGACGCGTACGACCGGCCCATCCTGGGTGTCCACCACGAGGCCATCCGTACGTCCGTCGACCGCTACGGCGGCGCGCTGCCCTCGGTGCGGACGCTGACGACCCGGGCGCTTGGCCGATCGGGGCGCTGCTCGACTGCTGTGCCGACCAGGCCGGCGAAGCCAGCCGCAACGTCGCGCGCATGGCAGTCCTGCTCGCCGGGCTGCCGCTCGACGTGGGTGGCGCCACGATCGACCGGCGCTGCGGCTCGGGGCTCGACACCATGGGCAGCGCGGCGGGTGACGGCGGCGGTGAACCATCTGCACGCGACCGGCGGGCGAGTTGCGCTGTGCTCGATGTGCATCGGCGTCGGCCCGGGCATCGCGCCGGTGCTCGAGCGCGTCTGAGTGCGCCGGCCGCTCGCGCGGCCCTCAGTGGCTCAGCGCCGGTCGCCCATGGCGTGGGCGATGGTGCCCAGGTCCACGTGTTCCAACTCGCTGCCGGCCGGCACGCCGCGCGCCAGCCGCGTGACCTTCAGGCCGCGCTCGCGCAGGGCCAGCGCCAGCGCGTGCGCCGTCACCTCGCCCTCGGCGCTGAAGCCGGTGGCCAGGATGACCTCGTCGACCACGCCGTCCTGCGCCCGGTCGAGCAGCCGCTCGGCACCGATGTCGCCCGCGCCCACGCCGTCCAGCGGGCTGATGCGGCCCATCAGCACGAAGTACAGGCCGCGGTAGCTGCCGCTGCGCTCCAGCGCCGCCAGGTCCGCCGGCGTCTCCACCACGCACAGCAGTCGCGGGTCGCGCTGCGGGTCCTGGCAGGTCCCGCACACCGGCGCCTCGGTGAAGGTGTGGCAGCGCTCGCAATGGCGCGTGCGCTGCACCGCCTCGGTCAGCGCGCCGGCCAGGCGGCGGGCGCCTTCGCGGTCGTGCTGCAGCAGGTGGAAAGCCATGCGCTGGGCCGATTTCTGGCCCACGCCGGGCAGGCGGCGCAGGGCGTCGATCAGCCCGTCGAGCGAGGGTTCGGCCACCGCGCGGCGGGCGGGTCAGAAGGGCAGCTTCATGCCGGGCGGCAGCGGCAGCCCGGCGGTGAGCTTGCCCATCTTCTCGGCACCCACCTCGTCGGCGCGGCGCACCGCGGCGTTGAAGGCGGCGGCCACCAGGTCTTCCAGCATGTCCTTGTCCTCGGCCAGCAGGCTGGGGTCGATGGCCACACGCCTGACGTCGTGCTTGCAGGTCATGATGACCTTCACCAGCCCGGCGCCCGATTGCCCTTCCACCTCGATCAGCGCCAGCTCGTCCTGGGCGCGCTTCATGTTGTCCTGCATGGCCTGCGCTTGTTTCATCAAGCCGGCGAGTTGGCCCTTCATCATGGCGGTGCTTCCTTGGTTGAGACGGGTTTGATCGAGCCCGGCACGATGCGCGCGCCCTTGAACTGCGCCAGCAGCTCGCGCACCACCGGGTCGGCGTGGATGGCGGCCTCGGCCTCGGTCTGCCGGCGCTGGCGCTCGGCGGCTTCGCGCCGGGCGGGTGAATCGGCCGGCACGCCGGCCTCGAGCTCGAGCTCGACGGCGTGGCCCAGCTCGGCCGCCAGGGCGGCGGCGAGCTTGTCGCGCAATGCCGCCGTGCGCAGGGTTTCGCGCTCGACCACCAGGTGCCAGCGCGGCGGCGTGGCCCGGTCGTCGATGGCCCGCAGGCCGCCCTGCACCGCCAGCTCGCGCGCCAGTGCGGTCACGGCGCCGCTGTCGGCCAGGTGGCGCACCAGGCCGTGCCAGCGCGCACCGAGCTCGGGCTCGATCGCAGCGCCGGCGGGCAGCGTCAAGGCCGGCGGCGGCGGCGCGCGCAACGGCGCCGCGCGCAGGGCGGGCGGCTCGCGCGCGTCG
>JAGWLO010000060.1 GCA_028872015.1 Burkholderiales bacterium | reverse complement strand
CCGGCCGGATGCAGCGCCAGCGCCGCGGCCACCGCCAGCACCGCGCCGGCCGCGGCCACCGGCAGCGCCCAGCGGCGGGCGAGCAGGCCGCGCACCGAGGCCGCGGGCGCCGTGTCGAACACCTCGCGCGCGGCCTGCGCCACGGTCGCCTTGTCCACCCGCGTGCGGCCCTGCGCATAGGCCCCGAGCAGCGCCCGGTCGGCCAGCAGGTTGATGCGGCGCGGCACGCCGCCGCTGAGGGTGTGGATGCGTGCCAGCGCCGCGTCGTCGAACGGCATCGCCGCCGCCGGCCCGGCCACCGCCAGCCGGTGGCGGATGTACTGCGGGGTCTCGGCCGCCGCCAGCGCGCCCAGGTGGTAGCGCGCGATCACGCGCTGCGCCAGCTGCTCCAGCTCGGGCCGTGCCAGCAGCCCGCGCAGCTCGGGCTGGCCCACCAGCACGATCTGCAGCAGCTTGCGCTCGGCCGTCTCCAGGTTGGTCAGCAGGCGCAGCTGCTCCAGCACCGCGGCATCCAGGCTCTGCGCCTCGTCGATCACCAGCACCGCCTGCCGACCCTGCGCGTGCGCCGCCAGCAAGAAGGCATTGAGCGCATCGACGTGCGCCTTCACGCTGCCCGGCGGCACGGGCGGGGCGAGGCCGAACTCGGCGCACACGGTCTGCAGCAGCTCGATCGCGTCCAGCTTGGGGTTGAACACGTAGGCCAGCACGCAGTGCGACGGCACCTGCTCGAGGAAGCAGCGGCAGACGGTGGTCTTGCCGGCGCCGATTTCGCCCGTGAGCAGCACGAAGCCGCCGCCGCCGTCCAGCCCGTAGAGCAGGTGCGCCAGCGCCTCGCGGTGGCGTTCGCTCATGAACAGGAAGCGCGGGTCGGGCGCGATCGAGAACGGCTCCTTGCTCAGCCCGAAGAACGGCGCGTACATGGCCCGAGGATACCGAGCGGCCGCAGCCGGCCCCACCCCGCTCAGGTGCGCCAGATGCGCGGCGGCTCGGCGGCCAGGGCCCAGGCGCCCGCGCGCCAGGCGGCGCGCACGGCGGCCAGCAGCTGCATCGCGGCCTCGGCCTCGGCCTCGTGCGCCAGCAGGCGCAGCACCAGCACGCCGGGCTGCGGCGCGGTCATGCCGGCCGTGGCCCGCAACGCGCTGGCCGCCAGCACGTCGCGCGCGGCCTCGAGCAGGGCGTCGCGCCGGGCGCCGGCCAGCGGCCCGCCGGCGGCGAACCAGGCCGTGCCCAGCACGCGCCGGCCCGCCCAGCCCGCCGGCGCGTCCAGCAGCGCGGTGTCATCGCCGGCGATGCGGGCGCGGTCCAGCCAGCGCCCGGGCAGCTCCAGGTGCTGGCGCCAGCGGCCGGCGACAAACGGTGCGCCGGCCGCCGGCAGGCCCAGCACCAGCAGCTCCCAGCCGATCATCTCGGCGCCGGGCGCGAGCTCGGCCACGAGCGAGGTCTCGGCTTCGCAGCCGCTGTAGGCGATGGTCTCCAGCGGCAGCCACTCCAGGCGCGCACCGGCGGCGAGCTGCAGCCGCACGCGCTGCAGCGCCACCGCGCCGTCGCTGCGGTAGAAGCGGGTGGCGCCGGGGGTCGTGACGAGCGCGTGCGCGCCGGCCTCGAGCCGGGCATCGATGTGCAGCTCGTCGCCGCCCACCACGCCGCCCGGCGGGTGCACGATCACCTGGTGGCAGATGGCAGGGCCTTCGGGGTACAGCGGCTGCAGCACCCGCAGCGGACCCTCGTGACGATCGTGCGCCAGCGTGCACGGCCCTGCGTCGCGCAGCACCTGGCGGTAACGCAGATCGAGCTGCCCGCGCCAGCCCGTCACGGGGCGGGGCGCCAGAAGCCCTGGTGCGGCTCGGCCAGCTCGGCGTCGAGTTCGGGCACCGGCCCGATCACCTGCACCGCCTTGCGGCCGGCCGCGAAGACCTGTCGGCACGGCAGGTCCAGCGTCGGGTTGGCCGGATCGTCGCCGGTGAGCGCGCGCAGCCGCTGCTCGCTGGCGCCATACAGCAGCCGGCCGATGTGGGCCCAGTACTGCGTGCCGGCACACATGGCACAGGGCTCGTAGGTGGTGACCAGGGTGCAGCCCCACAGATGCGCGCGGTCGTAGCGGTGCGCGGCCACGCGCGCCAGCACCGCCTCGGCATGGTTCACGCCGTCGACGTTGCCCTGGGTCAGCAGCACGGTCTCGCCGTCGGGCGCCACCAGCAGCGCACCGAAGGGGTGGCGGCCGCGCGCACGCGCCTGGCGGGCGATGGCATTGGCCTGGCGCAGCAGGGCGATCTGGCGGGGCAGCTCCATGGGGCTAGGGCTCCGGTGCGGGTGGCGGGGGACGCGATCAGCGCGTGGTTGCCGGCGCGGACGCCGCTGTCGCGGCCGATGCCGCTGCCGCGTCCAGGCGCCGGATGAGCTGGTGGAAGGTGTGCTGGTACAGCGCGGGCGCCTCGGTCTGCAGATCGCTGTGGGTGCCGCCCGGCACCTCGACCCAGCGCACGCCCGGCCGGGCCGCGTCGCGCAGGCGGCGCCCCAGCGCCACCGGCACGGTGCGGTCGGCGTCGCCGTGCAGCATCAGCACCGGCGCGTCGACCTGGCTGATGCGGTCGACGGCGTCGAAGTTCAGCGTCGTCAGGCCCGCCGCGACGCGACCCCAGAAGCCGGCCGCGGCGGCCACGTCGGGCAGCGAGGTGAAGCTCGACTCGAGCACCAGCGCGCCGTAGTCGGCGCCGTAGTGCAGGCCGGAGGCCAGGCGCACCGCCACCGCGCTGCCCATCGAATGGCCGTAGATGACGCGCTTCAGCGGCACCGGCTGCCGGCGCTCGAGCTCGGCCCAGGCCACGGCCGCATCGGCGGTGATGGTGGCTTCCGAAGGCACGATGGGCGCGCTGTCGCCCCAGCCCCGGTAGTCCACCGCGACGATGGCGAAGCCGGCCCGGCGCAGGGCGTCGATCTTGGGCAGGTTCTGGTACAGGTTGCGGAAGGTGCCGTGCAGGTACAGCAACGTCGGCGCCTGCGGGTCGGGCGCGGGCAGCCACCACAGCGCCAGCCGGTCGCGACCGGCGCCGGCGCCGGGGACCGGCACCGTCCAGCGCTGGTCCCCGGGGTGGAACGCGGTCTGCCAGGCCGGCGCGCCGGGCGCGAAGGCGGCCGGGCGGCCGGGCGTGGGGCGCAGCGCCAGTTCGCGCTGCTCGACGTCGAGCCAGGCGCAGCCCGACAGGCCCAGCGCCAGCCCGGCGACGACCGCCGCGGTCCGGCCCCAGCGCCCGCGGCGCGGCAGCGTTGCAGACGCTGCGACAATTCGACCCATGCAGCACCCTTTCCGGCGGCCCTTCGGGGCCATTGTCCTATCTTGGGCCAGCCTGGCCGCCTGTCTCGCGCCTGCCGGGCCCGCACGGGCCGAGGGCCTGCGGCCGCCACCGGTGCCGCAGGCCGGGGCCTCCGGCGACGGCGACTACTGGCGCCTGTACACCTCGCCCTACACCTACCACTGGCAGTACAACCCCGATCACCGGCCGGTGTGGTCGCTGGGCGTGGAGTGGCAGCGCCCGCAGGGCTGGCTGCTGGGCGGCGCGTACTTCCGCAATTCGTTCGACCAGCCCAGCGCCTACCTGTACGGCGGCAAGCGCTGGCAGGGTCTGTTCGAGCAGCCGCAGTTTTATGCCCAGTTGACGGGCGGGCTGCTGTACGGCTACCGCGGACGCTTCGCCAACAAGGTGCCGCTCAACCGCAACGGCTACTCGCCCGGGGCGGTGCTGGCCCTGGGCTGGCAGTTCGACCGCCACAACGCCATCAGCATCGACCTGCTGGGCGCGGCGGCCGTGATGTTCCAGTACAACTACGACCTGCGCTGACCCGGCTGCACGGGCGCTCAGGGCCCGTCCAGCAGGTCGCGCAGGGTGCGCGCCACCACCTGGGTGGCACGGCGCAGGTCCTGCAGCACCAGGTGCTCGTCGGCGCGCTTGGCATTGCTCTCCAGCACCGTGCGCGGGCCGGCGCCGTAGATCACCGCCGGCACCCCGTGCGCGCCGTACAGGCGCACGTCGGTGTACAGCGGCGTGCCGCTCTCGGGGATGGGCTCGCCGAACACGGCCTGGCCGTGGCGCTGGATCGCCGCCACCAGGGCCGCGTTGCCGGGCAGCGGCTTCAGGGCCTGCGCCAGCAGCAGGCGCCGGGTGTCGACGCGCACGCCCGGGCTCTGCGCCACCGCACCGTCGATCAGCGCGCGCAACTCGGCCTCGACCGCGGCCGCGTCCTCCTCGGGGATCATGCGGCGATCCAGCTTCAACAGCACCCGACCCGGCACCACGTTGGTGTTGCTGCCGCCTTCGATGCGGCCCACGTTCAGGTACGGGTGCGTGATGCCGGCCACCGCCGAGCGCCGCGTGCGCAACACGCCGTTGTAGGCGTACAGCGCCGTCAGCAGGCGGTTCGCGGCCTGCAGCGCGTCGATGCCGGTCTCGGGGTACGCGGCGTGCGAGGCCAGGCCATGCAGCGTCAGCTCGAGTTGCAGGCAGCCGTTGTGCGCGGTCACCACCTGGTAGCTGAAGCCGGCGGCGATGAGCAGGTCGGGCCGGGTCAGGCCCTGCGCCAGCAGCCAGCCCGGGCCGAGCTCGCCGCCGAATTCTTCGTCGTAGGTGAAGTGCAGCTCGACGCTGCCGCGGCGCGGCGGTGCCGCCGCGGCCAGCGCGCGCAGCGCGTAGGTGTAGGTGGCGAAGTCGCTCTTGCTCACGGCCGCGGCGCGGCCATACAGCCGGCCCGCCACGACCTCGCCGCCGTAGGGGTCGTGCGTCCAGCCTTCGCCCGGCGGCACCACGTCGCCGTGGGCATTGAGCGCGATCGTGGGCCCGCCGGCGCCGAAGCGGTGGCGCACGATGAGGTTGGTGATGGATTGCAGGCCCTGCGCCTGCACCTGGGCCGCCGGCACGGGGTGCCGCTCGACGGTCAGGCCCATGGCGGCCAGCAACTCGGCCGTGCGCTCGGCATGCGGCGCGTTGGCGCCCGGCGGGGTGTCGGTGGGCACGCGCACCAGGGCCTGCAGGAAGCGCACCTCGTCGTCGAAGTGGGCGTCCACCCAGTCATCGAGGGCGGCGTAAGCACTCATGCGGTGGCCAGCCCGTCGAGCAGATGCATGAACGCCGCCACCGCCAGCTCGGCGTCGTCGGCGGTGATCGTCTCCAGCGGGTTGTGGCTGATGCCGGCATGGCCGCCGCGCACGAACAGCATCGCCTGCGGCATCACCTCGTGCAGCTTCATGGCGTCGTGGCCGGCACCGCTGGGCAGCCGGTGCACCGGCAGCCCGAGCGCGGCCACCGCGGCTTCCCAGCGCGCCTGCCACGCCGGGTGGCTGGGCGCGGCGGCCGCGGCCAGCGTGCGCTCGAGCGTGAACTGCAGGCCGCGCATGGCGCAGATGCGCTGGAGCTCGGCCCTCACGTCGGCGCCCAGGGCGTCGCGCGCGGCATCGGTGGTGGCGCGCAGGTCGAGGCTGAAACGGCAGCGGCCGGGCACGACGTTGACCGAGCCCGCCGGCACCTCGAGGATGCCCACCGTGCCCACCACGTCGTCCACCACCGCCGCGCGCTGCTCGACGAACAGCGCCAGCTCCGCCGCCGCACAGGCCGCGTCGCGGCGCCGGCCCATCGGTGTCGTGCCCGCGTGGCTGGCCTGGCCGATCACCTCGCCGACGTAGCGCAGGCTGCCGTTGATCGAGGTGACGATGCCCAGCGGCAGGTCGAGCGCATCGAGCACCGGGCCCTGCTCGATGTGGACCTCGACGAAGCCGAGGTAGCGCGCCGGGTCGCGCCGGCAGGCGGCGATGGCCTCCAGCGTGGCCGGCAGGCCGGCGGCGCGCATCGCCTGCCGCATCGTCACGCCCTCGGCATCGGCCTGGTCCAGCCAGGCCGGATCGAAGTGGCCGGTCAGCGCGCCCGAGCCCAGGAACGTGGCCCGGTAGCGCTGGCCTTCCTCTTCGGCGTAGCCCACCACCTCGATGCCGAAAGGCAGCCGGCGCCCGGCGCGGTGCAGCGCGCGCACCCCCGCCATCGGCACCAGGATGCCCAGCCGGCCGTCGTACTTGCCGGCGTTGCGCACGGTGTCGTAGTGGCTGCCGGTGAGCAGGCGGCGGGCGGCGGGGTCGCGGCCGTGGTACACGCCGACGACGTTGCCCACGGCGTCCAGGCCGACCTCGTCGAAGCCGCATTCGCGCATCCAGGCCTGCAGCTGCCGTGCGCAGGCCTGGTGGGCGGCGGTGAGGTAGGTCACCGTGAGCTGGCCCTGTTCGGCGAAGCCGGGGTCGCTGTGGACGGCCAGCGCCTCGGCCCAGTCCCAGACCTGCCGGCCCGCGGCGGGCGTGACGCCGAAGCGGTCGTTGAGCCGGATCTCGGCGATGCGATGGATCTGGCGCAGCGATTCCGCGAACTCGAACTCGGCGTGGCCGGCCAGGCGGCGCTCGAAGGCGGCGAGGATCTCGGCGCGCGACAGCCCAACGCCGCGCGGCCCGCGCACGGCGAGGATGAAGGGCCAGCCGAACCTGGCGTTGTAGTCGGCGTTGAGCTGCTGCAGTCGCGCGAACTCTTGCGGCGTGCAATGGGCGAGCCCGGCGCGTGCCTGCTCGTCCGTGCTCTCGGCCGTCAGCCGTCCCGCGACGGCGGCCTTGCCCGCGAGCTCGGGGTGGGCGCGGATCAGCGCCAGCTGCCGCTCGCGGCCGGCGGCGCGCACCGCGGCGGCCAAGGCCTGCTTCAGCGCCGCCAGCGTCGCGAAGGGCCGCTGCGCCCAGGCCGCCTCGGCGACCCAGGGCGAGTGTTCGTAGACGCCGTCGAGCAGCGCGACGAAGGCCTCGCGGTCGGCGGCATGCAACGATTCGAGCGTCGGCATCGTGCGGCTCCCTTCAGCGCCAGACGAAGGCGGTGGCGGCATCGAACGGGTGCACCGCCGTCCAGTGGCGCGCGATGTCGACGCGGCGGCAGATCCAGACCCGGTCGTGCGCCTGCACATGGTCGAGGAAGCGCTGCAGCGCGCGCAGCCGCCCCGGCCGGCCGAGCAGCCGGCAGTGCAGGCCGATGCTCATCATCGACGGCCCGCGGCCGCCTGCGGCCGGATCCTCGCCGCCTTCGGCGTAATGGACGTCGAAGGCGTCGCGCAGGTACTGGAAGAAGGCTTCGCCGTGGCTGAAGCCCTGTGGCAGCGCGAAGCGCATGTCGTTGCAGTCCAGCGTGTAGGGCACCACCAGATGCGGCGCCAGCGCGCCGTCGGTCTTGCGCACCTGCAGCCAGAACGGCAGGTCGTCGCCGTAGCAGTCGCTGTCGTAGGCGAAGCCGCCGTGGTCGGCGACGAGCCGGCGCGTGTTCGGGCTGTCGCGGCCGGTGTACCAGCCCAGCGGGCGCTGGCCGGTGAGGCGCTCGATGATCGCCATGCCGCGCTCGAGGTGCGCGCGCTCGGTCGCCTCGTCGATGGTCTGGTAGTGGATCCAGCGCCAGCCGTGGCAGGCGATCTCGTGGCCGAGCTCGACGAAGGCCGCCGTCACCTCGGGGCAGCGCTCGAGCGCCATCGCGACGCCGAACACGGTGAGCGGCAGGCCGCGGCGCTCGAACTCGCGCAGCAGCCGCCAGACGCCGACGCGGGCACCGTATTCGTAGATGCTCTCCATGCTGAGGTGGCGGGCCGGGAACGCCGGCGGGCTGGCCATCTCGGACAGGAACTGCTCGCTGCCGGCGTCGCCGTGCAGCACGCTGTTCTCGCCGCCCTCTTCGAAGTTGAGGACGAACTGCAGCGCCACGCGGGCGCCGCCCGGCCACTGCGCGCGCGGTGGGTGGCGGCCATGGCCGCGCAGGTCGCGCGGGTACGGCGGGTCGGGATCTGGTGGGCTGCTCATGCCGGGCTCAGCATCTCGGCCAGGTGGCCGATGCGCGGGTGACGCTGCAGGTTGCGCTCGACGTGGACCAGGTGCGCCTCCATCAGCCGCGCCGCAGCGCGCGCGTCGCGGCGCTCGATCGCATCGACGATGGCCACATGCTCGTCGGCCGAGTGCTCGGCCGAGTGCGCGCTCTGGTACATCAGCGCGATCAGCGAGCAGCGGCTGAGCAGGTCGGCCAGCAGCTGCGCCAGCACCTCGTTGCCCAGCAGCCGCGCGAGCACGACGTGGAAATCGGCCAGCAGCCGCGTGCGACCGCCGACATCGGTGCGCGCCACCGCCTCGGCCTCGGCCTGCAGGTGCGCGCGCAGCGCCGCCACCTGCGCCGGCGTCGCCGCCTGGCACAGCCGCTTCACGAGCTGCGCTTCGATCAGCCGCCGCACCTCGAACACCTGGCGCGCCTCGTCCAGGCTGGGCTGGGCGACGAAGGCCCCGCGCGCCGGCGCCAGCGTCACCAGGCGGTCGCGGCTGAGCTGGTTCAAGGCCTGGCGCACCAGCGTGCGCGAGACCTTGAACAGATCGGCGATGGGCTGCTCGGCCAGCTTGGTGCCCGGCATCAGCCGGCGCTCGACGATGGCGGTGGTGATGGCCTCGACGATGCGCTGCGTGGTCCCGGGCGGCGGGCGCGGGGCCGGCGGCGCAACAGCCTCTGGCGGGACGCGGGAGCGGGGCATGCGATGGCGACGGGTGGCGCGGCTTGACGCGTATCCGAAAGTGTATACAGTTTGATGCCACCCGCAAGCTCGGCACCCGCCATGGGCCACCTCAGCACCCACGTCCTCGACACCGCCCACGGCCGCCCGGCGGCCGGCCTGCGCGTCGCGCTGCAGCGGCTCGATGCGGCCGGTGCGGTCATGCTGAAGCAGCTCGCCCTGAATGCCGACGGCCGCGCCGACGGCCCGCTGCTCGACGCGGCGGCGATGGCGGTGGGCCGCTACCGGCTGCTGTTCGAGGTCGCGCCCTACTTCCGCAGCCGCGGTGTGGCGCTGCCCGATCCGCCCTTCATCGACACCGTGCAGATCGACTTCGGCATCGCCGACGCGGCCGGCCATTACCACGTGCCGCTGCTCGTGAGCCCCTGGAGCTACAGCACCTACCGCGGCTCGTAACGGCTGCCCCGCTCGATGACCGCCTACCTGCTCGACTGGGCCAACCTGCTGCTGCGCTGGACGCACGTGATCGTCGGCATCGCGTGGATCGGCTCGTCGTTCTACTTCGTCTTCCTCGACAGCAGCCTGACCCGGCCGACCGACCCCGACCTGCTGGCCAAGGGCGTCGACGGCGAGCTCTGGGCGGTGCATGGCGGCGGCTTCTACCACCCGCAGAAGTACCTGGTGGCGCCGAAGACGCTGCCCGAGCACCTGCACTGGTTCTTCTGGGAGAGCTACGCCACCTGGCTGAGCGGCTTCGCGCTGTTCACGGTGCTCTACCTGTTCAACGCCCGCACCTTCCTGATCGACCCGCGCGTGCACGCCTGGTCGCCGGGCGCAGCGGTGGCGGCCGCCCTCGCCTTCCTGGCGCTGTTCTGGCTGGCCTACAACGCGATCTGCCGCCTCGTGGGCGAGCGCACGGTGGACGGCCGGCCCCAGGTCGGCGGCGATGCCCGGGTCGGCGCGCTGGTGCTGCTCGTGGTCGTCGCCGCCTCCTGGGCCGCTTGCCAGCTCTTCGCCGGCCGCGCCGCCTTCCTGCTCGTCGGCGCGATGCTGGCCACCGCGATGACTGCCAACGTCGCGCACTGGATCATCCCCGGCCAGCGCAAGGTGGTGGCGCAGATGAAGGCCGGCCTGCCGGTGGACGCGATCCACGGCCAGCGCGCCAAGCAGCGCAGCGTGCACAACACCTACTTCACGCTGCCGGTGCTGGTGGCGATGCTGTCCAACCACTACGGCTGGCTCTACGAAGGACCGCACGCCTGGGCCGTGCTGGTGGTGCTGATGCTGGCCGGGGCGCTGATCCGCCACAGCTTCGTCGCCCGCCACAAGGCGCTGGTGCAGGGCCGGCGCGTGCCCTGGGAATACGCGGCCGCCGGCACGGCGCTGATCGCCGGGCTGGCGCTGGTGCTCGCCCCGGCGCCGGCCCCGCCGCAGGCCGCCCTGCCGGCCCGCGTGAGCCTGGCCGACGTGCAGGCCATCGTCGGCCGGCGTTGCGTGGCCTGCCACAACGCGCAGGTGCAGAACAAGGGCGTAGCCCTGGACACGCCGGCGCTGATCCAGCAGCACGCGCAGCAGATCTACCAGCAGGCGGTGGTGCTGAAGCTGATGCCCTTCAACAACGCCACCGGCATCACCGGGGCCGAGCGCGACGAACTCAAGCGCTGGTTCGAGAGCGGCGCCCCGGCCCGTTGAGCCGCTTGCCGCCGGGCAACGCCCCCTCATCAGGGATCGGACGCTCACGCGCGCACCGGCCCCGGGCATGGGGGCCGACCGGGTGACGCTGCCGCTGACCGACGTCGGCCTCAGCGGCGCCCTGCACGACCCGCACCGCCACCGCGGGGCGCCCCGGGTGCCGCGGCGCCGGGCGATGCCGCAAAATGATCCGAGCGGCGCCCGTCGAGCGCGAGATGTCACCAAGGAGACCCATGAACGGCCAGATGATGCAGCAGCCGCTGCTGATTTCCTCCCTGCTCACGCATGCCGAGCGCCACCACGGCGAGCGCGAGGTGGTCTCGCGCCGGGTCGAAGGCGACATCCACCGCACCACCTACAAGGGCATGGCCGCGCGCGCGCGTCGCATGGCCAAGGCGCTGGCCGCCCTGGGCGTGCAGCAGTCCGACCGGGTGGCCACGCTGGCCTGGAACGGCTACCGCCACATGGAGCTGTACTACGCCGTCAGCGGCTCGGGCGCGGTGCTGCACACCCTGAACCCGCGCCTGCACCCCGACCAGATCGTCTACATCGCCGACCACGCCGAAGACCAGGTGCTGTTCTTCGACCTGACCTTCTGGCCGCTGATCCAGGCCGTGGCCGGGCGCACGAAGACCGTGCGCCACTTCGTCGCCATGACGGACCGCGCCCACATGCCTGCCGACGCCGCCAGGGTGCCCGGCCTGCTGTGCTACGAAGACCTGATGGACGGCCAGGACGACCACTACACCTGGCCCACCTTCGACGAGAACCTGGCCAGCAGCCTGTGCTACACCAGCGGCACCACGGGCAACCCGAAGGGCGTGCTCTACAGCCACCGCAGCACCGTGCTGCACACCTTCGCCATCTCGCTGCCCGACGCGCTGAGCGTGGCCGCCACCGACTGCATCCTGCCCGTGGTGCCGATGTTCCACGTCAACGCCTGGGGCCTGCCGTACGCGGCGTGCATGAACGGCGCCAAGCTCGTCTTCCCCGGCCCGGGGCTGGACGGCAAGAGCCTGTACGAACTGTTCGAAGCCGAGAAGGTCACCCTCTCCGCCGGCGTACCCACGGTGTGGCAGGCGCTGCTGGCCCACGTCGAATCCCACGACCTGCGCTTCAGCACCATGCGGCGCAGCGTCATCGGCGGCTCGGCCTGCCCCGAAGCCATGCTGCGCAAGTTCGGCGAGGTCTACGACGTGCGCGTGCTGCACGCCTGGGGCATGACGGAGATGAGCCCGGTGGGCACCGTGGCCGGCTTCAAGCCCCATCACCTGGAGATGACCGCCGACCAGCGCTATGCCGTGATGGCCAAGCAGGGCCGTGCGATCTACGGTGTGGACATCAAGATCGTCGACGAAGCCGGGGCCGAGCTGGCCTGGGGCACCGAGACCTCGGGCGACGTGCTGGTCAAGGGCCCGTGGATCATCGACCGGTACTTCAAGGGCGAAGGCGGCGACCCGCTGGTGGATGGCTGGTTCCCCACCGGCGACGTGGCCCGCATCGACGCCGACGGCTACATGCAGATCACCGACCGCAGCAAGGACGTGATCAAGAGCGGCGGCGAGTGGATCGGCTCGATCGACCTCGAGAACATCGCCATGGCCCACCCGGCGGTGGCGATGGCCGCCTGCATCGCCGCCTTCCACCCCAAGTGGGACGAGCGGCCCTTGCTGGTGGTGGTGAAGAAGCCCGGGGCCGAGGTCACCAAGCAGGAACTGCTGGCCTTCTACGAGGGCAAGATCGCCAAGTGGTGGACGCCCGACGATGTGGTGTTCGTCGACGCCATCCCGCTCGGCGCCACCGGCAAGATGCAGAAGAACCGGCTGCGCGAGCAGCTCAAGGACTACAAGCTGCCGACGGCCTGACGCAGGGCCGCCGGCCGGGTGGCTGGCCTAGTCGCCGGGAATGCGCGGCGGGTGCAGAGGCACCGCCTGGTCGCCTTTCCTGCGCAGCCGGATGTTGAGCATCTCCACGCCGAGGGAGAACGCCATCGCGAAGTAGACGTAGCCCTTGGGCACGTGGTGGCCGAAGCCCTCGGCCACGAGCACCACGCCCACCACCACCAGGAACGCCAGCGCGAGCATCTTGATGGTCGGGTGGCCCGAGACGAAGCGGCCGATGGCGCCTGCAAAAAGCATCATCAGTCCGACCGAGGCGATCACGGCCACGATCATGATCCGCACGTCGTCCACCATGCCCACCGCCGTGATGATGGAATCGAGCGAGAACACGAGGTCGACGACCATGATCTGCACGATGACGGCGGCGAACCCTGCCCGCACGGCCTTCGGGCCGTGCACGTCGTCGCTGCCTTCCAGCGCCTGGTGGATCTCGCCGGTGCTCTTCCAGATCAGGAACAGCCCCCCCAGGATGAGGATCAGGTCGCGCCCCGAGACCGATTGCCCCAGCAGCGTGAACAGCGGCGCCACCAGCCCCACCACCCAGGCCAGCACGAGCAGCAGCGCGATGCGCGTGAACATGGCCATGAACAGGCCCAGGCGACGTGCAGGCTCCTGGCGGGCGCGCGGCAGCTTGTCGACCAGGATCGAGATGAAGATGATGTTGTCGATGCCCAGCACCAGCTCGAGCGCGGTGAGGGTGGCGAAGGCGATCCAAGCCTGGGGGTCGGTGAGCAGTTCCATGCGCGGCGATTCTGCCGTGCGCGGCGCGCCGCCGGCCCCGCACCCCGCGAATCGGGTTGGGGGCATGATGCGGCGGCAGGCCGGGTGGCCGGCACCGCACCGGCGCCGCCCCCTCGGCGCGAACCCACCGACCCAGGAGTTGCGATGAACCCCGACGAGACCCCGCGCTGGAAGCACGACGGCGTGCGCGTCGTGCCCGCCGACCGGCTCGACGCCAACACCGCCCAGACGCCCGGCATGGACCGCCAGGCGGCGATCAATTTCGCCCGCGTGGGTGCGCGCAAGCTGTGGGCGGGCACGGTGCACATCCACCCCGATGCCAAGACCGGCGCCCATCACCACGGCGCCCTGGAAAGCGTCATCTACGTGGTCAAGGGCCGCGCGCGCATGCGCTGGGGCGAACGGCTCGAGTACGCGGCCGAGGCCGGCCCGGGCGACTTCATCTACGTGCCGCCCTTCGTGCCGCACCAGGAGATCAACGCCAGCCGCACCGAGACGCTGGAGTGCGTGCTGGTGCGCAGCGACGGCGAGGCCGTGGCCGTCAACCTCGACATCGCGCCGGCCGAGCCGCCCGAGCACGTGGCCTGGGTCGACCCCACGCACCCCGACCCGCGGCCGGGCCGGGGCTGAAAGCCCACCGCGGCCACCAGGCCATCGACCGAACAACCGAACGACCGAGCGAGACCCGATGATCCGCTGCGAACGCACGCCCGCCTGGGCCGCGCTGCAAGGCCACTACCAGGCGCAGGGCCGCGCCTTCGACCTGCGCGAGGCGTTCGCGCGCGAGCCGGGCCGCTTCCGGCACTTCGGGGTCGAGGCGCCGGAGGTCTACGCCGATCTCAGCAAGAACCTGCTCGACGCCACCGCGCTGCGCCTGCTGCTCGATCTGGCACGCGAGTGCGGCCTCGAGGCCCAGCGCGATGCGATGCTGCGCGGCGAGATCGTCAACGGCACCGAAGGCCGCGCCGTGCTGCACACGGCGCTGCGCGCACCGCGCGACGCAGCACCGCTGAGCCCGGCCGTCGGCGCGAGCCCCTTCGGCGACGAGGTGCACGGCGTGCTCGACGCGATGCTGGGCTACGCCGAGCGCGTGCGCGCCGACGCGGGCCTGACCGACATCGTCAACATCGGCATCGGCGGCAGCGACCTCGGGCCGCGCATGGCCGTGCAGGCGCTCGATGCCTACGGCGACACCGGCCGGCGCCGGCTGCATTTCGTCAGCAACGTCGACGGCCAGGACATCTCGCCGCTGCTGGCGCGGCTGGAGCCCACGCGCACGCTGTTCATCGTCGCCAGCAAGACCTTCACCACGCAGGAGACGATGGCCAACGCGCACGCCGCGCGGGCCTGGTTCGTGGCCCACGGCGGCCGCGACGTGAACCGGCATTTCGCCGCCGCCACCACCAACGTCAAGGCCGCCGCCGAATTCGGCATCCGCACCACCTTCGGCTTCTGGGATTGGGTGGGCGGGCGCTACTCGCTGTGGAGCGCGATCGGGCTGCCGATCGCCATCGCCGTCGGTGCCGAGCACTTCCGCGCCCTGCTCGCCGGCGCCCACGCGATGGACCGCCATTTCGCCAGCGCGCCGCTGGCGCAGAACCTGCCCGTGCTGCTGGGGCTGATCGACGTGTGGTACCGCAACTTTCACGGCTTTGCCAGCCGCAGCGTGGCGCCCTACCACCAGGGCCTGGCGCGGCTGCCGGCCTACCTGCAGCAGCTCGAGATGGAAAGCAACGGCAAGCGCGTGGACCGCGAGGGCCAGCCGCTGGCGCTGGCCACCAGCCCGGTGGTGTGGGGCGAACCGGGCACGAACGGCCAGCATGCCTACTTCCAGATGCTGCACCAGGGCAGCGATGTGATCCCGGTCGAATTCATCGCCGTGCGGACGCCGGCGCACGATCTGGCCGAGCAGCACCGGATGCTGCTGGCCAATTGCCTGGCGCAGAGCCAGGCGCTGATGCAGGGCAAGACCGCGGCCGAAGCACTGGGCGAGCGCACGCCCACGGCGGCGGCCGACCTGGCGCCGGACGTGCTGGCCCGGCACCGCAGCTTCCCGGGCAACCGCCCGAGCACGACGCTGGTGCTGGAGACGCTGTCGCCCGCCGCACTGGGCGCGCTGATCGCGCTGTACGAGCACCGCGTGTTCACCAGCGGCGCGATCTGGGGCATCAACAGCTTCGACCAATGGGGCGTGGAACTGGGCAAGGCGCTGTGCAACGCCCTGCTGCCGCGCCTGATCGACGGCGACACGCGGGGTCTGGACGGCTCGACCGCGGGGTTGCTGCAGCGACTGCGTCTCTGAGCGCGCGGCCCGGAATCGGGGGGGCAGGCGCCTGCGGACGCCGCGCTTACCGCCGGGCCGCTGTGTCGTTCGCGGTGTCGGCTGCTTCGCCGGCCGGGTCGCCGTCGGCGATCCAGGCTTCCAGCAAGGTGAAGGCCACCGCCAGCACCACCGGGCCGACGAAGATGCCGACCAGGCCGAACGCGAGCAGGCCGCCCACGACGCCGGAGAAGATGAGCAGCAGCGACAGGTCGGCGCCGATGCGGATGAGCAGCGGGCGCAGCACGTTGTCGAGCAGCGCCACCACCACCGCCACCACGGCGATGAAGATGCCCCAGCCGGTGCTGCCGTTCCAGAACGCCCAGATCGCCGCCGGCACCAGCACCGGCAGCGGCCCGAGCTGGGCGATGCACAGCATGAAGATCAGCGCCGTCAGCAGCCCGGCAAAGGGCACGCCGGCCACCAGCAACCCCAGGCCGCTGAGCACGGCCTGGACGATGGCGGTGCCGCCCACGCCCAGCGCCACGCCGCGGATCGCGCCGCCGGCCAGGTCGATGATGGCGCCGCCGCGCGGCCCGCCCAGGCGCACGGCGAAGCGGCGCAGCAGCAGCACGGCCTCTTCGCCGGTGGCAAACATCACGCCGGCCAGCAGCAGCGTCAGCAGGAACTGCAGCAACAGGAAGCCCAGCCCGCCCACTTGGCGCACGAACCAGCGCGTGAGGTCGCCCGCGTAGGGCGACAGCCGCGGCAGCGCCTCGCTCAGGCCCAGGGCACCGGCCTGGGCCCAGGCACGGGTGATGGCGTCGCCCACCAGCGGCAGCTGCGCCAGCCAGGGCGGCGGCGCCGGCGGCAGGCGGTAGCCGGTGGCCAGGTGGGCCCAGTCGACGATGCGGTCCGCATTGCCGACGATGGTCACCACCGCCAGCGTCAGCGGCACCACGAACAGCAGCAGCAGCAGCAAGGTCATCACCACCACCGCCAGCGAACGCCGGCCCCACAGCCGGTGCTGCACGCGCAGCATCAACGGCCAGCTCGCCACCACCACCATCGCGGCCCAGATGGCCGGGCCGAGGAACGGCCGCACGATCCACAGCGAAGTGCCCAGCAGCACGACGATGAACAGCACCGCGAAGGTGGTGCGCGGCAGGTCGCGCGGGTTCGGCGTCATGGCCGGCCTCGGCAGGCCAGGCGGGGTCGAGGAAGGCGCATGCAGCGGGCTGGGCAAGGGCGGCCGGCGCGATGCCGGTGCCCCCTATCGACCACCGGCAGGCCGACCGGGGCCGAGGATACCCGGGGTCAGCGCGCGGGCGCCATCGGTTTTGGCGGCAGGCCAGGCGCCAGCAGCGCCAGCCAGTGCCGCCAGCGACCCGCGTGCTGCGTCGCCGCCGCCACCGACGACGGCGACGAGTGCAATGGCTGCGGCGCGTCGGCCACGTCTTCGGCGAAGGCTTCGCTGCGGGTCCAGGCCGGGCGGCCCTCGTCGCGGGACGGCGCTTCGATGCCGTCGCGGCGGCGCGTTTCGGGGCGGGCGTAGGTCAAGCTCATGCGGGCCTCGGGCGGTTGACGGGCGGGCCAGCCGGCGATGGACCGGCGCAGGGAGGGCCAGTGGCCGCACGCTTGCAGGGCACTGTGCCCGCAGGATGTGGCGGCATGATGAAACCGGGCCTGCCGGCTTACCATCGTCCGCATGCCCGCCACGCTCGAAGGCCAGCTCGTCGTCGCGATCTCCTCGCGCGCGCTGTTCGATTTCGAGGAAGAGAACCGCGTCTTCGAGGCCGCCGACGACCGCGCCTACATGCAGCTGCAGCTGCAGCGCGTGGAGCAGCCGGCGCGCCCGGGCGTGGCCTTCTCGCTCGTCAACAAGCTGCTGGCCTTCAACACCGGGCCATCGCGGGTGGAAGTGGTGATCCTGTCGCGCAACGACCCGGTGTCGGGCCTGCGCGTGTTCCGCTCGGCCCAGCACTACGGCCTGCCGGTGCAGCGCGGCGTGTTCACGCGCGGCCAGCCGCCCTGGCGCTACCTGCGGCCGCTGGCGGCCCATCTGTTCCTGTCCACGAACGAAGCCGACGTGCGCCAGGCCCTGGCCGCCGGCGTGGCAGCCGCGCGCGTCTACCCCGACAGCGCGCGGGCCTCGGCCGCCCACCCCGGCGAGGTGCGCATCGCCTTCGACGGCGACGCGGTGCTGTTCAGCGACGAGGCCGAGCGCGTGTTCCAGGCGCAGGGGCTCGACGCGTTCCAGCACCACGAGCGCGAGCGCGCCGCCACACCGCTGGCGCCGGGCCCGTTCAAGCCGCTGCTGGAGGCGCTGCACCGGCTGCAGCGCGCGCCGGCGGCCGGCATGCGGCTGCGCACCGCGCTGGTCACCGCACGCAGCGCGCCGGCGCACGAGCGTGCCGTGCGCACGCTGATGGCGTGGCAGATCGACGTCGACGAGGCGATGTTCCTGGGCGGCCTGCCCAAGGGCCGCTTCCTGCGCGAGTTCGAGCCCGACTTCTACTTCGACGACCAGACCGGCCACATCGAGAACGCCGCCCCGCACGTGCCGGCCGGCCACGTGGCCGCGGGCGTCAGCAACGGCCCAGCGGCCGTGCAGGGTGGCCATGAGTGAAGATGACCTGGGCTTCGCGCCCCCGCCTTTCAATCCCGACGAGGCGCTGCAGCGCCTGCGTCGCGAGCTGCGCGCGCTCGGACTGACCGAGCGCGAAGGCCGCTTCGAGCGCGGCGGCACCGCCATCGCGCGCGCCGGGGTCGACGGCGCGGTGCTGCAGGCCGCCATCGTGCGCCGGCCGGTGCGCAGCAGCCCCGATTGGCAGCCGCGGCATCTGAAGAGCAGCGCCGAGGTGCGCGACTTCACGGCCGAGCTGAAGCGCAGGCTCGCGGCCTGGGGCGACGGCGAGGATTGAGCGCCGGCGCGCGCTGGCCGCCTGGCGCCGCGCCTGCGCGTCCGGGGCTCAGGCCGACAGGGTCACGCGGGCGAACTTGCGCTTGCCCACCTGCACGACGCAGGTGCCGGCGCCCACCTTCAGGGCCTTGTCGCTGACCACCGCACCGTCGATGCGCACGCCGCCCTGGGCGATCAGGCGCATGGCTTCGCTGCTGCTGGGCACGAGGCCGGCCTGCTTGAGCAGTGCCGCGATGGCCAGCGGCGCGCCGGTCAACGCGAGCTCGGCGATCTCGTCGGGCACGCCGCCGGCGGCGCGGCGCTGGAAGTCCTGCTCGGCCGCATCGGCCGCGGCGGCGCCGTGGAAGCGCGCCGTGATCTCGCGCGCCAGCATCACCTTGGCGTCCTTCGGGTTGCGCCCGCCGGCGACCTCGGCCTGCAGCTGCGCGATTTCGGCCTCGGGCCGGAAGGACAGCAGCGTGAACCAGCGCCACATCAGCGTGTCGCTGATCGACAGCACCTTGGCGAACATGCTGTTGGCCGGCTCGGTGATGCCGATGGTGTTGCCCTTGCTCTTGGACATCTTCTCGACGCCGTCCAGCCCTTCAAGCAGCGGCATCGTCAGGATGCACTGCGGCGCCTGGCCGTACTCCTGCTGCAGGTGGCGCCCCATCAGCAGGTTGAACTTCTGGTCGGTGCCGCCGAGTTCGAGGTCGGCCCGCAACGCCACCGAGTCGTAGCCCTGCATCAACGGATACAGGAACTCGTGCACCGAGATCGGCACCTGGCCGGCAAAGCGCCTGGCGAAATCGTCGCGTTCCATCATGCGCGCCACCGTGTAGCGGGCGGCGAGCTGGATCATGCCGCGCGCACCCAGCGGATCGCTCCACTCACTGTTGTAACGAACTTCAGCACTTTGGACGTCAAGCACGAGCCCGATCTGCTCGAAATACGTGCGTGCATTGGCCTCGATCTGCTCGCGCGTGAGCGCCGGACGCGTGCTGTTGCGGCCCGAGGGGTCGCCGATCATCGAGGTGAAGTCGCCGATGAGCGGGATCACCGTGTGCCCCAGCTGCTGCAGCTGGCGCAGCTTGTTGAAGACGACGGTGTGGCCGAGATGGAGGTCGGGCGCGGTGGGATCGAGACCGAACTTGATGCGCAGGGGCCGGCCGGTGGCCTCCGACTCGGCCAGCTTGGCCAGCCAGTCGGCCTCGGGCAGCAATTCCTCGCAGCCGCGCTGCGTGATGGCCAGCGCCTCGCGCACGCGGTCGGTGACGGGGTGGCGCAACGAAACGGACGCTGACATGTGGGGTGTGACGCGGGGCTACTTGCGGGATTCGGAGCGGATCGCGTTGGCTATACTGCCCACGCCGACCCGGCCTCGGGTCTCGCGTACGCAGCGGTCACCGCCCCGCGATCGGGCCGCGATTCTAGTATCCGACCCTGCGACAGCCCTGCGCGGCGGCAGCGACAACAAAGACTCCCAGGCCTTGGAACCGACATTCGCGCACGCTTTGCAAGGCTGCTTCTCGAAGCTGCGCCGTCACCGCACCGGGCTGCTGGTGGGCAGCGTCGCCGTGATGGCCGGCTTTGCGATCACCGCCGTGGCGGTGGCTCCGCTGGCCCCCGACGCCGCGCTGCTGCCCAAGCGCGTGATCACGGAAACCGTGGTGCCCGAGGGCCTGGACAGCCAGATCGCCGCCCTGGCCGGGCAGACGATGGTGCTCGACCGCAGCGACGTCACGCGCGGCACCGACACCGTGGCGCGCCTGTTCGCCCGCCTGGGCGTGGCCGACCCGGCCGCCGCGGCCTTCATCGGCAGCGACGCCACCGCGCGCCTGTTGATGGCCGGCCGCAGCGGCAAGATGGTGCAGGTGCGCACCGATGCCGACGGCACCTTGCAGTCGCTGGTGGCGCGCTACCCGGTGGCCGACGATCAGCTCGCAACGTCCGAGTTCAACCGCCTGAGCATCACGCGCGTGGCCGGCCGGCTGCAGGCCCGGCTGGAAGTGGCGCCGCTGGGCAGCGAGGTGCGGCTGGCCAGCGGCACGATCCGCAGCTCGCTGTTCGCCGCCACCGACGAGTCCGGGCTGTCGGACGCGGTGGCCGGGCAGATCGCCGAGATCTTCTCGAACGACATCGACTTCCGGCGCGGGCTGCGCCGCGGCGACACCTTCAGCATCGTCTACCAGACGCTCACCGCCGACGGCCAGCCGGTGGCCTGGGGCGATGCCACCGGCCGCGTGCTGGCAGCGGAGTTCGTCAACGACGGGCAGGCCTACAACGCCATCTGGTTCCAGCCCGGCCAGGGCCGGGGCGCCTACTTCGACGCCCAGGGGCGCAGCAAGCGCCACGCCTTCTTGGCCGCGCCGCTGGCGTTTTCGCGCATCACCTCGGGCTTCGCGATGCGCTTCCACCCCATCCTCAAGGCCTGGCGCAAGCACGAAGGCATCGATTACGCGGCCCCCATCGGCACGCCGGTGCGCGCGGTGGGCGACGGCCAGGTCGAATTCGCCGGCCAACAGAACGGATACGGCAACGTGGTGATCCTGCGCCACAGCAACAACCGCAGCACGCTGTACGCCCACCTCAGCCGTATCGACGTGCACCGTGGCGAGCGCGTCGAGCAAGGCGAGCGCATCGGTGCCGTGGGCATGACCGGCTGGGCCACCGGACCGCACCTGCACTTCGAGTTCCGCATCGGTGCCACGCATGTCGATCCGCTGAAGGTGGCACGGGCCTCGCAGGTCGTGCCGCTGGACCCGGCGTCGCGCCCGCGCTTCCTCAAGGTGGCGCAGCAGGCACGTGCCGAACTGGCGCTGGCCGATTCGATGCTGGCACGGCCCCCGGCCGGCAGCTGACGCCTCCGCCCGATGGCCTGGTTCATCGGGCTGATGTCGGGCACCTCGCTCGACGGCATCGACGGCGTGGCGGCCGATTTCGATGCCGACGGCAGCCTGCGCCGCACCGGCGCCCATGCCCACCATGCGTTCGACCCCGCGCTGGCCGCCGAATTTCTGGCACTGAACCGCAGGGGCGACGATGAGCTGCGGCGTGCCGCGCTGGCTGCCAACGCGTTGGCGCGGGCCTGCGCCGACGTGGTGGCGGTGCTGCTCGCGCAGGCCGGGCTCGAGGCCGCACAGGTGGTCGCCGTGGGCGCCCACGGCCAGACGGTGCGCCATCGCCCGCACGAATCCGATGGCACGGGGTACACGGTGCAGCTGCTCAACGGCGCCCTGCTGGCCGAGTGCTGCGGCATCGACGTGGTGTGCGATTTTCGCAGCCGCGACCTGGCCGCCGGCGGCGAGGGCGCGCCGCTGGTGCCGGCCTTTCACGCCGCCGCGCTGGCACGGCCGGGCAGTGCACGGGCGCTGCTGAACCTGGGTGGCATCGCCAACCTCACCTTGCTCGACGCCGCGGGCGCGGTGCGCGGCTTCGATTGCGGACCGGCCAACCTGCTGCTGGACCTGTGGTGCCAGCGTCATCACGGCCAGCCCTTCGATGCCGGCGGCACCTGGGCGGCCGGCGGCACGATCGACCCCGGCCTGCTGCAGCGCCTGCTGGACGAGCCCTACTTCGCTCGCCGGCCGCCCAAGAGCACGGGTCGCGACCTTTTCGGGGCCGCCTGGTTGGACCCGCGCATCGGCACGGCGCCGCCCGCCCCGCAGGACGTGATGGCCACGCTGGCCGAGCTCACCGCCGCCACGGTGGCCCACGATCTGCAACGCGAGGCGCCGGCAACGACCGAGCTGTTCGTCTGCGGCGGCGGCGCCTTCAACGGGCATCTGCTGAGCCGGCTGCGCGCGCGGCTGGGGCCGGCGGTGAAGGTGGACACCACGGCGGCGGCGGGCCTCGCACCGGATCAGGTGGAGGCACTGGCATTCGCCTGGCTGGCGGCGTCCTTCGTGGCCCGCCGCCCGGGCACGCTGCCCGCGGTCACGGGGGCGCGCGGCGCTCGCGTGCTGGGAGCCCTCTATCCCGCTTGATCAGGGCCGATGACGAAGACGCCGCAGGTCGGTGAGCGGAGAAGGGCGACCTGCAGTCGCAGGTCGGTGAGCCGAGAAGGGCGACCTGCAGTCGCAGGTCGCTAAGCGGAGAAAGACGACCCGCAGCCGCAGGTCGTCGTGGCATTCGGATTCTTGATCACGAACTGCGCGCCCTGCAGGTCTTCCTTGTAGTCGATCTCGGCGCCGCCGAGGTACTGCAGGCTCATCGCATCGATGAGCAGCGTCACGCCGTTCTTGCTCATCTGAGTGTCGTCGTCGTTGATCACCTCGTCGAAGGTGAACCCGTACTGGAAGCCCGAGCATCCACCGCCCTGCACGAAGACACGCAGCTTCAGTTCGGGGTTGCCTTCCTCGTCGACGAGCTGCTTGACCTTGTCGGCGGCGCTGTCGGTGAAGATCAGCGGCGGCGGCAATGCATCGGCGGCAGGGGCTAGCGGTTCGGCGATCGCGTTCATGTTCAGGGCTCCAGTCAGATGCGGGAGCATAGCGAAATTGCAATCCCATCGCGCCACCCGGCCCGCCCCGGGCGCGGCGCGAGCCAAGCCCGAGGCACGGGGTTCAGCGCTTGCTGAACTGCTTGCGACGGCGGGCGCCGTGCAGGCCGACCTTCTTGCGCTCGACCTCGCGCGCATCGCGCGTGACGAAGCCGGCCCGGCTGAGATCGGGCTTGAGCGCGGTGTCGTAGTCGATCAGCGCCCGCGTGATGCCGTGGCGCACCGCCCCGGCCTGGCCGCTCTCGCCGCCACCGTGGACGTTGATCTTGATGTCGAAGGCCTCGTTGTTGCCCGTGAGCAGCAGCGGCTGGCGCACGATCATGATCGAGGTCTGGCGCCCGAAGTAGGCGTCGATGGACTTGCCATTGATGAGGATCTGGCCGCTGCCCTTCTTGAGGAAGACGCGCGCCACGCTTGACTTGCGACGGCCGGTGCCGTAATTCCAGGTTCCGATCATGTCGTCAAATCTCCAGCGGCTTGGGCTGCTGAGCGGTGTGCGGGTGGCTGTCACCGGCATAGACCTTCAGCTTCTTGACCATCGCATAGCCCAGCGGGCCCTTGGGCAACATGCCCTTGACCGCCTTCTCGAGCGCACGACCGGGATGCTTGGCCTGCATGTCCTTGAAGGGGGTGGCATGGATGCCGCCCGGATAGCCGCTGTGGCGGTAGTAGATCTTGTCGGTGGCCTTGGCCCCGGTGACGCGGAGCTTGTCGGCGTTGACGACGATGATGAAATCGCCGGTATCGACGTGAGGCGTGTAGATGGCCTTGTGCTTGCCGCGCAAACGGCGTGCTGCTTCGCTGGCAACACGTCCGAGCACCTTGTCGGTGGCGTCAATCACAAACCACTCGTGCT
>JAGWLO010000132.1 GCA_028872015.1 Burkholderiales bacterium | reverse complement strand
CCGACCAGGCACAGCAGCATGGTGATGATCCAGAAGCGCACCACGACCTGGGTCTCGGCCCAGCCCTTCTTCTCGAAGTGGTGGTGCAGCGGCGCCATCAGGAAGATGCGCCGGCCCTGGCCGTAGCGGCGCTTGGTGAACTTGAACCAGCTGACCTGCAGCATCACCGACAGCGCCTCGGCGACGAAGATGCCGCCCATGATCCCGAGCACGATCTCCTGGCGCGTGATGACGGCGATGGTGCCCAGCGCGCCGCCCAGCGACAGCGCGCCCACGTCGCCCATGAACACCTGCGCCGGGTTGGCGTTGAACCACAGGAACGCCAGCCCGGCGCCGGCCATGGCGGCGCAGAACACCAGCAGCTCGCCCGCGCCCGGGATGTGCGGCAGCAGCAGGTAGCGCGAGAACACCGCGTTGCCGGTGACGTAGGCGAACACGCCCAGCGCGCTGCCCACCATCACCACCGGCATGATGGCCAGCCCGTCCAGGCCGTCGGTGAAGTTGACGGCGTTGCTGGCGCCCACGATGACGAACCAGGTCAGGCCGATGAAGCCGAACAGGCCCAGCGGGTAGCTGATGGTCTTGAAGAAGGGCACGATGAGGTCGGCGCGCGGCGGCAGCGCGTTCGAGAAGCCGCTCTCCACCCAGCGCAGGAACAGCTCGAACACGCGCAGGTTGCTGGTCTCGGAGACGCTGAAGGCCAGGTACAAGGCGGCGACCACGCCGATGAGCGTCTGCCAGAAGAACTTCTCGAGCGAGCGCATGCCCTCGGGGTCCTTGCGCACGACCTTGCGCCAGTCGTCGATCCAGCCGATGGTGCCGAAGCCGAAGGTGACCAGCATCACGACCCAGACGAAGCGGTTGCTCCAGTCGAACCACAGCAGCGTGGACACGCCGATGCCGATCAGCACCAGCACGCCGCCCATGGTGGGCGTGCCGCGCTTGCCGAGATGGCTCTGCACGCCGTACTCGCGGATGGGCTGTCCGATCTTCATCTCGGTCAGGCGGCGGATGACCCAGGGCCCGAAGGCCAGACCGATCAGCAGCGAGGTCATCGCCGCCAGCACGGCACGGAAGGTGAGGTACTGGAACACGCGCAGGAAGCCCAGGCGATCGGGGTCCCACTGCAGCAGCCACTGGGACAGGCTAAGCAGCATCGGTGCCCCCCGCCCCGGCGTCCCGGGCCGCCGGTGTCGACTGCAGCGCCTGCAGCGCGTGCACCACCCGCTCCATCTTCATGAACCGCGATCCCTTCACCAGCACCGAGGCCGCCTCGGGCCGGGCCTGCGGCAAGGCCTGCAGCAGCGCCTCCACGGTGTCGAAATGGTGTGCCGCGCCGGCATGCGCGGCCAGGGTGCCGGCGGTCCACACCTGCTCGATGCCGCGGTCACGCGCATGCGCCCCCACCTCGGCGTGGAACTGCGGGCCCTGCGCCCCCACCTCGCCCATGTCGCCCAGCACCAGCCAGCGCGGCGCCGGCAGCGTGGCCAGCACGTCGATGGCGGCCAGCACCGAGTCGGGGTTGGCGTTGTAGCTGTCGTCCACCAGCGTGAGCTCGCGCCCGCCCAGGCGCAGCGCCAGCGTCTGCGAGCGCCCGGCCACGGGCCGGAAGGCGGCCAGCCCCTGCGCCACGGCGGCCAGCGGCGCGCCGGCGGCCAGCGCGCAGGCGGTGGCCGCCAGCGCGTTGCACAGGTTGTGGCGGCCGGCCTGGTGCAGCGTGGTCTCCACCGTGCCGGCAGGCGTCTGCAGGCGCAGCGACCAGGCCTGCGAGCCCGGCTGCCACAGCGCCTTGGCGCTGACGTCGGCCGGCCCGGCGGGGGCGAAGGTGAGCGTGCGCCGGCCGGCGGCCAGCGCACGCCACAGCGGCGTGTGCACATCGCCGGCCGGGAACACGGCCACGCCGTCGGGCGGCAGGGCCTCGAGGACGGCGCCGTTCTCGCGCGCCACGGCCTCGACGCCGGCCATGAATTCCTGGTGCTCGCGCTGGGCGTTGTTGACGAGCGCGATCGTCGGCGCCGCCAGGCGCGCGAGCTGCGCGATCTCGCCGGCGTGGTTCATGCCCAGCTCGAGTACCGCGGCGCGGTGCGCCGGCCTCAGGCGCAGCAGCGTCAGCGGCACGCCGATGTGGTTGTTCAGGTTGCCCGCCGTGGCCAGCGCCGCGCTGTCGGCGCCCTCGCCCAGCCAGGCGCGCAGGATGCTGGCCGTCATCTGCGTGACGGTGGTCTTGCCGTTGCTGCCGGTGACGGCGACGAGCGGCAGCGCGAGCGTGCGTCGCCAGGCCGCCGCCAGCTGCTGCAGGCCCTGCAGCGCGTCGGCCACCAGCAGCCCGGGCAGCGCCGGGGGCGCCGCGCCCAGGCCGCGCTCGGCCAGCGCCGCCACGGCGCCGGCCTGGCGGGCGGCAGCCAGGCAGTCGTGGCCGTCGAAGCGCTCGCCGCGCAGGGCCACGAACAGGTCGCCGCGGCGCAGCGTGCGGGTGTCGCTGTGCACGCGCTCGAACACCAGCGCGGCGTCGCCCACCAGGCGGGCGGCCGGCAGCAGGGCCTGGGCGCGGGCCAGCGTCATCATGCGGCGACTCCGCGCCGGCGCAGCGCGCCGGCGGCCTCGTCGAGGTCGGAGAACGGCCGCTTCACGCCCGCCGCCTCCTGCGTGGTCTCGTGGCCCTTGCCGGCCAGCAGCACCACGTCGGCGGCAGCGGCCTGCGCCACGGCGTGGGCGATGGCGGCGTGGCGGTCGGCGATGACCTCCACCGCCTGCGGCGCGGCGATGCCGGCCCGGATCTGGGCCAGGATGGCCGCCGGCGATTCGTCGCGCGGGTTGTCGCTGGTGAGCACCACGCGGTCGGCCCCGGCCGCGGCGATGGCGCCCATCAGCGGGCGCTTGGTGGCGTCGCGGTTGCCGCCGCAGCCGAAGACGCACCACAGGCGCCCGCCGCGCGCCGCCGCCAGCGGGCGCAGGGCCTGCAGCACCTGCAGCAGCGCGTCGGGCGTGTGGGCGTAGTCCACCACCACCTCGGGCGGGCCGCCGGGCACGCGCTGCAGCCGGCCCGGCACCGGCGTCACGCCCGCGGCGGCCGCGGCCGCATCGGCCAGCGGGTGGCCCAGCGCGCACAGGCCGCCGATCACGACCAGCAGGTTGCTGGCGTTGAACTCGCCGACGAGGCGGCTGCGCACCGGCACGGCGGCGGCCGCGCCGGGCCCGCCGGGCTCGCCACTCACTTCGAACGCCAGCCCGTCGCCTTCGTAGCGCCGCGGCCCGGCCTGCAGCCGCGCCGGGCGCTGCAGCGAGACGGTCCAGACGTCGATGCCGCTGCCCCGCAGTGCTTCGGCCAGCGCGGCGCCTTCGGCATCGTCGATGTTCAGCACCGCGGCGCGCAGGCCGGGCCAGCGGAACAGCCGGCGCTTGGCCTCGGCGTAGGCGGCCATGCTGCCGTGGAAATCGAGGTGGTCGCGCGTGAGGTTGGTGAACAGCGCGACGTCGATCTGCGTGCCCGCCAGGCGGTGCTCGACCAGACCGATCGACGAGGCCTCGAGCGCGCAGGCCGCGTAGCCCGCGTCGACGAAGCGGCGCAGCGTGGCCTGCAGGGCCACGGCGTCGGGCGTGGTCAGGCCGGTGGGCTGCAGCGCGTCCGGCACGCCGGCGCCCAGCGTGCCGATGACGGCCCCGCGCCGGCCCAGCGCCGTCAGCGCCTGCGCCGTCCACCAGGCGGTGCTGGTCTTGCCGTTGGTGCCGGTGGTGGCCACCACCGTCAGCGCCCGGCTGGGGTGGCGGTAGTGCGCGTCGGCGATCGGGCCGGCCGCGGCCTGCAGACCGGGCACGGCGGCAATGCGCGGGTCGTCGAAGCCGAACGCGGCGGCCCCCGCGGCCTCGACCAGGCAGGCCGCGGCACCGGCCTCCAGCGCTGCGCCCACGTAGCGCCGGCCGTCGCTGGCCCGGCCGGGCCAGGCCAGGAAGCCCTGGCCGCGCCGCACGGCGCGGCTGTCGGTGGCCAGGCCCGCGCAGCCGCGCGCGGCCAGCCAGTCGGCGGCGGCCTGGGCGGTGGGCAGGCTGGGCAGCGCGGCCATCAGAAGCTCTCGGGCTCGGCGGCCACGGGCTTGGCGCTGATCTGCGCCTTGACGTCGAGGTCGGGCTCGACGTTCATCATGCGCAGCGTCTGCTGCACCACGTCGCTGAACACCGGCCCGGCGATGTCGCCGCCGTAGTAGACGCCGTGGCTGGGCGAGTCGACCATCACCGCGACCACGAT
>JAGWLO010000059.1 GCA_028872015.1 Burkholderiales bacterium | reverse complement strand
GGACGCGATGTGACCGCTCGTTGACCGTCTCGCCCTGAGCCTGGCAAGTTCCGGGACGGTCAGCCCCATGGCGCGGGTATCGGGTGCGGCCGGGCCGTCCGGGTCCAGCCACGACACCCGGCCGGCCGTGGCCAGGGCGTCCGGGGCGATGCCAGACGGCGGCCGCCGGTGACTCAGATCGCCGTGCCGCGCGTGCGCGCACCAGCCCCTGCGCCGCGCCGTCGCAGCCACTTGACGCCCTCGAACCAGGCCACGCTCAGCCATCCCAGCGCGACGGCCGCCGCGAACTCGTGCCCGGACAAGGGCGCAAAGCGCAGGACGCCGACAGCCCAGGGGATGTAGAGCGCCGCTACCAGCAGCGCCAGCGCCAGGCCGATGACCACCCACAAGGTGCCGTTGGGCGTGCGCAGCGTCGCCCACAGCGGCTGCGTGGCGGAGCGGTTCGACAGGATGAGGGCCAGGTTGCCGGTCACCAGCGTCGCAAACGCAAAGGCGCGGGCCTCGGCCTCGGGAATCCGCGGGCTCGCCCAGGCGAAGGCCCCCATCACGGCCGCCAGCACGCCCAGGCCCTGGAGCAGCGCCAGCCACAGGGCGGCACCGCCGAACAGGGGCGCGGCCGCATCACGCGGCGGGCGCTGCATCACGTCCCGTTCGGCGGGCTCGTTCTCGAACGCCACCGAGCAGGCCGGGTCGATGATGAGTTCGAGCAGGGCGATGTGCATCGGGTACAGCAACGCGGGCCAGCCGAACAGGACCGGCAGCAGCGCCATGCCGGCGATCGGCACATGCACGGCCAGGATGTACGACATGGCCTTGCGCAGGTTGTCGAAGATGCGGCGTCCGAGGCTGACGGCGCGCACGATCGAGGCGAAGTCGTCGTCGACCAGGACCAGGGACGCCGATTCCCGGGCCACGTCCGTGCCCCGCCCGCCCATGGCCACGCCCACATGCGCGGCGCGCAGCGCCGGTGCGTCGTTCACCCCGTCGCCGGTCATGGCAACGATGTCGCCGCGCGCCTTGAGCGCCTGCACGATGCGCAGCTTCTGCTCGGGCGCGATGCGCGCGCAGACGCTGACCGTGGCCATGCGCTCGCGCAATGCGTCGTCGCTTAGCGTGGCGATCTCGTCGCCCGAGAGCACGCCCCCGTCGCGTTCGGCCAGGCCCGCCTGATGCGCAATCGCGCTCGCGGTGGCCGGGTAGTCGCCGGTGATCATGACCACGCGGATGCCGGCCGCGCGGCACTCGGCCACGGCGGCGGGCACCTCGGGCCGCAGCGGGTCGGCCAGGCCCAGCAGACCGATGAACTCGAAGTCGAAGTCGTGTTCGCTCGGCGGCCAGTCCTGGCCGGCGAACGTGCCGCGCGCCACGGCCAGCACGCGCAAGCCTTCGGCGGCGAGTTCGTCGACCACGGCCGAGATGCGCAGGCCTGCGGCAGCGTCGAGGTGGCACAGGTCCACCACGGCCTCGGGTGCCCCTTTGGCGGCTACCGTCTGCAGGCCATCCGCCGACGATGCCCACACGTGCGACATTGCGCGCAGCGCAGGGCTGAGCGCATAGGTCTGCACCAGACGCCAATCGCGGTGCAGGTGTTCGGTGTCGGCCAGGCAGCGTTGGCCGAGCTGGTGGAAGGCCTGCTCCATCGGGTCGTAGGGATCGACCACGCTGGCCAGGATGGCCACTTCCACCAGCGCGTGGAAGGCCTCCGGCAGATTGGCCTGCGCGGCGGCGCTCAGCGTGAGCCGATCCCCCAGTCCGACGCCGCCCGCCGCCAGGTGCGTCACCGTCATCCGGTTCTCCGTCAGCGTGCCGGTCTTGTCGCTGCACAGCACCGTGGTGGCACCCAGGGTCTCGATGGCGTTGATCCTGCGGGTGAGCACGCCCTGCTTGGACAGCCGCCGCGCGCCGAGCGCCGGGAACACGGTCATCACGACCGGGTACTCCTCGGGCAGCATGGCCATCGCCAGCGCGATGCCGGCCAGCAGCGCCTGCAGCCAGTCGCCCTTGAGCAGGCCGTGCACGAGCACGAGCGCCACGCTGAGCGCCAGCGCCAGCACGGCCAGCTTGCGCACCAGCCTGGCCGTCTGTTTCTGCAACGGCGAACGCTCGTTTTCCACCCGGCCCAGCGCGGTTCCGATGCGGCCGATCTCGCTGCGCGCGCCGGTGGCCGTGACGATGGCCAGCGCATGGCCCTGCACGATGAGCGTGCCGGCATAGACGCCTGGCAGATCGTCGCCACCCGGTGGTGCCAGAACGCTGCTCGCCTGCGAGCTCGCCGCGGCGATTTCCTCGGGCCGTGCCAGGCGCTTGCCGACCGGTACCGCCTCGCCGGTGAGCAGGGATTCGTCGGCTCGGAGGCCCTCGGCCGACACCAGCAGCGCATCGGCCGGGATGCGGTCCCCTTCGCCGAGCTTCAGCAGGTCGCCGCGCACCACATCGCGCCCGGCGATGCGTTGGGGCTGCCCATCGCGGATGACCAGCGCGCGCGGGCTGGTGAGGTCGCGCAGGGCCTCGATGGCGCGTTCGGTCTTGCCTTCCTGGTAGAGGGTGAGGGCCAGCGTCACGAGCACGAAGCCGAAGAGCGTCAGGCCCTCCTGCAGGTTGCCGAAGGTCAGGTACAGGGTCCCCGCGGCCAGCAGCAGCAGGAACATCGGCTCGCGCACCGTCTCGGCGGCGATCGACAGCGGGCTGCGGCGCTGTCCACCAGGCAGCGCATTGGGACCGTCCTGCGCCAGACGCTCGGCGGCCTGGGCGTTGGACAGCCCCGCTTCGGCGCCGCCCGACGGGAGTGGCGACTCCGTGCTGACTTGAACGCGTTGCAGGGCAGGGTCCACGCGGGTCTCGGCCATCTCCTGGCCGGATCGGCCACCTCCTCGAGGGCGAGCCTACCAGCGCGCTGGCCCCGATCCGCGCGCCGGCGTGCCCGCTGGTCGGCGCAGGGACGAGCTCGGGGCAGCCCGAGGCGGCCATCGCCCGGCCCGCGCCCCGACGGCCGGGGTGCCCCGGACAGGCTCGGCCTTCGCGGCCCCATCGCCGGGCGCCACGAGCCCGCCCCGGGCACGCGCAGAATGCCGGCACCCTGCAGGCCCTGATCCCGCGTCCGGAGCCGGTCTGCCTGCAGCGCCGAGGCTAGATCCATGAACACGCCCGCATGACCCTGCCCACGCTCCCCGAGGCCGACCACCGGCCGCTGCTGCGCCGCCTGTTCGATGCCGCCGTCGCCGCGGCCCAGCCGGCGTTGTGCCTGCCGCCGCACCTGCCGCCGCCGGGCCCCGGGCGCACGATCGTCATCGGCGCCGGCAAGGCTTCGGCGGCGATGGCGCGTGCGCTCGAAGACCATTGGCCCGGCCCGCTGGAGGGCCTGGTCGTCACCCGCTACGGCTACCAGGTGCCGTGCGAGCGCATCGAGATCGTGCAGGCCGCGCACCCGGTGCCCGATGCCGCCGGCCAGCGCGCTGCCCAGCGCATGCTGGCGCGCGTGGCGGGCCTGACGGCGGACGATCTGGTGATCGCGCTCATCTCCGGCGGCGGCTCGTCCCTGCTGGTCGCACCGGCGCCGGGGCTGACGCTGGCCGACAAGCAGGCCGTCAACCAGGCCCTGCTCGCCAGCGGCGCCACCATCGCCGAGATGAACTGCGTGCGTCGCCATCTCTCGGCGATCAAGGGCGGCCGCCTGGCCGCGGCCTGCCACCCGGCCCGGCTCGTGACGCTGCTGATCTCCGACGTGCCCGGCGACGAGCCGTCGGACATCGCCTCGGGGCCGACGGTGGCCGACGCCAGCACCTGTGCCGACGCGCTGGCGATCCTGGCGCGCTACCGCATCGCGCTGCCCGCGGCGGCACAGGCCTGGCTGGCCAGCGGCGCCGGTGAGACCGTCAAGCCGGGCGATCCACGGCTGCGCGGCAGCTGCACGCGCATGATCGCCACGCCCCAGATGGCGCTGGAGGCGGCGGCGGCCGTGGCCCGCGCGGCCGGCTACACGCCCCACATCCTGGGCGACAGCCTGGAAGGCGAGGCGCGCGACCTCGGCAAGGCGATGGCCGGCATCGCGCGCCAGGTGGTGCTGCACGGCCAGCCCTTCGCCGCGCCCTGCGTGCTGTTGTCGGGCGGCGAGACCACCGTCACGCTGAAGGGCCGCGGCCGCGGCGGCCGCAACGTCGAGTTCCTGCTCGCGCTGGCCGTCGCGCTGGACGGCCTGCCCGGCGTGCACGCCATCGCCGGCGACACCGACGGCGTGGACGGTGTCGAGGAAATCGCCGGCGCGGTGCTCTCGCCCAGCACGCTGCGCCGCGCCTGGGCCCTGGGCATCCACCCGCGCGCCAGCCTCGACGACAACGATGGCCACGGCTTCTTCGGGGCCCTGGGCGACGCCGTCGTCACCGGCCCCACGCTGACCAACGTGAACGACTTCCGGGCCCTGGTGATCGATCGGCCTGGGCCCATGCCTATGCCCATGCCCGGGCTCGACGGCGGTTCGGCCTGACCTATGCCCGCTGCGGCATCGGGTGAACCCCGGCCGCCCGCAGCGCACCGGCGCGGCCCAGCCCGTACACTTGGTCGCGGTCATCCGCCCGGACGCCGCAGCTGCCACCCATGTCGAACCCCAGCGATGAAGCCCAGCGCCTGCAAGCCTTGCACGCCTACGGTGTGCTGGACACCCCGCCCGAGCCCGAACTCGACCGCCTGACCGGCCTGCTGGCGCGGCTTTGCAACGCGCCCATCGCCACCGTCAGCCTGATCGACATCGAGCGCCAGTGGTTCAAGTCGGTGCACGGGGTGGACTGGCGCTCCACCGCCCGGGCGCAGGCGTTCTGCGGCCACACCATCGAGCAGCGCGGCCTGCTGCTGGTGGAGGACGCGGCCACCGACCTGCGTTTCGCCACCCATCCGCTGGTGGTCGGCGACGAGGCCTTGCGCTTCTATGCCGGCGTGCCGCTGCTCACGCCCGAGGGCCTGGCGATCGGCGCAGTGGCGGTGCTCGACCGTGTCCCGCGCAGCCTGTCGCCGCTGCAGCGCGAGGCGCTGCAGACCCTGGCCGACCAGGTGATGCTGCAGCTCGAGTCGCGGCGCCGGCGGCGCATGCTCGAAGACACCCTGCTGCAACGCGAGCGCGCCCACGCCGAGCAGCGCGAGAGCGAAGCCCGCTGGCGGCTGCTGTTCGAGCGCCACCCGGTGCCGATGTGGATCTTCGACCAGCAGACGCACCGCATCCTGGTCGTCAACGACGCCGCCGTGGAAGCCTACGGCTGGTCGCGCGAGGAGTTTGCCGCGATGACGCTGCACGACATCCGCCCGCCCGAAGACCGGCCGGCGCTGGAGGCCGACCTGGCCGAGCCGCGCCACCGCCTGCACGGCGGGCAGCTCTGGCGCCACCGGCGCAAGGACGGCAGCGTCTTCGAAGTCGAGATCCGCGCCCACTCGCTGGATTTCGGCGGGCGCCCGGGCCGCCTGGTGCAGGCGCAGGACGTGAGCGAGCGCGTGCAGGGCGAACGCCGGCTGCGCGAGCAGGCCGCGCTGCTGGACGAGGCGCGCGACGCGATCGTGGTGCGCAGCCTGGACGACCGCATCACCTACTGGAGCCGCGGGGCCGAGCGCGTGTTCGGCTGGACCGCGGCCGAGGCGCATGGCGCCGTGGCCTGGGAGCTGCTGGGCGAATCGCCGGCGCAAGTGGAGGCCGAGCGGGCCGAGGTGCTGGCCCGGGGGGAGGCCATGGCCCTGATGCGGCGGCAGCGCAAGGACGGCAGCACGCTGGTGGCGGACTGCCGCTGCACGCTGCTGCGCGATGCCCAGGGCCGGCCGGCCGCGGTCCTGACCATCAACACCGATGTTACGCAGCGCCTGGCGCTGGAGGCGCAGCTGCAGCAGGCGCAGCGGCTGGAGGCCGTGGGCCAGCTCACCGGCGGCGTGGCGCACGATTTCAACAACCTGCTCACCGTGATCCTGGGCAATGCCGACCTGCTGGCCGAGCAGCTGGCGGGGCAGCCGGCGCTGCAGGCGCTGGCCGAGATGGCGCGCACCGCGGCCGAGCGCGGCGCCGAGCTGACGCAGCGGCTGCTGGCCTTCGCGCGGCGCCAGGCGCTGCAGCCGCAGGCGGTGGACACGCACCAGCGGCTGGCCGGCATGGACGCCTTGCTGCGCCGCACGCTGCCCGAGAACATCGAGCTCGAGCTGGTGCGCGGGGCGGGCCTGTGGCCGGCGATGGTGGACCCGGTGCAGCTCGAGTCGGCGCTGCTGAACCTGGTGCTGAACGCGCGCGATGCGATGCCGCAGGGCGGCAAGATCACGCTGGAGACGGCCAACGCCTGGATCGACCAGGACTATGCCGAGCGCCACGCCGACGTGCTGCCCGGCCAGTACGTGCTGCTGTCGGTGTCGGACACCGGCGCCGGCATGACGCCGGCCCAGCTGGCCCGTGCCTTCGAGCCCTTCTACACCACCAAGGGCGTGGGCCAGGGCAGCGGCCTCGGGCTGAGCATGGTGTACGGCTTCGTCAAGCAGTCGCGCGGCCATGTCAAGCTGTACTCCGAGATCGGCCACGGCACCACGGCGCGGCTGTACCTGCCGCGCGCCGACGGGACGCCTGCGGACGCCGGCGCGGCCGCGGCGCTGCCGGCGGGCCCCGATCTGCGCGGCCACGCCTGCGTGCTGGTGGTCGAGGACGATGCGCTGGTGCGCCGCCACGCCGCCGAGCTGCTGCGCGGCCTGGGCTACACGGTGCTCGATGCCGAGCACGGCCCGGCGGCACTGGCGGTGCTGCGCGAGCGTGACGACATCGACCTGCTGTTCACCGACGTCGTGATGCCCGGCGGCCTGAACGGCCGCCAGCTGGCCGACGCGGCCCTGGCGCTGCGGCCCGGGCTGAAGGTGCTGTTCACCTCGGGCTACACCGAGAACGCCATCGTCCACCACGGCCGGCTCGACCGCGGCGTGCACCTGCTGCCCAAGCCCTACCGCAGCGTGGACCTGGCGCGCAAGGTGCACGCGGTGTTGCGCACGGCGCTGCCATGAGCGCTGCCATGAGCGCTGGCGCGGGCCGGGAAGGGGACGCCGCCGCCGCACGCCGGCTGCTGATCCTGGACGACGACGAGATGCTCGGCCTGCTGCTGCAGACCGTGGCCCGGCTGGACGGCCTGCAGGTGCGTCTGACGGCCGGCCCCGAGGCCTTCTACGCCGCGTACGAGGACTGGGCGCCGACCCACATCGTGCTCGACCTCACCATGCCCGCGCTGCCCGGCGAGGCGGTGCTGGACGAGCTGGCCCGGCGCGGCTGCCGCGCCCGCATCGTCATCGCCAGCGGCGCCGAGCCGCAGCGCCTGGCCGATGCGGCCCGCCGTGCCGGCGAGCGCGGCCTGACCGTTGCCGGCCTGCTGGCCAAGCCGTTCCTGCCGGCGGCGCTGCGCGCCCTGCTGGCCGGGGGGTGATCGCGCGTGCAGCCGGCGAGCGATCCTTCGGTCTCCGGGTCGCGTGGCCGACAATGGCGGGCCGCCCACCGGTGCCGCACCGCCTGAGCCCGCCGGGCTGCCCCGAGGGCAAATTCCAGAGTGCGCAGCACGAAGGTACCCCAGTGACCCCTGAATCCGACGAGTACGGCATGCGCCTGGCGCTGGACCAGGCGCAGAACGCCTGGCTGGTGGGCGAGGTGCCGGTCGGGGCCGTCATCCTGCGCGGCGGGCAGCTGCTGGCCACCGGCTACAACCGGCCCATCACCACCCACGACCCGACCGCCCACGCCGAGATCGTGGCGCTGCGCCACGCCGCCACGCTGGCCGAGAACTACCGTCTGCCCGACTGCGAGCTGTACGTGACGCTCGAGCCCTGCGCGATGTGCGCGATGGCGCTGCTGCACGCGCGCTTCAAGCGCGTGGTGTACGGCGCGGCCGACCCGAAGACCGGCGCCGCGGGCTCGGTGGTGGATCTGTTTGCCGAGCCGCGGCTGAACCATCACACGCAACGCGTCGGCGGCGTGCTGGCGCCGGCCTGCGGCGAACTGCTGCGCGGCTTCTTCGCCGAGCGCCGGGCCCTGCACCGCGGCCGGCACGCGGCGCCGCCCGAGACCGGGCTCGCTTCGGCGGCCATCCCGGCGGGTGAAGCGCTGGAACTCCCGAACGACACCCCGCCCGCCGACGAAGGCTGACCCGATGACCGATCTGCTCATCTACACCCCCGCCGGCGTGCTGCCGGCGGCTGCGCCGCTGCGCCTGGCGGCGCGGCGCCTGCGCGGCCTGGGCTTTGCGGTCCGTCTGGACGAGAGCGTGCTGGCGCGCCACCAGCGCTTCGGCGGCGACGACGCGACCCGGCTCGCGGCGCTGCACCGCGTGGCGGCGGCCGCGCCGTCGATCGCCATGGCCAGCCGCGGCGGCTACGGCCTGAGCCGGCTGCTCGACGGCATCGACTGGCAGCGGCTGGCGCGCAGCGTGGAGCGTGGCACGCGCTGGGTCGGCTACAGCGACCTGACGGCGCTGCAGATGGGGCTGCTGGCGCACACCGGCGCGCCGAGCTGGGCCGGGCCGATGGCGCTGGACGACTTCGGCCGCAGCGAGGAGGCCGGCGGCGTGGACGAGGTCACGCGCGACTGCTTCTGCGAAGCCATGGGCGGCGAGCTCGAGGGGCTGGGCTTCCGCACCGAGGCCGGCTTCGACGGCCTCGCCGCGCGCGGCCGGCTGTGGGGCGGCAACCTCAGCATGCTGTGCTCGCTGCTGGGCACGCCGCACTGGCCGGCGGTGCGGGGCGGCATCCTGTTCCTGGAGGACGTCAACGAGCACCCCTACCGCATCGAGCGCGGCCTGCTGCAGCTGCACCAGGCCGGCGTGCTGGCGCGCCAGAAGGCGGTGCTGCTGGGCGCGTTCAGCGCCTGGAAGCCCTCGCCGCTGGACCGCGGCTACACGCTGAAGACGGCGGTGGCGCGGCTGCGCAGCGTGAGCCCGACCCCGGTGCTCACGGGCCTGCCCTTCGGCCACGTGCAGCCCAAGGTCAGCCTGCCGCTGGGGCGGCCGGTGCGGTTGGCGGTCGAGGGCCGCCAGGCCTGGCTGGCCTGGTAGCCCGGGCCGCGTCGGCCGGCAGGTCCGCGCGGCTCGAAGGCCGTGCCCGGAGGCGCCTGGCGGGCAGCCTAGAATCGCGGCTCGCCTTCGGGTCCGGTCGGCCACGAGCCGGCTGCGTTGCCGAAGGCGCTGGTGTTTATGGGGCTTCGATTGCGCCGCCGCCGCCTGCCACCCCGGCGCGGCGACGCATCGCCAGGAGACCGCATGCGCGGATGGATCGGTTTGTGTAGGCGCGCCATCGGGCGCGCGTCGGCCCTGGCCGGGCTGGCCCTGGCCCTGGCGGTGGGGCTGTCGGCCTGCGACAACGACCCCTGGCCCGCCGCCGCCGCGGGCTCGAACATGCTGTACACGTCGATGATCGAGAACACGCCGCGGCATCTCGACCCCACGGCCTCGTACTGGAGCAACGACACCGCCGTCACCTACCAGGTGTACGAGCCGCTGTACGGCTACCACTACCTGAAGCGGCCGTTCGAGCTCGTGCCCAAGACCGCCGCCGCGGTGGTGCAGCCGCGCTACGTCGACAAGAACGGCAAGCCGCTGCCCGACGATGCCCCGGTCGACCAGGTGGCCGAGAGCATCTACGACGTGCCCATCAAGCACGGCATCCTGTTCCAGCCCCACCCCTGTTTCGCCACCGACGCCCAGGGGCACCACCTGTACCTGCACCTCAAGCCGGGTGAGCTGGGCGAGCGCCGCACGCCGCTGGATTTCCCGGTGCAGGGCACGCGCGAGCTCACGGCCGAGGACTTCGTCTACGCGCTCAAGCGCCAGGCCACCACCCGCATCACGGCGCCCATCTTCAGCACCTTCTCGCAATACGTCGTGGGCCTGCACGACTACGGCGACCTGGTGAAGCAGGAAGACGCCAAGCTGCAGGCCGGCACCGACCCGTCCAGCCTGGACAAGCCCTTCCTCGACTTCCGCCGCTGGCCGCTGGCCGGCGCCAGCGCGCCCGAGAAGTACCTGCTGCGCATCCGCATCATCGGCAAGTACCCGCAGTGGAAGTACTGGATGGCGATGACCTTCATGGCCCCGGTGCCGTGGGAGGCCGACGCCTTCTACAGCCAGCCCGGCATGGCCGAGCGCGGCCTGTCGCTGGACAACTGGCCCGTGGGCACCGGCCCGTTCATGATGACCGAGTACCGCAAGGACCGCAGCTACACCCTCAGGCGCAACCCCAACTACCGCGGCGAGCCGTACCCCTGCCACGGCACGGCCGCCGACCGGGCCGCGGGCCTGCTGGCCGACTGCGGCAAGCGCACGCCCTTCATCGACGGCATCGTCTCCAAGGTGGAGCGCGAAGAGGTGCCGCGGCGCGCCAAGTTCCGCCAGGGCTTCTACGACGTCGAGGTGTTCGAGCGCAACGACACCGGCATGCCCTACCTGGTGGAGATGCAGGACTCGGAGCAGGTGCGCCAGCAGTACCTGGCCCGGGGCTTCCGGCTCAAGCGCGGCTCCGACGTCAACAGCTATTTCATCGCCTTCAACATGCTCGACCCCACCATCGGCCAGAGCAGCGACCCGGTGACCGACGAGCGCCACCGCAAGCTGCGCCAGGCGATCTCGATCGCGATCGACTGGGACGAGTACTCGAAGATCTTCCCCAACAAGGCCGGCATGACGGCGATGAGCCCGATCCCGCCCGGCATCTTCGGCTCGCGCGAGGGCACGCTGGCGGGCGTGAACCCGATCACGCACCGCGTGGTGGACGGCAAGATCGTGCGCCGCCCGATCGAGGACGCCAAGCGCCTGATGGTCGAGGCCGGCTTCCCGAACGGGCGCGATGCCAAGACCGGCCGCCCGCTGGTGCTGAGCTACGACTACTACGCGATCCCCACGCCCAACCGCAAGCCCGAGATCGACTGGGTGGTGCGCCAGTTCGCCAAGATCGACATCCAGCTCGAGGTGCGCGCCACCGACAACAACCAGTTCCAGGACAAGGTGCGCAAGGGCAAGTACCAGGTGTTCTGGCTGGGCTGGAATGCCGACTACCCCGACGCCGAGAACTTCCTGTACCTGCTCACCACGTCGGCCGGCAAGACCAAGTACGACGGCGAGAACACCTCGAACTACGCCAATCCCGAATTCGACCGCCTGTTCGTGCAGATGAAGTCGCTCGACGACGGCCCCGAGAAGCAGGCCCTGATCGACAAGATGGTGACCATCGTGCGCAACGACGCCCCTTGGACGATGGGCTTCTTTCCGTACTCGTCGGCGGCGGCGCAGGAGTGGGTGCACAACTTCAAGTCGGCGGTGCTCATCGGCGACAAGGGCCGCTACCTGCGGCTGGACGTGCCGCAGCGCGTGGCCGACCTGAAGGCCTGGAACCGGCCGGTGTGGTGGCCCATCGGGCTGCTGCTGGCGGCGGCCGTCGGGCTGCTGGCGCTGGCGCGGCGCCACCTGCGCCGACGCGAGCGCACCAACGCCCGCGGCGAGGTGCTGGCGTGAGGCGGGCGGCACCGCAGCGCCTGCGCGGAGCCCGCCGATGCTGAGCTACCTGGTGCGCCGCCTGGCGTATGCGGCCCTGGTGCTGCTGGGCGTGAACCTGCTCACCTTCTTCCTGTTCTTCACCGTCAACACGCCCGACGACATGGCGCGCCTGAACCTGGGCGGCAAGCGCGTCACGCAGGAGGCGATCGACAAGTGGAAGACCGAGCGCGGCTACGACAAGCCGCTGTACGTCAACCCGTCGCAGCAGGGCCTGGCGCGCATCACCGACACCATCTTCTGGGAGCGCTCGGTGTCGCTGTTCGCGCTGCGCTTCGGCCGTGCCGATTCCGAGAGCTCGGGCGACATCGGGCACGAGGTGGCCACGCGCATGGGGGTGAGCCTGCAGCTGGCGCTGCCGCTGTTCGTGCTGCAGGTCTTCGCCAGCACCGGCTTCGCGCTGCTGCTGGTGATGTTCCGCAACTCGCGGCTCGATTTCTGGGGCGTGGTCAGCTGCGTGCTGATGCTGTCGATCTCGAGCCTGTTCTACATCATCGTCGGCCAGTTCCTGTTCTCGCGCGTGCTGCGGCTGGCGCCGATTTCGGGCTACGCCAGCGGGCTGGACGCGGTCAAGTTCCTGGTGCTGCCGATCGGCCTGTCGCTGATCGCGCGGCTGGGCGGCGAGGCGCGGCTGTACCGGGCGATGTTCCTCGAGGAGATCGGCAAGGACTACGTGCGCACCGCGCGCGCCAAGGGCCTGGGCGAGGCGGCGGTGCTGTATCGCCACGTGCTGCGCAACGCGCTCATCCCCATCGTCACCAGCGCCGGCAGCTACCTGCCGTACGTCTTCCTGGGCAGCCTGGTGTTCGAGAGCTTCTTCGGGCTGCCGGGGTTGGGCGCCTACGTCATCGACGCCATCACCAAGCAGGACTTCGCCATCGTGCGCACCATGGTCTTCATCGGTTCGCTGCTCTACATCCTGACCTACGTGCTGATCGACCTGGCCTACACCTGGATCGACCCGCGCGTGCGCCTGGCCTGACGACCCCGTCCCCACCATGCCCAAGTTCGTGCTTCTCTGGACCGATGCCGCGCTGTGGCTGCTGGTGGCCGCGGGCCTGGCCTACGCGGTGATGGTGCTGCGGCGGCCGCAGCTGGCCGCCAACTGGGCCAAGGTGTTCCGCGACGGGCCGGCCCTGGGCTCGTCGCTCGTGCTGCTGCTGTGCCTGGGCGTCACGCTGCTGGACAGCGTGCACTACCGGCCGCTGCTGCCGCCCGTGGCCGCCACGCCCGGCGCCGCCCCCGCGGCGCCGGTCTACGACGCCCAGACCTACTCGCTGCTCGACGCCGCGCTGTGGCGCCTGGTGCGCTCGCGCGAGCAGACCTACTCGCGGCCGCTGTCGTACCTGGGCTTCACGAAGGAATCCAGGCTCGTCGACGGCGAGGTGCGGCGCGTCGCGCCACGGCTGCAGTACGGCGGCGCCGCGCTCACCGACCCGGCCACGCAATGGTTGCCCGACCTGGCCGAGCGCACCGCCCGCGGCCTGCTGCTGGGCGCGCTGCTGGCCGGCCTGCTGGGCGCCGCCCTGGTGGCGCTGGTGGCGCGCGGCACGCGGCTGGGCTGGCGCGCGTGCTGGCAGCGCATCCGCCGGCGCGAGCTGCCGGTGCCCTGGCACGTGGCACTGGGCACCCTCGCCGTGCTGTGCCTGGTCATCGGCCCGGCCACGCAGCTGGCCGGCCCCTACCACCTGCTGGGTACCGACACCACCGGCAACGACGTGCTGTACCAGGCGCTGAAGAGCATCCGCACCGCGTTCGTGATCGGCAGCCTGGCCACGCTGGCCACGCTGCCGGTGGCGGTGGTGCTGGGGGTGCTGGCGGGTTACTTCCGGGGTTGGGTCGACGAGGTGATCCAGTACCTGTACACCGTGCTCTCGTCGGTGCCCAACGTGCTGCTGATCGCGGCCTGCGTGCTGATGGTGCAGGTGTTCCTGGACCAGCACCCCAACCTGTTCGACACCAGCGCGCAGCGCTCGGACGTGCGGCTGTTCCTGCTGTGCGCCGTGCTCGGCCTGACCGGCTGGGCCGGGCTGTGCCGGCTGCTGCGCGGCGAGACGCTGAAGCTGCGCGAGCTGGAATACGTGCAGGCGGCCAGCGCCTTCGGCGTCAGCGACACCCGCATCATGGCGCGCCACATCTTCCCCAACGTCGCCCACCTGATGCTGATCGTGACCGTGCTCGATTTCTCGTCGCTCATCCTGTACGAAGCGGTGCTGTCGTACGTGGGCGTGGGCGTGGACCCCACCATGAACAGCTTCGGCGGCATGATCAACCTGGCGCGCGGCGAGATGAGCCGCGACCCGGTGGTGTGGTGGTCCTTCGCTGCCGCGTTCGGCTTCATGGTCACGCTGGTGCTGGCGGCCAACCTGTTCGCCGACGGCGTGCGCGATGCCTTCGACCCGCGGGCGCGCAGCTTCCGCCGCCGCATCGCGCCGGCGCGCAAGGCGGCCTGACCATGCTCGACATCGAAGACCTGACGGTCGAGCTCGACGCCGACGCGGGCTTGGTGCGGGCCATCGACGGCATGCGGCTGGCCATCGAGCGCGGCGAGACCTTCGCGCTGGTGGGCGAATCCGGCTGCGGCAAGAGCATGACGGCGCTGGCCCTGATGCGGCTGCTCCCCGACAGCGGCTTCGTTGCCGGCGGCGACATCCACATCGGCAGCGGGCGCGACCGCGTCGACGTGCTGGCGCTGCCCGAGTCGGCCATGCGCGCCGTGCGCGGCGGCCGCATCGGGATGATCTTCCAGGAGCCGTCCACCAGCCTGAACCCGGTGATGAAGGTCGGGCAGCAGATCGTCGAGGCGATCGAGGCCCACACGCCGCTGCGCGGCGCGGCCGCGCGCGCCAAGGCCGTGGACTGGCTGCGCCGCGTCGGCATCCCCGAGCCCGAGCGGCGCGTGGACGAGTACCCGTTCCGCATGAGCGGCGGGCAGAAGCAGCGCGTGATGATCGCCATCGCGCTGGCGGCCGAGCCCGACTTCCTGATCGCCGACGAGCCGACCACGGCGCTGGACGTCACGATCCAGGCCCAGATCCTCGAGCTGCTCAAGGAGCTGCAGCGCGAGCAGCGCATGGGCATGCTGCTGATCACGCACGACCTGGCCGTGGTCTCGGGCATGGCGCACCGCGTGGCGCTGATGTATGCCGGCCAGATCATCGAGGTGGCGCCGGCCGACGAGTTCTTCGCCGCGCCCCAGCACCCGTACGCCCGCGCGCTGCTGCGCGCGCTGCCGGGCGGCGACCGCCGCGCCGGGCCCTTGGAGGCCATCGCCGGCACGGTGCCGCCGCTGACGCTGCGCTTCGAGGGCTGCCGCTTCGCGCCGCGCTGCGCCGAGGCCCTGCCGCAGTGCGCCGCCACCCGCCCCGCGCTGCTGGCCCTGACGCCGCGGCACGCGGTGCGCTGCCTGCTGTATGAGCCCGGTTACGAGCCCGGTTGCGTGCCCGGGTCTGCGCCCGGGGCCGCGCCCGGGGCCGCGCCGGTGGCAGAGGCAGCCCTGCCTGCGACGGCGGGTCTGGCGGTCGCCGGGGGCGCAGCCCGGTCCGCACCGGCGCCGCTGCCGCTGCCGCGTGTGGCCGGTGCACCGGCTGCAGGCACTGCGCCGCTGTTGTCGGTGCAGGACCTGCGCGTTCGCTTTCCCATCCGCGGCGGCATGCTGCAGCGGGTGCGCGGGCATTTCGACGCCGTGGCCGGCATCTCGTTCGAGCTGCAGGCCGGGCAGACGCTGGCGCTGGTGGGCGAGTCGGGCTGCGGCAAGACCACCACCGGCAAGGCCATCGTGCAGCTGCTGCGGCGCACGGCCACCCTCGAGGGCCGGGCCCTGCTACAGGGGCGCGACCTGTTCGCGCTGCAGGGCGCCGAGCTGCAGGCCGCGCGGCGCCAGGTGCAGATCATCTTCCAGGACCCGTTCGCCTCGCTCGACCCGCGCATGCGCGTGGCCGAGATCCTCGATGAAGGCCTGGCCGCGCTGCAACCCGATCTCGACATCGGCCAGCGCCGTGCCCGCATCGAGGCGCTGACCGAACGCGTGGGCCTGCGGCCCGACGCGCTGGGCCGCTACCCGCACGAGTTCTCGGGCGGCCAGCGCCAGCGCATCGCCATCGCGCGCGCGCTGGCGGTGCAGCCGCGGCTGATCGTCTGCGACGAGCCCACCTCGGCGCTGGACGTGTCGGTGCAGGCGCAGATCCTGAACCTGCTGCGCGAGCTGCAGCGCGAGCTGGGCGTGTCGTTCCTGTTCATCACCCACAACATCGGCGTGGTGGAGTACATCGCCGACCGCGTGGCCGTGATGCGCGCCGGCCGCATCGAAGAGCAGGGCGACTGTGCCGAGGTGCTGGCGCGGCCCACGCGCGAGTACACGCGCACCTTGCTGGCGGCGGTGCCGCGGCTGTAGGCCGCGGCGGGCGTCCGGCCCTACGCGGCCCTACGAGGCCCACCCGAGCCCGCCGGCGGCCCGCCCGCCGCCGCAGCCCGCGCCAGGCGCACGCCCGGGAGCTGGGCCATCCGCTGCGAAGGCGCACGCCATCGCCGTGCCGCCCACTGTTGCATGACCGCAACCCCTTGGGTTTCCCCAAGGAGCGTCATCGTGTCCAACCATGACAATGAAATTACAAAACTTTGCTGCAAGACGACAAGAACGTCGTTTCGCGTAGGAACGAGTCTTGCTTCTTTGCGCAGGTTGTCATTTCATTACACTGGAGTCTCCTGCATGCATCACCGTGTGAATCGTTGGAAGCGTTCTGCCGTCGCGATCGCGGCAGCTTCGGCCGCGCTGGCTTTCATTCCGCTGGATGTCGCCCACGCGCAGTCGAACACCACCGGCACCATCTACGGCACCGTGCCGGCGCCGACGCCCGACACCGAGGTCCTGGTCGAAAGCCCGTCCACGGGCTTGAAGCGCAGTCTCAAGCCCGATGCCGATGGGCGCTTCAGCTTCCTGTCGCTGCCGCCGGGCCGCTACCGCGTGTCGCTGCTCAAGCAGGGCAAGGTCGTCGCCAGGCAGGACGACGTCGAGGTGCGCCTGGCGCAGGGCATCGAGGTCTCTCTGGCGCAGGGCGCCACGCAGGTGGTGGAGATCACCGCCCGCGTCAAGCGGCTCGACGTCAGCACGGCCGGCTCCACCACCGTCTTCAGCGCCACCGAGCTGGCGCAGGTGCCGATCGCCAACAACGTGGCGGCCATCATCCAGCTGGCACCCAACACCACGGCCGGTGACACGCGCTACGGCGGCGCCAACGCGCCGTCCTTCGGCGGCGCCAGTGCCTCGGAGAACGCCTACTACATCAACGGCTTCCCGGTCACGACGCTGCTGACCCAGGTCGGCTTCTCGCAGCTGCCCTTCGCCGCCATCGGGCAGGCCCAGATCCTCACCGGCGGCTATGGCGCGGAGTTCGGCCGCTCCACCGGCGGCGTGGTCAACATCGTCACCAAGCGGGGCGGCAACCAGTGGGCGGTAGGCGGCGCCGTCTCGTACGAGCCGAGCTGGATGCGCGCCCGCGAGCGCGACCAGTACTACGCCGACAACGGCACGGCCCTGGCCAACAAGCTGTACTTCTACAACGGCCTGAACAAGCAGGACCGGCTGATGTACAGCGCCTACGGCGGGGGGCCGCTGATCAAAGACAAGCTCTTCATCTTCTTCGCCGCCGAGCAGAACCAGTCGCAGCGCGACTACATCCGGCTGGCCAACAACTCGGCCACGTACACGATCTCGCCCGCGGTGCAGTCGAGCTCCTTCCAGCAACGCAACGTCTCCGACCCGCGCTACCTGCTCAAGCTCGACTGGGCCATCAGCGACAACCACACGCTGGAGTACACCGCGATCTCGGACCAGATCACCGACGACCGCAAGTACTACGGCTTCAACTACGCCACGCTGGCCCGCACCAACGTGCAGAACAGCGGCCAGAAGTACTACAACTGGGGCCCCACGCCGGCGGCCGCACAGCAAGGCGCGCGCGTCGACATCCTGAAGTACTCGGGCTACCTCAGCGACGACCTCACCGTCACCGCGCTGTACGGCGAGAGCCGGACCGAGCACAAGCAGACGCCGGTGGGCTACAACCCGGCCTTCCCGCAGATCATCTGCAACAGCGCCGTGCTGCCGTCCACGCTGTCCTGCGTGAACAACCAGACGTTGACGGGCAACCTGCTGGTGCCGGGCGCCTTCGACTCCAACAAGGGCGGTCGCTTCGACTTCGAGTACAAGCTGACGGCCAACCACACGGTGCGCGCCGGCATCGACTACCAGAAGATCACGTCGCTGTCGGGCGCCGCCACGGCCGGGGGCATCGGTTGGCAGTACTTCAAGGCCACCGATCCGAGCCTGGCGCCCGACAACCAGACCGCGCCGCCGAACTCGGTCACCGGCAACCCGCTGGCGCAGCAGGGCTACTACGCGCAGCGCTTCATCAGCTCCACCGGCGCGCGCCCGACCGTCATCCAGGACGCGCAGTACATCGAAGACCGCTGGCAGGTCACGCCCCGCCTGCTGCTGACGCTGGGCTTGCGCAACGAGGGCTTCGACAACCGCAACGGCGACGGCAAGTCCTACATCAAGCTGACCAAGCAGCTGGCCCCCCGGCTGGCGGCGGCCTGGGACGTGAACGGCGACGCCTCGATGAAGGTCTTCGGCACCGCCGGCCGCTACCACGTGCCGGTGCCGACGAACGTGGCCATCCGTGGCGCCGGCTCGTCGCTGAACGCCCAGCAGAACTACGTCTACACCGGCGTGGACCCGGCCACAGGCGCCCCCACCGGCCTGACCGCGATCAGCCCCTTCTACTCGCCCAACAACGAACTCGGGCAGGCGAAGAACCCGCTCGAGGTGGCGGCCCAGAACCTCAAGGGCAACTACCAGGACGAGTTGACGCTGGGCATCGAAAAGGCCCTGGCTCGCGGCTGGAACTCGGGGGCCAAGTTCACCTACCGCACCCTGCGCACCGCCATCGACGACACCTGCGATGACCGGCCCTTCAGGGCCTGGGCGGCCCGCAACGGCGTGGACGCATCGAACTGGGGCTTCAACTGCGCGCTGTACAACCCCGGCCTGGCCAACACCTTCAACATCGACCTCAACGGCGACGGCAAGCTCGAGAACATCCCGCTGTCGGCGGCCGATCTCGGTGAACCCAAGGTCGCACGCAAGTACATCGCGCTCGACCTGTTCGCCGAGCACCCCTTCGACGGCAAGTGGTGGGGCCGCGTTACGTACACGCTGGCCCACAACTTCGGCAACGCCGAGGGCCAGCTGCTGTCGGACATCGGCCAGGGCGACGTCTCGACCACGCAGGCCTGGGACTTCCCCGAGTTCGCGGTCGGCGCCAACGGCTCGCTGCCGAACAACCGCACCCACCAGATCAAGGCCTTCGGCTTCTACCAGGTCACCGAGCAGGTGGGCGTGGGCGGCAACCTGGTGTTCTCCAGCGGCCGGCCCAAGAACTGCATCGGCAACGCGCCGTCGCCGGTGACCGGCTCGTCGGCACCGTACACGCCGGGTGCGCCGGTGACGAACTACTCCGGCTACGGCTCGGCCTACTTCTTCTGCAACGGCCAGCCCACGCCGCGCGGCTCGAAGGGCACGCTGCCGCCGGAATACGCCGTGAGCCTGAACGTGGCCTACACGCCCAGCGTGCTGCCGGGCCTGCGCCTGCGGGCCGACGTCTTCAACGTGCTCAACCGGCAGGTGGCGCAGGTGATCGAGGAGCGCTACAACTCGGGCACCGGCTTGCGCACCACCTACAACACCCCGCTGGCCTACAGCGATCCGCGGTCGGTGAAGTTCACCATCTCGTACGACAAGCAGTTCTGACCCGGTGACCGGGCGGGCTGCCCGACCTCCCGCACGCAGGGCCCACCGATCGCATCGGTGGGCCCTTTGCTTGCGGAGGCTGCCCCTGCGCCCTGGCGCCGCGGCTGTGATGTGGCCGCCCCGGCCGTCGATCGGGCCCGGGCGCCCAGGCCGTTGAATGTTGTGGGTGCCCAACACAGAGCACCGGTCGCGACGCAAAGTTATGACGCTGCATGCGCGCCCGGCCGCCCTGCCTAAACCCGCGTGCGGCCTTGCTTTTGGGCCGATCCTGCGAGGCTGCCACCCGCTTGCGGCCCTCGGCCGCTTGGGTTTTCCCGCAGTACCGCACCCCGATGGGGCATCACAATATTTTCACATTGCTTCGTAGAGCGGCGGACGTCTTACCAGCGTCTGGAACGGCTCTTGCTCTCGAGGCAGGACCTTTGAATCACCATCCACAGGAGTCTCTTTCATGTTCAAACGTACGAAGGTCTACGCCGGCGTGCTGGCCTCCATCGGCGGCGGGCTGATGCTGGGCGCGCTGCCGGTGTGGGCGCAGCAGGCACCTGCCGCTGCCGCGTCCGCGCCGAGCGAGCGGGTTGAGATCACGGGCTCGCGCATCAAGTCGCTGTCCACGGACACCGCGTCGCCGATCATTTCCTTGACCGCGGAGTCCATCAAGATCGCCGGCGCTACCACTGCCGAAGATTTCCTCAACAGCCTGCCGCAAGTGTTTGCCGGCTACGGCGCGCAGGTATCCAACGGCGCCACGGGCACTTCCACCGTGGACCTGCGCGGTCTCGGCCCGTCGCGCACGCTCGTGCTCGTCAACGGCCGTCGCCTTCCGGCCGGCGACCCCGGGTACGTTCCCGCGGACCTGAACCAGATCCCGACCTCGCTGATCAAACGTGTCGACGTGCTGACGGGCGGCGCTTCGGCCGTCTACGGTTCCGACGCGGTGGCTGGCGTCGTGAACTTCGTCATGAACGACCGTTTCCAAGGCATCGAGATCGATGCCAACCGATCGATCTACAACCACAGCCAGAAGAACGAGATCAACAGCGCCGTGCAGGCGCGGAATTTTGCGCTTCCGGGCAACGTCGGCGGCGATGGCGGCACGACCGACCTCAGCGTCACGATGGGGTCGAATTTCGCCGACAACAAGGGCAATGCGGTCGTCTTCCTGAGCTACCGCAAGGCCGACCCGATCCTGCAGGCGGCGCGCAGCTTCTCGGCCTGCGCCCTCAGCATCTCGGCCAACAATTACTCATGCGGCGGCTCCGGCACCACGCCGCAGGGCACATTCATCAACGGCAACAACGGCAACACCTACACCTACGACAGCACCGGCACGCTGGTGCCGTACTCAGGCAAGTACGCTTACAACTACGCGCCGCTGAACTACTTCCAACGCCCGGACGAGCGTTACAACGCTGCGGCCTTCGCGCATTACGACCTCAGCGATGCGGCGCGAGCCTATGCCGAATTCATGTTCATGGACGACCATTCGGTCGCCCAGATCGCGCCGAGTGGCTTGTTCTTCAATCTGTACACCGTCAACGGTCAAAACCCGCTCATCCCGGCCCCGCTGCAGAGCGCGCTCGGCATCACGCCGGGCAGCAGCACGGCGGTTCCCGTGTACATCGGGCGTCGCAACGTTGAAGGCGGCGGCCGCCAGGATGATTTGCGTCACACGTCCTTCCGCTCGGTCGTCGGCATCAAGGGCGACATCGGCCCGTGGAGTTATGACTTGTCAGCCCAGGCCGGCAAGGTCATCTACCAGGAAGAGTACTTAAACGACTTCTCGGTGGTGAAGGCCCAGCGCGCACTGAACGTGGTCACCAGCCCGACCACGGGGCAGCCGGTGTGCCAATCGGTGGTCGACGGTACCGACCCGAATTGCGTGCCTTACAACATCTGGTCGCCCGGGCAGGCCTCTTCGGCGGCCGTCAACTACCTCAGCACGCCAGGCTTCAAGAGCGGATTCACCTCGCAGCTGGTCTACAGCGCGAGTGGATCGGTCGACCTGGGAGCCTTTGGCGTCAAGCTGCCGACGGCCGCCACTGGCGCCAGCCTCGCGGCCGGTATCGAGAATCGGCAGGAGAAGCTCAATCTTGCGACCGACCAGGAATTCAGCAGCGGCGATCTGGCCGGCCAAGGGGGGCCGACGATCGGCTCTGGCGGCGGCTACTCCGTGCGCGACATCTTCGGCGAGTTCAAGTTGCCACTGGTCGAGAACAAGCCGTTCGCCCACCGCCTGACCTTCGACACCAGCTACCGCAATTCGAAGTACAGCACGGGCAACAGCACCAATACGTACGGCATGGGGCTGGATTGGGAGGTCGTCAAGGGCTACCAGCTGCGCGGCAGCGTGCAGCGTTCGGCTCGCGCGCCGAACGTCATCGACCTGTTCTCACCGCAATCCATCGGTCTGTACAACAACAGTGCCGACCCCTGCGCCGGTGCCATCGATCCGGCCACGGGTGTGGTCAGTGGTGGAGCCACGCTGGCACAGTGCGCCAACACCGGCGTTACCGCAGCCCAGTACGGTTCGATTCCCGACAGCCCGGCTCAGCAGTACAACGGTCTGTTCGGCGGCAACCCCAACCTGAAGGCGGAGACCTCGGACAGCTACACGCTGGGACTGGCGCTGACGCCCATTCGTGATCTCGCCCTGACGCTGGATTACTTCAGCTTCAAGGTCAAGGACGTGATCTCGACCGCCGATCCGACCACGACGCTGGCGCAGTGCTTGTCCACCGGCAACCCCACGTTCTGCTCGCTCATCCACCGCGCGACGGTGAATGGGTCGCTGTGGACCGGCAATGCCTTCATCGCAGCTGGCAATGCCAACCTGTCGAAGCTCGAAACTTCGGGCCTGGATGTCGGTGCCGATTACTCGATGCGGCTGCCCGCGGCGGGTCGTGTCGACGTCAGCTTCAAGGGGACGTGGCTGGGCAAGTACAAGACCGAGCCCCTGCCGGGTCTGGGTTCTTACGACTGCGCAGGACTGTTTGGCAACACCTGCGGGACGCCCAACCCGAAGTGGCGCCACACGGCAACTGCGACCTGGGTGTCGCCGTACAACGTCAACGTGTCGGCCACGTGGCGCTACTTCGACAGCGTGAAGGACCAGTCGACGAGCACCAATCCGCTGCTCAAGACGAAGCCGATTTCCGTGGACCAGAAGTTCAACGCGGTCAGCTACCTCGATCTGTCGGTGGCCTACAACGTGACCAAGCATTGGACGGCACGTCTGGGCGTCCAGAACCTGTTGGACAAGGATCCGCCGATTGCGGTGACCGGCGCGCCCTTCGGCAACGGCAACACCTATCCGGTGGTGTACGACGCGCTGGGTCGCAAGATCTCGCTGAATGTGACGGCGACGTTCTAAGGCAAGTTTCTGCGGGAGTTGGCGCGGCCGACTCCCCCTCTCACGCCTTCAGGCCTCGCGGTTCATCGGACCGCGGGGCTTGCTCGCTTTTTCAGCGCGAAGCTGCGTCAGCCGCACTCACGGGTGATCCACCCAGCGCCTGCCGAAGTGGATCCAGATGCTCGGTGTAGTGCCGCCATCGTCCGGAGGCATGTCCGTACAGCGGCTGCCGCACCTGCCACACGCTGGCCGTTCGCACCGGGCCCGGCACGCGCTCGAACGCCATGCAGCCCTCTTCCCACGGCAGGCCGCAGAACTGCAGCAGCCGCTGTACGGCGGGCCGCGGGTCGCGGACGAAGGCGTCGTAGTCGAAGTCGAGGATGTCGTCGGCATAGATCGACCGCCAGTGCGCCATCAGCCGCTGGTACTCGCGGTAGTGGTGGCCGATGTCCGCCAGGTCCAGGGCGTAGCCCAGCTGCGGGTCGAGATGCAGGAAGTAGATGGACAAGCCGTTGTCCAGCGGATGGCGTCTGGTGTGCACGATCTTGGCGTCGGGGAACAAGGTCTTGATCAGCCCGATGTGCAGGTAGTTGTCGGGGCGCTTGTCGGTGATGCGGGCCGCATCGCCGCGCAGGGCCGAAGCGGCGGCCAGATACTGCTGACCGATGGCCGCCAGGTCGGCGGCGCCCAGCTGAGCCATGCGCGCGGGGTAGGGCGCCAGTCGTGTTTGCACCAGCGTCGGCAGCAGGCCCAGCTCGCCGCCGGCTCGGACCTGCGAGTGTCCCGCCAGCACCTGTTCGACCAGGGTCGAGCCCGAGCGGAACATGCCGCAGACGAAGATCGGTGGAGGTGCCATCGCCGTGCCGCCGC